>MGUR01000070.1:32061-36227 GCA_001800075.1 Elusimicrobia bacterium RIFCSPLOWO2_01_FULL_59_12
GTTCCACGATCTCCAGAGGCTTCAGCTTGCGCCCATGCGGATTCATGACGATTTTAAAACCGGCTTTTCTTAGACGTTCTAAAGGTTTCGTGCTTTGGGCCCCAAAGCTCGATGTGGAAATAAGAATTTTCATAAGGCACTCCTGACGTGCAGAAATTCATACAGCCGGGCATTCGCCGATCCGTCGCTCGGTGACATCTGAGCTGTGATCGCTTGCGGCCAACGCTCCCGCCGCTGGGTGTAGGCCCTGTCTTTTTCCAGGCAGGAATTTATCGCTTGTTGTAGTTCTCCCGGTGTATTCCAAAAAAACACGCTTTCCGGAATATCCAGCATCGGATTGCAAGGCATCTCGCCAATCGGACGATACACCAGCGGCATGCACCCGACCCCGATCGCTTCCATCGCGGTAGAGCTTCCGGCGCACAGCATCAAGGGAGCGGTCTGAAGTAAAGACACTAAATCCGTGTCAAAAATACGGTAGCGGTCCATGCGCGAGCGGCGAGCCAGCTGAGTTGCCTCTTTAAAGAGTGGCGTATGGTAATGAAATTTGATGAGAAGATAAACCGTAGAGTCCCACGCTAGTATTTGAAACGCCGCCTGCAGGAGAGCTAGCGATTCTTCGCGCACGATCGACGTGGTGACGGTGATAAAGCGAGCGTCCTGCGGCAGCCTGTGCGCCTGGATAAAGGCGTCTCGATCGAATTCAGGCTGGCTTGAAAAGGCCGGATAGCGAATGGGACCGCTCCAGCAGACACGACGGTCCGTCAGGCGTTCGGTAAATGCGCGATAAGGCAGCTCGCCGTAAGCCGCCAGATAATCCGGTACGGGCGCGCGATATCCGTTGCCGTCTGTGATCTGGGCTTCTTCGGCGGGAAAGATGAAGCCCATCTGATTGGATGTAAACATGCCTGCCTGTAGCCCCACGATTCGGATCGGACCTGCCTGCCGGGCTCCGTTGATGAGGGCGCGTTCCATCGGTTGGTATTCGAAATGATGAAATAAGGTTTTCACGCCAGGACGTTGTGAAAGGAGATGGGTGAAGGCATTGGAAAGCGCCACATCGAACGGGATCTCCGGACTCAGTGCATTGGCGTCCAATTCACGCCACCACAGTCGCGCGACGTCGATCTCGCCATAGAAAATGGTGTGTTTTCGATGCGCGCGCCGCCAGGGAAGATATCGGAACATGAAACCGGGCATGATGTGAGCGCGAAGCCAGTCGGCGAGCGACAGCTGACTCTCCAGGAAAAGAATCCGGTTATCCCGGCAGCGCTGCAGCAACAAACGTCTCTGGAATAATAGCGCCCGTGCCGTTCCCTGATAAGCAACCGGGTAAAAAGCGGAATGGCCCTGTTTCGTAAGGAATTGCGGCAGCGAGCCATACATCCGTGCCGTACCATTGTGCTCCTTGAATTCCCACAGCGATGGATAGAGTGTGAAAAAAGCCGTATCGTGACGGCTGTCCTTCAATGTCTTGCCATACCCCAGCCACTTAATCAGAGCCCAGCGAAGTCCGTGACCCAAGGAATAGAGGATTCGCCGGACCCAACGTGCTGATATCCGGCGTCGCCAGGGAAAGCCGGACAGATGAACCAGGATCGGTAGGCGTTGCTGATCGGCGACCTGTCGCACCGCGGCCGCCAGCAAGGGATCGTCTCCATGCCACTCGAGCGTTTCAACGTGAAGCTGACGTATCAATTTCTTAAGCAACGCCAACCAGTAGAGCTCACGGATAAAAGCCGAGCGGAGCGGGCTTTTCTCCGAAATAGGCGTATACCACCACCAGCTCACGGGACCGGTATCCTTCGGGCCGGGCCAGACCTGCACGTCCAGCGCGGAATGGGTGCGGCACCATTGCCAAAGCCAGGCCGGAAAAGTCTCACGGACTTCGCGCGCGGCCTCATCTGCGAGCAAGCTAAGATTCGGCGGCTGACGGTCGTCGCTCAGCGCTGCACCCGCGAGGCGCACGGTCCACGCCCCGGACCCGTCGGCCACGGCCACCGGCTTATCGCAGGCGATGACAATCAGACGCATAAACTAGGAGTTAGACGTCGACTTTGATTCATGGATTTCCTCGAGACAGTCCAGCAGTCCCTGCCCCATGTCCAGATACGAACGACTGAGTAGTTTTTTGCCGATCTTGGGATGAAAGGTATACGGGGTGAGGGTGTAATGCGCGAAGGCGTTTTCCTGGGCGGTCGTAAAATCGATTTTCACATCACGACCTACCATTTCCCTGATCATGGAGAGAAAGTCACCGTACTTCATCGGGTGATGGCCGGTAATAATGACGTTCTGGTTCTTAAATTCATCCTCCAAGATCTCCACGCTGACGCGGGCGGCGTCGGATACATGGACGTATTCGCGCACTTCATCGCCTGTCCCGCTGGCTGAGATCTTGCGTTCGAGCAGAGCCTGCCGGAGATAACGATGCACGCTGTTGGTCTCGTCTGCGCGTCGACCGTAAAGCGTGCCATAACGAAGGATCGTATAATCCAGACTGTAGCGCCGCTGGAATTCTTCGACATAGAGTTCGCAGGCCTGTTTGCTCGCTCGGTAAAATCCGCCGCTTTCAGAATAAACGTAAATGGAAGAAGCAAAGACGAAACGCTTCACCTGCGCGGAGCGGGCCGCCTGCAGCAGATGGACACACCCGAGAATGTTTAAACGCACGGTATCCGCGGGGCGGGCCGACGCTTCGTTCAAGTCGGCCAAGCCGGCGAAATTGTAAAGCACCTGCTGGCCCGCGACCGCCTTTTGAACGGCTTCGTAGTCCAGAATATCTCCCTGAATAAACTTTTGTTTGTCCTGAAGATACCGCGACGGCCGCAGATCAAAAATCGTCACTTCGTGTCCCGCTGTAAGCAGGGCATCGGCCACATGACTGCCGACAAAACCGGAACCACCGAAAACAATCGCTTTCATGATATAGACCTCACCGTTGATTTATTGGGTTCGGAAGCGTCTGCTTCCGTAAAGCCATGCGCGCGCAGCCAGTGTTCGACCTGGGGGAGCTGCCAATCATAGTCCACATCCAACCCACCCCACTGCTTCAAGGGATGGATGTTTTTTCCCATCCATTTTTGAGGCAATAGACCGTCGTCCAAATTGTCCAGGCACCGCGGTCGGACCACTGACAGCCCCATGTCCGCAAACCACACATCACCCTGGCTGTCCCGATCACAGTTCAGCGATTCAGGATCACCGAATGTTTCAAAAGGAACAAAAGGATCCAGCAAGCCCTTCGCATTGATCTTGCGTGCGCGCAACGGGCTCCACATGTTGTATCGAGAGACCGTCACGCACGAGTCGATCTGAGGCTGGGTCTGCAGCACGCGGACGGCCTCATCAATCTGTTCAGGCAGGACGGTGGCTGCGTTCGCGAAAAGCAGCGCCAGAAGGTCCAGCGTCTTGTTCTCTTCGCTGAGTTGGCGGCGTATCACCTCATAGCCGTGAACAAAAGCGTGTTCGCCCAACGCCGTCTTCGTAGCCAGGTGTGCCGGACGGTCAATCACGCGCGCCCCATAGCGGATGGCGATTTCTTTAATGCGGGGTGAATCCGTAGAGACATAGGTGCGATCCACAGACTTGGCTTGCCGAGCGGCCATCAAGGGGTAAGCGACCAAAGGGCGGCCCAGCAGGGGATGCAGATTCTTTCCTGGAAATGCGATGGAGCCTTCGCGGCCCAGCAGAAGCGCGCAGATCATAGGGCCTCCTTCGGTTGGAGCTCGTAAAACTGGAGTTTGGGAAACACGTTCGGATACATCCATACGCTGAACCACCATCGCAGCATCGGGTTGTCGGGTTCGGGGAAGACGTGAACAAAGTCGTGATAGACGGGAATCAGATTCGTCCACGTGAGGACCTTTTGAAAATCGCCCGGGCTGAATTCGAAGATGTGGCTTTCCTTGTCGGGCCATCCCGCCGGCTTACGGTTCAGACGCGTTCGCGGCAGCCAGGGGACGGTGAGAAACACTTTCTTTCGGCAGACGCGGGCGAGCTCGTTGAGGGCGCGCACCGGGTTCAACACATGCTCGATTGTCTCGCAGCAGATCACGTAGTCGAACGATTTATCCGCGAAAGGCAGGGCTTCGACGTCGCCCTGCACGCCTTCATAACCGTCAGACCGGATTTTCTCGACACAGGCGGGCAGGAAGTTGACACCG
>MGUR01000070.1:36294-40706 GCA_001800075.1 Elusimicrobia bacterium RIFCSPLOWO2_01_FULL_59_12
CGCCATTCACAGGACCGAGCCGCTGCCGCAGCATTTCAGTGATTCCATAAAGCTGAGACGCGAGGTGGGCGTGTTGGAATGCATTCTGGACCTCTTCATGCCCCCAGTGACCGGCGACCCATCGGGCTTCATGGGTTTGCAGCCAGGCGCGGTAGGCGGGATCCTTTTCGGTACGTTGGCGGTACCGCGCCAGGGCGAGATTCACCCAGAGCGCATCCGAGGAGCGGACGCCGAAATTCCCTGCGACTTTTTTAAGCGTGGTTTTAAGCGGCATTGAAGTCTATCTCCATGATCCGGCTGTGCTCCGCTCTCTTCTCGAGAAGAAAGCACGCCATGATGATGTTTTTCTGAGGCAACCGGGCGGTCGCAGCCGCTTCGTGGGGATATCCCTTCGCCCGAAGGACCGACGGTTGCGGATTCAACGACTGTAAAAACGCAAGGAATGCGTCTATATTCAAGACGTAATAAGGAAGAGGCGGTTGCCGCATCGTACCCTTGAAGGCCGTTCCTTCGGTCAGGCGGATATCAAACAGCAGATAGTGCCGAGTTTGATCCCACATCGCTTTGATCATGTCAGGATATCGGGAATTCAAGTGGAGCACCCCGGATGAATGCACCAGGTCAAAGGAAGCGGATGAAAAAGGAAAATGGAGGCCGTCGCCAACGACGAAGTCTCCTTCCGGATGATCTTTGCGGGCCACTTCAATGAGTTCCGGAATGATATCCATTCCCACATAGCGCAAACCGGCGTTGTAGGAACGCATAATCCGGCAGAAACCTCCCGCCGCGCAACCGACATCCAGCGCACTCTGAACGCGCGGCAAAACATCCGGCAGATAAAAACGTTCTGAGGGGTACAGGTCCACGGGGGTACGGCGGTGCGTCTGGTAATACGTCAGGGTGTCCTGCGTGTTCCAGACATTCTGCTCCGAACGGATATCGTCAGCGATCAGCGGGGTGTCCATGCAAGCTCCGTAAGAGTGGATTTGAGCGCCTGAATAAAACCTTCCAGTGTATCGGCGTCGGACAGTGTGACTCGAATAAAACGGCGCAGAGCAGGAAAGGTAAAGTTCCCTTTCACCTCATAGCCTTTTGACTTCAAAACACCCACCACGCTCTGCGTGGAGTCCAGTCCGGGGAATCCCATCAGCTGGAAATTAGCCGGGCAGGGTGGAAATTCCAGACGAAGCTCTTCCGCGGCACGCTTTAACACACTGCGGCCTTTTTCCAGCTGCCGGATCAATTCCTGGCTCAATTCAGGATGGTCCAGCATATAGCTCCCCATGGCGATCGCCATGGCGTTGACTTCATGCGCGCCGCGCACCTGGCCAACGGCGCGGATGATCGCAGGCTGTGCAGCCAGGTACCCCAACCGCAAGCCCGCCAAACCGAACGCTTTGGAAAACGTGCGTGTGACCACCAGGTGGTCCATCGTCGGAACCCAGCCGATGGCCGTCTTGGGGTAAAAAGGAAAGTACGCTTCATCGACAATCAATAGAACTCCGTGATCTTTCGCGGAGGTGGCGACCTGATGCAGTGCGTCCGGAGCGAGAACAGCCCCGGTGGGCTGGTCTGGATTTGCCAGCACAAGCAGGCGAGGACGTTGCTTAAGCGTTTCCAGGAGCGTGCGGAGATCCAGCGTTAAGTCCGCACCGTATTCGACCGTTTGAGGTACGGCCTGAAAAATCTTTGCGTAAATCGCGTACATCGCGTAAGCGGGGTGTGCAAAAACGACTTTATCTCCGGGACGGATAAAAACCTGAAAGAGCATTCGAAGCGCCGCGTCCGATCCGTTGGTCAAATACAAATGGTCCATCGGTAGTTCAATACGGCGGCTGAGCCGTTCATACAGAGGATCCGGGTTGGGGTATCGGTTAAACAAATCCGACTGAACGGTCCTCAGCATATCGCGGAACACTTCCGGAGGAAAGGGGACCGTGCGTTCATTCCGATCGAGACAAATCTGTTTCTGGCGTTCCCCCATCTTTTCGGGGGCACGTTCGATGATCAGAAGATGTTCGCTGGGTTGCATGGTTTAACGCACTGTCGCCACGGCCATGACCGTGTCGCAGTGCCATTGGGCTTTCAACATGTCGGCATAGGACGCTTCGAGAGCCGGAGTGAATAAATCTTTGAAGCGCCCGGCACCCCCGGGTTTGCCTTCCATCATCCAGACCATGTGATTCGAAAGATCGTAGCGTTGAACAGGCAGGAGGTGGCTGGTATATCCCGCCCGGTCCAACACCTTCTTGAGCGTTTTCCTTGAAAAATTAAAGTAATGCGCTTTTTGCCAGTAGAAGGGCGCGAAGTTCGGGATCGCATAAGGCCCCAGCAGGATGTCGTCTACATTGGGAACTTCTATCACCATCCGGCCGTTCGCGTTCAACCGCGATCGCCAGCTCGCAAGGGTCCCGACCGGGTCGCGGAAGTGTTCAACCACATAGTAGGCGCAGATCACGTCAAATTTTTGTGGACCGAGCTCTTCCAACGTGGCAGCCGTTTTTAAGCCACGCTGATGGGCGTATTCGCGTTGGGCTGGGTTGGGTTCAACCCCGGTGACGGCGGTGACATACCCCCGCAGATCATCCAAGAAATATCCTGTGCCGCTTCCGATTTCCAGCACACGGTCTTCCGGCAGGAGAGAGGGTCGTATTAAACCCAGACGTCGTTCGCCTTCCGGCTGGTAGGAACGGAAATGGCTGGCGGGACTTTTCCAGCCAGGGCCGGCGCGTTTTTCCATGTAGGCGTCCCACTCTGCTTGGTAAAAAGCCGTTTCTTCTTCCTGCGTCATGATCGGGAAAAGATAGACCAGTTCACAGCCTTTACAGCGATAGACCTTGCTCTCGGGAGCCGTGGAGACCCTCTCGCCTATCAAGTCGCTCGATTCTGATTTGCACAAATGGCAAACCGGTTTTCTTTGTGTCAGTGTGCTGCTGGTGCCTGATTTCATCGTATCCCCTCCAGCATCGAGAGTGCCCACTCCGACATGCGCTGCAAGCCGGAAACTAAATCCGTTGTGGGGCGCCAATCCAGTTCTGATCCCGCGCGTTGTATATTGGCCCGCAGCCCAAATTGATCCGATCGCGAACCGGGCAACTCCTTAACGGGGTAATCGGGTGGGAGCTGTAGCGCCCACTTCAGGGTGGATAAAAGCTCTTGGACCGTGGTCCCCCGACCTGACCCGAGGTTATAAACCGGCGACTTCGTCGACGGCGCAATCAGCGCTTTTAGCCAGGCCTCGACCACGTCGTCGATATAGATAAAATCTCGGAAGCGTTGCAGCGATCCCTTCACCGGCACCTCCTGGCCTTTGAGCATGTACGCCATATAGATGCTGACCATGCCCTGCCTGAGATTCTCCAAATTTTGTCCCGGGCCATAGACGCTGAACATGCGGAAACTGGTCGTGGAGAGCCCTTCGCGCGCTGCCAGGCGCAGAAAATGCTCTGAGCTCATTTTTGAGATCCCGTAAAACGAGAGCGGTGAACACGCATCCGTTTCCGCGACCGGCAGCCGGGCGGGGTCGCCATAGACGGCCATCGAGCTGGCATAGAGAAAACGGGGTGTGCGGTTGCGCAGGCACCATCGCGAGAGCTGGAGGGTGGAGAGCGCGTTGGCCCGAACGTCATAGACCGGATCTTCACCCGAGATCTCGCCGGACGATTGCGCGGCCAGGTGGCAGACCGCATCGAAACGCCCACCGGGGAGCGCCTTGACGAAATCGCTCGCGGCGAGATCGAGCTGGAGGAACTCCACGCCGGTGGGAATGTTCTCGCGTCGCCCCGTGCTCAGGTTATCGACCGCGACGACCTCATGCCCCTCGCGCACCAGCCGAAGCGCCAGGTGCGACCCGATGAACCCGGCCGCGCCGGTTACGAGAATGCGCATCATATATTCTCCAAGAGAAAGGACTGATATGCGGACCCCGGAATATCCAGATGTTTCATCGCAAAACCCGCCTGAGCGAAAAGGCGCCGGTACGCGGTAACCGTATATTCATGATCGCCCAGCCGGGGTTCGACATCCATAAAGTACAAGGTCCGGGGGTTCAAGGATCGGCGCTGGAACGTTCGTCCAAAAGCACGCCGTTGCCACGCCAAGGGAAGGCGGGCGAGGAACCCCTTCACAAATTGTTTGCCGATGCGCCGCAGACCCACGCGATGTTCTCCGATAATCAAGACGACGCCCCCTGGCTTCAGCACCCGCTTCAGTTCTCGCAGAAGCTCCAAGGGCTTGTCCGCGTGGTGCAAGGCGGCGGAAAGAAAGGCGAAATCCAGAGACCCCTTTTCGAGGCGCAGGTCGTAAAAGCTGCCCCAGACGAGTACCGCTTTGTCGGCCGGGATCTGATAATGCTCGAGAACGAGCGGTCCGATCTTGAACAATCGATGCTTGGAAAATTCGACGCAGTAAAG
>MGUR01000070.1:40728-41792 GCA_001800075.1 Elusimicrobia bacterium RIFCSPLOWO2_01_FULL_59_12
AGAAGATAACGGGACGCCCAGAGATTCCCGGCGGCCAGGTCGATCCCGGTCCCCTGCAGCGCTCGCCCTTGTTCGGCCGCGACCGCCTTCAGGCATTGCTCGAGGTCCGACACCAGTCCCGTCCGCTGGAGGTAGTTCTCCATCTTCGCGAAATCGCCATCGAGAATATTCCATTCCTTGTCTTCTTCGGCCGTTTCATCGTTCCAATAATCGAAATATTCCACGCCCACCGCGCGCACCTCTTCGATCCAGTGTTCCGCGGGGTAACGGAGTGCCGTCATGGGGTCGGGCTTGTCATGATTCCTCCACCCTGACAGGATCCTGCGCGGGCGACGATTCGTAAAGACCGCTCAAGCGCGGATCCGGGATGCCCAGATGGCGAGACGCCAACTGATCCGTCGGCCGAACGACCTTCCCGTCTTCGGCCGAACGGTACAACGCGTTCAAGAACCGGATCGCGCGCGCACCTTCCTCGAAAGGGATCGGGTGCGGCCGCTCACCGCCCAGGTCGGCGATCACGTCCCGGAAAAAATCCCAGTGACCAAATCCATAGGCGTCGGGAATCTCTTCGGAGCAGGTGTCGGCGGCCGCGGGATCGAGGGTATAGACGCTCAGGCGGTTGCAGGCCAAGCCGGCGAGGATGGCCGTCCCTTTTTCTCCCAGGATGGAAATCGACGCCTCAAAATCATCCGGCCGGGCGGCGGTCGTGATCTCTATATTGCCGAGAGCGCCGTTTGCAAACGTCAACACCGCGACGGCGGTGTCCTCAACTTCCACGTTAACCAGCTGAGTCGCCGTGCGCGCATAAACCGATTCCACATCGCCCATCAGGTATTGCAGCAGATCGAGGTCGTGGATCCCCTGGTTGGTCAACGCCCCTCCATCCATCGCCCAGGTCCCGCGCCAAGGGTCGCGTCGGTAATAGCTGTCCGGACGGCACCATCGCATACGCACCGTGCCCAGCACGAGTTTGCCAAAACGGCCGGCCTCGAGGTCGCTGCGCACCCGCCGGACGGCCTTGTTGTACCGGTTCTGGTAAACCGGGAATATCTTGATCCCGCGGC
>MGUR01000070.1:41826-50193 GCA_001800075.1 Elusimicrobia bacterium RIFCSPLOWO2_01_FULL_59_12
CGCAGCCGCCTGCATTTTCGGCAGGTCCTGGAGGGACATCGCCATCGGTTTCTCGATCACCACATGCTTGCGGTACCGGTCGATGATGTCGATCGCATGCACCGGATGCATCCCGCTCGGGGTGAGGATATTGACCACGTCGATTTTTTCTTCGGCGAGCATGTCGTGATAGTTGGTGTACACCGGCACGCCGTAGCGGGCGCGGAACGACTGGGCACGGTCCGGCACGATATCGCAAGCTGCGGCGAGCTCCGCGCCGGGGATTTCCCGCAGGGGCGCGGCATGATTCTTGGCGATCCGTCCACAGCCGATCAGCGCAAAGCGCAGGGTTTTCATAAGTTTTTAAAGACCCGCTCGATCGGCGCCCAATCGGCCCGGCTCACGCCCGCGAGCTGAGGCCAGCGGTGTGTTCCAAAAACGGCCAGCGCAAAGTAGACCGCGGACGTGAGTGCGGTGATTGCTCCGTACCCCAAACTCCCCTCGGCGCGGGTCCATGCTCCGACTCCGAAGAAGGCGACGGCGGCGCAGAGGCCCACAAAACCGACGGTTCGAAGCTTGTCCCAGAGTGCGCGGGCGTATGAGATCTGGAAAAAGCGGGCGTTCAGCCAGGCATAGACCTGAACCGTGATCAGCCCGAAGGCGACCATTTTAAGCGCGACCCCCATCGCGCCGAGCTCCAGACCCGGGATTCTGGCGTGGCGCGGAGCCAGAAGCAAATAAGTGAGCAGCAGGTGGGGGATCGACAGCAGAATGCCGAGGTTCTTGTATTGGCGGGTCCGTTCGGATGCCAGGAACGCCGTCGAATTCAATTGGCCGAAGGTCTGCTGGACAGGATAAAACGCCATCACCATCAATACCGGGATCGCCGCCGCGTACGCCGGCCCGGCCAACGTCTGAATCACAAAGGGTGCGTTGCAGCACAACCAAGTACCCAGGAGAACCGCCAGGAAGAACAAAACATGATTAAAACGAACATAAATATCTCTGGCCCGCGCGCGGTTACCACTGGCCAGCGAATGGGTCAGTTCGCGCCAATAAATTGTCAACACTGATGTCGTAAAGAGCATCACCATGCTGGACCAGCGCAGGGACAAGGAGAAGAAAGCTTGTTCGGAAGAACCGTACAGCCGCTGGATCAAATACGTGTCCAGCGCGCTCACGATCACCGAATAGAAACCGTAGATCACCAGAGGAGACGCGTACACTTTCCATCGGGCGAGATAGGTTCCGCGTTCCAAGCGCATGTTTCCGGTCCAGCAAGCTGCGGCATGCACTTTCAATAAATACAACGATAGGCCTAAACAGGTCACTAGCGTGGCAGCTGTCAACCATGCGACGTAGGAGTAAAACGTCAAGCGGCCACTGATTCCCAGATAGAGAAGGCCGGCCGCGCTGAGGAACGTGGCGAGCGCCGAAAGGGCCTGACTGTGCACTGTCAACCCTTTAGTGTCCCCTAGCTGACGCAGTAGCAACGCTACATAAATCAACCATTCCAGCGCGGTGACCATCAGAATTTGATCGACCGTAGGTCCGGGCCAGATCAGTGCCGTGACGCCGAATACCTGTGAGCCCAGAATCAGGCCGATGGATAACGCCAGCTGGATCAGCAGCCAGAGGCCATAGAGTCGAGTCAAAGCGCCGGTCGCCGGTTCTTTTGATGAAAAAGTAAAGAATGTCTGATGCGTTCCCAGATCCGTGAAATTTCGAAGGCTGGCCGCCATATTCAAAATGAAGCTGTAATTCCCGAAAGAAGCCGGTCCGAGCGCGCGAGGAACAAGGCTTGCAGTTAAAGCGGAGATCAGAAGCTGCATGCCCTGGGATATCAGCGTCGCCAGATAACGCCGCCGGATACTGTGCGCCGGCAGCGAAGGGCCGGAGGTGTCCGCCACAAGCGTTTCGTTGCGGGCTGCTTCCACGGGACTCATCCGACCGTCACCTCCACTTTCGAAAGCAGCGCATCCAGAGCACGGTTCACGGATTTCCCGTCCTGCACATGCGTCCCATACAATTTCAGAAATTGGTCATCCGGATTTTTAAGCCTGGAAAGATCCCCCTTGGACAGAAAAGCGCGTGCCAGGTCGATAAATTCCTCTAGCGTCTCTCCCACGAGCGCACGGCGGCGTAGGAGCGTGAGCGCCTCCCGATCCATCTTTAAAAACCGTTTATCGACCAAGACGATGACCGAACGATCCGTTGCCAGGGCCTGCAGCAGTGCGGTTGAAGGGAAATCGAGAATAAAGGCGTCCACCGAGCCCAAGGTTTTCAGAAGACCTCCGTAGCGGATCACTCGACAATTGGAACCTTTTTCCGATGCCAGACGCACCGCGGGCGTGTCCAGCTGGTAATGAAAAGCTTTGAATAAAAAGCGAAATTTCGGGAATTCACGTGCCAGCAGAACCAAGGATGCTTGTGCTTGCGCCGCGGTCACATCGGGCACGCTGGCACAATGAAGGTGTTTATCAATGCCCGGAAGGACATTCGGAACCAGCATCACAGTCTGCCCGACTTGGGAGGATGCGCCGTTTCGATGTTCGTGTACGAGACGCTCTAATACCGTGGAACCCACTGAGATGGGAACCGCGCGGATCTCGTTGCCGCCTGCGCGACGGCTTCGAAAATAGTCGGACGTACCGTCTCCGTAGGCGAGTTCGTAGTCCGCGTGCCAAAGGTCATTGATGTCCCATACGGGTGCGGGACAGGGGCCGACAAACCCTCCATGTTGGTAAAGAAAAGAAGGAACACCGGCTGCTTTCAATCCGTGAAGGATGCCCCTGGACACGTGGTCCATGAGATTCGGAAGTGCTACACCCGCAAGCGGATGAGACGTTGCGTGGCGGCGGGCTGCCTCAAAGGCTACCCATTGTTCCGGAATAATGACATGCCACCATCGCTTCAATCGCAGTTCTGCAAGCGGCCAAAAATCGAAACCGAGGGGCTGGGTGGGCGAGCGGAATGCCGGCGTATCGTAAAGCACCTTCCAGGCCGCCGCCATCTGCTGCGCGATGTCTCTGCGTTCGGCTCCGGCCACCTGCGTCCGAATCGGTTTTTCGAATTCATCCCAGTTCAGGATCGGTATTTTCTTTCGCAAGGCTTCATCCGCGATCGCCTTTAAGTCGTAGGCGGCATGGATCAGGAGCGGACGAATCGATCCATTGGAACTCATGGATGGGCGTTTCCATCGCGCCTGCCATTGCAGTGCTGTGCGCCGGATAGTCCGCAGCACCGAGAGCACTGGGGGCGGATGGTAAAAGGCGCTCCGCAGAGACGCTTCCTTTCGTGGAAGCGGATGCATTTCGATCTCCCGCCTAGCCGCCATCTGGGGGAACGACAATGGATAGATCGATGAGGAAAAGATCAGGGGTCTCTCCGGGACTAACGGAGGAAGTTCCCCGGCGATATACCAGATGCCCCGCGGCTGCCAGCGTTCAAATACCTGCTGAAGAATAAAGGAGCGCGAATAAAAAGCGTCAAACAGAAGCTTCAGGTAGTGCAGGTACATATAGGCCGGCCGGAACCCAGCTTGACCAAAATCGGGCACCAGGCTCTGGAGCGCTTGATCGATTTGCTTCGCCCAGGCTGCTTGTTCGGCCAGGACACCATCTGCGCGTTGATAAAGATCCATCTCGTCGTAGCCATCTTCCAACCGAAGGTAGGGAACGCCTTCCTTCCACAGCAGCCAGGCAGCATCGGGGTCCATCGCCACAAAACCGTCGAACTCCCCACGTCGGTAGAGAGGCAGTGTCTGCCGGACATCACCACTCGTTTCCACAAAAGCCAGTTTTGGCCGAGGCGGCAGCGTGGGTTTTCCTGGATAGAAAGGATTGAGGATGTCGGTGGGCTTCACAATAGCGATTCTTCCCTGGCGGACTCTGTGCGATCCTTAATCACACGCGCGGGAACTCCAACAGCGACTTTATAAGGCGGGATGTCTCCAGTGACTACAGCACCTGCACCGATCACAGCACCCATTCCAATTTTTACTCCCTGCGTGACAACAACTTGCCCGCCCAGCCAGACATCTTTTCCGATTTCAATGGGAGCGCCTGTATGCCCCAGGTCTTGAATCAATTCGGGACCGTCGTGCCGGTGATCAGACGAATTGAGATAAACAAAGGCGGCGATCAGGCAATAATCGCCGATGGAGATGCCGTGCCCGCCGTTGAAAATGTTGTAACTGCCGATTTTGGTATTGCGCCCGACCTGGAGGGTGGCCTCTTTGGCCGCTACAAACCAAACCTCGGTTCCGGTCACGACAGCGTCGCCAATCACGATTCGGCCGTTTCGCCGCAGGCGCAGGTACGTTTTGCCGCCGAAGGAGACATTGTCCCCGATGGTCACCTGGCGGAGAGAGGCTTCGTCGCGTACCAGGATATCCAACGACCCGCGCATTCTGAGATTTTTTCCCACCCGCGCGCCCAGCGCGCGCAGGTACCAGGTCCAAACAATTCCGCGTAATCGTTCCATTCCAGGCATCAAGAGGCGTCCGATAAGCTCAGCAGGTCCCCGGATTGCACCGCGCGGCGCAGGACCTTGCCGATCAGGAGGTCCTCCTCGCCCGGCTGAAGGCCGCCGGCGGGGCGCATCCACATCAGATCTACCGATTCAATTCGGTGTCCGGCCGGCAGATCGGTCGCCGCCACCACCGACCGGCGAATGGCGGCGATCACCGTGGCCTCACAAGGCTGCAATTTCTTGTCAAAAACTCCTAAAAAACCCTCGACCTTGCGAATGCGCTGCACCAGGCTTCTCATGCCGAGCGGGTCTGCAGAAACCTTATGATCTCTGAATTCGGAGAAATTATGGTCCAGGGTAAAGTGCTTCTCAATAATTTGAGCTCCGATTGCAACGGCCAGGACAACGGCTTCTTCGCCCTGGGTATGGTCGGAATAGCCGATGGTGCAACCCAGTTGTTCGCGAAGGAATGGGATCGAACGCAGATTGGCCTGCTCATCGGGGACCGGATAACTGCTGACGCAGTGCAGGACCGCGAATTCCGGCGAAACGCTGCGTTGCGCCCAGCGCTGGCGCACAAAACGGAGAGTTTCTTGGACCTGCGCCAGATCACTCACGCCGGTCGAGATGATGAGGGGTCTGCCGGTGTCCGCGACGCGCGCCAAGAGCGGATAAAAATTGCTATCTCCCGAGGCGACCTTGAAGCAGTCGACGAACGGCTGCAGGACATTGACGCTGCCCAAATCGAGCGGTGTAGAGATAAACAGCAGGCCCAATGATTTGGCCAGTCGAGCCAGAGCCGTGAATTCCTCGGGCTTGAGCTCAAAACGTCTCATCTGAGCCATGCGTGCGGTGTCCGCTGGGCGGACAAAATGTTCCGCCTTGAACGTCTGGAATTTTACGGCGTCGACGCCGCAGCGAGCCGCTTCCCGCACCAGCTGCTGTGCGACATCAAGGTTCCCCTCGTGGTTATTGCCGATTTCGGCGATTACAATAACGCGACTAGCGGTATCGTGCGAGCCAATCTTCATTTTTTTCCTTGAGGTCCGGCGAAGGCCGCTACCGCGTCGCGGATCGTTGGGAACTTGTCGTACCGGCTGACGGCCGGCACGACACTTTCTCCGGTGTCTTCAAAAGCCGCCCGGTCGATCCAGAGACATCGATCCGATGCGCCCACCAAAAGGCTGGAGTCGGAGATCCGGTAGATGCGCCCCGCTTCACTGTGGACCGGCTGTTCTGTCAGGCGGGAAGCCGACAGCTTCACTTTTCGGTGTTTGTGAAACGTGTAGGCGCCCGGATAGGGGTCGGAGAGTGCGCGGATGCGGTTATGAATCTGCTCCGCGGTGTAGAGGTCCCACACGATAAAGCCGTCATCCGGAAAGCGCAGCGGAAAATACCCCGCCTGGTCCGAGTCCTGCTTGCGCGGACGCAAGCCGCCTCGTTCGACCTGAGTGACAGCTTCCACCAGCAGCTGCGGGAAGGTCTCATTGGCTTTGCGATCCAATTCGGCGATCGTATCCTCGGGACGGATCGGAAATGATTTTTCCAACAACACGTCGCCGGTATCCACGCCGTGATCGACCTGGATGATCGAGAGGGTGAATTCCTTTTCACCCTTGATCAACGCCCAGTTCATCGGAGAGGACCCGCGATAACGGGGCAATTTACCGCCATGCAAATTGAGGCACCCCTTCGGCGCCAGGGCCAGGAACTCTGTTTTGACGATGGGGCCGTATCCTGCCAAAACGGTGAGTTCCGGTTGCAGCTGCCTCAAGTTCTCGAGCACAGGAGAGTCATTGACGTTTTCGGGATGAAACACCGGCAGTCTCAATTCACGCGCCAGATCGACCAGACGGCCCTTGGCCGGCAGACGCCCTGCCGACGGATGCGTGATCACGCCCACGATCTGATGCCCCTGGGCCAGCAAGGCTTCCAGGCATCGCGCGCCGCGTTCTTTGTTCCCGGCGAAAAGGATTTTCATTTTATACAGGCACCTGCTCGGGCGCGTCCACTTTTTCCGGCAGCTGCTCCCGGTACCACTCGATGTATTTCGGGAAGCCCACCTCAATCGGGTTCAGCGGTTGGTAGCCCAGAAGAGCGTTGGCTTTCTGAATGCTCAACGTACCGCGAAATGGCATAAGCCGGTCACGATCCACATGTTCCAGCTTCGCCTGAGGGAAATGTTGCTTCACAACCTCGGCCAGTTCGCGGATCGACCGGGATTGGCCGTAGGTCAGGTTGAAAATCTGGTTGCGGGCCGCCGGCTTTTCGATCGCCAGGGCAACGCCTTGCAGCAGGTCATCAATATGGGTGAAATCAACCTTCTCTTCGCCGTCGCCTTCAATGCGCAGCGGTTTCCCTTGGAGCGCATTTTCGATAAAGATCTGGCCGACCCGCTGGCTGACGCAGCGCGGCCCGTACAGCGCCGAGGGTCGGATGATCGTATACGGCAGATCAAAAACCTGCTGGTAGGCGACCACGATCTTTTCGCCGGCGACTTTCAAGGCCCCGTAGATCCCCAGGGAGTTGAGCGGGTGTTCTTCACTGACTTCCGGCGTGAGGAAATTGCCATAGACCATGCTGGAGGAAAAATAAATGAAACGTTCGACGTGGGACCCCCGGGCGCAATCGAGCGCGTTTTCCAGCGTGCGCAGGCTGTGATCGAACGTGCTGAAGGGGTCTTTGTTGGAGCGGCCGGCATGGGCGACGGCCGATAAATGGACGATCACCTGAGGCTTGATCTGGGTGAGAATCCGCGACAGCGCATGATAGTCCCGGGCATCCTGTACATGCAGCGGGATGCCGGCTTCATGAAGTAGATCGAGACGCTGATGAAGCATGCGCATGTGCAAGTCCCGGTTATTGGCTTTCCGATTGGTGGTGGCAAACGTTAAAAGGTTGTTGATCTGCAGGCTATCAATGATTTCCACTTGATGGCCCCGTTCCACCAGCCCTAGCGCCAAATTGTGTCCAATAAACCCGGCTCCCCCTATCAGAACGACTCGTTGGGTCATGATGTGATCTCCTTCACGGTTGATTTGAATGTGTCAGCTATCAGGGCCAGATCCTCTGATGATAAATGCGGGCCTACCGGTAGCGCGATCCCGTGATCGCTGACCACCGCGGCATTTTTGTACAACGCCGGGTTGTAGCCGTACTTCTTTTGATAGTACGTCATGCGCGGAACGGGCTGGGGGTAATAGACGCTGGTGCCAATCCCCGCCGCGTTCAACCGAGTAACGATCTCGTTGCGCCGGGTGTTCAGCGGCGGCTGGAGAATGACACTGAGGCAATAAAAGCTGTTGGTGGTTCCGTTCTCCGGGGCGTCCAGTATCCGCCAGGGACCCGCGCCATCCAGCGCGTTTTTCAGGTGCGCGAAATTCGCGCGGCGGCGCCTCAGCATCTCCTCCAGGCGAGCCAACTGCCGCCGGCCAAGCGCGGCGTTGATGTCACTCATGCGGTAATTCAGCCCCAGTGTCGGGACGTCGTACATGCCGGGAATCGATCGCTCGGCAAAACCGCGGTCCACGCCGAAGCCCCGCGCCTTATTTACTTTCCCGGCCAGATCTTTGTGCTTGCTGATAAACATTCCGCCATCGCCGGTCGTGATGTGTTTCACCGGATAAAAGGAGAACGCGCCGCAATCCCCGATGAGTCCCACATGGACGCCGTTCACCCGGCTGCCCAGCGCGATCGCGCAGTCTTCCACAACGTACAGCCGGTGTTTGTGGGCCAGCGACATGATTGGATCCATTCGGCAGGGCACGCCCAGAAAATGAACCAGACCGATGGCTTTGGTTTTCGGCGTGATTAGTTTTCCCACAACGGCGGGGTCCATATTGCCCGTCGTTGGATCGCAATCCGCGAACACCGGCCGCGCGCCGACCCATTCCACGGCGTGCGCGGTGGCGATAT
>MGUR01000070.1:50209-53441 GCA_001800075.1 Elusimicrobia bacterium RIFCSPLOWO2_01_FULL_59_12
AATCACGTCATCCCCCGGGCCAATGCCCAGGGTGATATAAGCCAGATGCAGCGCGGCCATGCCGGAACTGAGCGAGACGCAGTAGGCCTCGCCACCCAGGGAGCGTGCGAATTCTTCTTCAAACTGCTTGCCCTCCGGGCCGTGAGTCAATACATCGCGGTGCAGGACATCCATCACGGCCTGGCGGTCGTCATCCGTGATCCAGGGGCGGGCAAAGGCAATCTTACGGAACGTAAGCGTGGGGTTCATAAGTACTCTATTTCCCGCGTGCCGCCGGAGGCGACCGATTGATCGGAAGCGATCAACGCGCTCATGACATCAAAATGGGACTGCGTCTCAGCGGTCAGGTCGGTCTCCTTGAGCACAGCGTCCACAAACTCAGGAATCAGATCGCCTTTAGAGGCCGGCAGCGCGGCCAGGGTTACAGGCGTTGAGGGAACAGCCGGATCTCGCGAAGTGTGCAGCCGGGCGCCGGCATCATCGTAAATGAAGGTTCCCTTCGTGCCGAAAATTCTCAATACATGCTGATGACGGTGGACGCACCCAAAATTGGCGGTGATGCGCGCGATCAGTCCGGAGGGGCACTTCAACATCGCCGCCATGTAGTCGTTGTACCGGAAGGCGGTCTCGCGGGTGGCGATACGGTTGCCCAGCGTCGTGACAGTCGTGGGCCGCTGGCCGGTCAGCCAGAAGAGAAGATCCATCATGTGCACTCCGCCTCCCTGCATCGCGGAGTAATTATCCACGTCTTTGCGCCAGCCTTCAGTGATCTTATGCACCCGGCCGTACAGGTACTCGGCATCAAACGCGTAGAGTTCTCCCAACCGTCCCGAGAGGATCTGATCCTTCAGCCAGCGGTAGAGGGGAGCGGCGCGGAGCACCAGGTTGGATGTGAGCTTGACGCGGCCCTCGTGATGTTTCCACGCCTGGTGCAGGGCGCGCAGTTCGTCCGGGCTCTGACAGAGGGGTTTTTCCACAAAGAGATGTTTGCCCTGTTCCAACGCCATCCGTTCCATCGTGTAATGATCATCATCGAACGAGGCGATGGAGACCAGGTCAATGGCCGGATCCGTGAGCAGTTCCTTGGCGTCAGCGGCCACGGCCGCCTCCGGGAAACGTGACCGCGCGGCGTCGCGCTTCTCCGGCGAACGGTCGCAGACCGCCACCAGGCGGCAGCGCGGGTGCTGAAGGTACGCGGCGGCATGATGTTCCCCCACGCCCAGCCCGATCACGCCGACCCTGAGAAAAGGGCGCGCTAAATCGTCTGGGGCCGTGCGGCGACTTCTTTGTACAGCGGTAACAGGTCTTTCCATCCGTACTCCCAATGCGGTCGTGTCATTTGCTGCAGGATGCTTGTGAACGTCAAAAAATCGTCGCGTGTGTCGACGGTCAGCCGGATGTCGTTGTAAGCGCCCCCGGAGGTGAAATTCAGAATCTTGAAGAGTTCAGGCCGCTCGTAAAAATAGGCCGTGACGTGCTCAAAGTGTTCCGGTTTTGACATGCCGCTCAAGGCACGCTGAAAGGCCGGCACTTTTACCATTTCGACGGACTCTCCCTTTGGAAAGGTGCGGTTCTGGATGTTGGTCACCACATCCGGGGCTTCTTGTTCAAAGAGATCAACGGCCCTGTCCAGAAGTCTCGGGTCGATCAAGGGGCTGTCTGCGTTCACGCGCACGAAGGCGTCCAGCTGAAAATGCTGACAGGCCTCGTGAAACCGCCGGGCTACATTTTTAAGCGAACCCCGGTAGCACAGGAGGTTCTGTTCGGTGCAGAACGCTTCGAGGGCGTCGTCCTCGGGTTGGTCAGAGGTGGCCAGGATCAACGTCCGGACCTTGCGGCTGAGGCGTAAACGTTCGATCAGAAATCCCAACAGCGGCTTGCCCTGGGCCTGCATCAAAACTTTTCCCGGGAGACGCGTAGAGCTGTACCGGGCCTGGATGACCGCCGCTAGTTTCATGGTTAAACCAGGACCTCCGCGGGGCGGCGCGTCCAGGCGAGCTGGTCGGTGATGTGCTCGGAAATCCACCGGGCAAACGCCAAGGCGGAGGTCATCCCCGGCGACACGACGTTTAAAATGTGGACGGAGCGAGGCGTGGTCTCGATCACCAGATCGTCCACCAGCCGGCCATCCGAGCGAATGAGCTGGGGGCGGATACCCACCCGGGTGTCCGCGGTCAGGCTGTCCAGTGTCAAGCCGTTCACCAACCGGCTGGCTTGAAGCAGGAAATGCCGTTTGCTGTAGGAGTTCCGCAGTTCCCGCCAGCCCAATTTGAAAAGCTCCCGGTTGTGTAAGAGCGCGTTCCAAAAACCTCGATGCCGCAACAATTCCAAGACATCCTTAAGGTTAACTTGGCGCGGTGAGTAGGCCTCCCGGCCAAAGGCCGGGACCGCGTTAGGCCCGAGCAGAACGCTTCCTGAAATCGTGCGGGTCACATGAATCCCCAGGAAAGGGAATTGCGGATTCGGAATGTCGTAGAGCATGGAATTGATCAGAGGTTTGCCGGATGATTTAACGGAAAAATATTCCCCCCGGAAGGGCGCGACGATGTAGTCCCGCCCCACTCCCATCGCGTGAGCGATCCGGTCGCTGTGCAGGCCGGCGCAGTTGATGAGCAATTGAGCGGTGTAGGTCCCCCGGCGGGTGGTGATCCGGATGGATTCAGCACATTCGGTGAGCTGCAGCGCTTCGTCCGCCAATACGAGGGTCACCTTTTCATCGCGTGCTTCGTTGGCTAACGCCAGCGTCAGCGCCTGCGAATCAACAATCGCACCCGTTGGCGAATACAGGGCGCCTTCGCCCCGGGCGTTCGGCTCCCGCTGGCGCAGGTCCGAACCCGAGAGAATTTCCAGCCCGGGGACGCCGTTGCGCTGACCGCGTTCTTTGAGAGATACCAGTTTTGGGAGATCCCTGGCCTCCGGTGCGACCACCCAGGTGCCCACGTCTTCGCAGGGGACGCCGCGGGTGCGGCAGTATTCACGCAGGGATTTGTTTCCTTCTACGCAGAGTCTCGCTTTCAGCGTGCCGGGCGTCGCATTGAACCCGGAGTGCACCACGCCGCTGTTGCGGCCGCTGGCATGCTGTCCCACGGAGGATTCCTTTTCCAACAACAGGATACGCTGGAAGCGCGATGCCAATTCCCTGGCCAGCGCACAGCCGATGACGCCTCCGCCGATAATGACCAGGTTAAAATCGTTCGCGCCCATTTAGACGGCCTCCGTTTTTTTTGGCGGC
>MGUR01000070.1:53455-66649 GCA_001800075.1 Elusimicrobia bacterium RIFCSPLOWO2_01_FULL_59_12
ACGTCGGCGGGGTTCCCGGTTTGGGCGTGACACGCAAGTCGGGATACGTCAGAATGGTCTCCAATACGGAAATTCCGATGATCGGCGCTTTGTCGGGCAAATAACAAACCAGCGGGACTTCGTCGGACTCGTGTTCGAGAGCCGCGCTGGGCGGGCAAATGCGGTAGGTCACGGCGCCGTTGCGTTCCCCCAGAACCAGCTTGACCAGATCAACGATATCGCCTTCTCCATGGATGACGAACTTGCTGCGGCCCTTGTGCATCTGTTCTTCGATGATTTTATTCAGACCTTGCCGATAGGTTCCGTAAACGCGGAGTGTGCGGGAGAGGTACTCCTGGGCGCGGCGGTATTTGGCAGCAATCCCAGCTGGCGTCAAAAAATACCTCATCTTTCGTCTTTCCAGATTATGGATCTGGATGTATCCGGTGCCCACCAGGCGTTTAAGAACGAGGTTAACCATGCCCAGGGAAAGGCCGGCATGAACTGCAAGATCACGTTGAGAAACAGAGGAAAACCGCGAAATGATCTCGAGGACTTTGAGATCTGTTTCCGGGACAATTGGAGCTGGAGGCAGGGTATTGGGGGCCGTCTTGTTCAAACGTTGAACATCATACGGATTTATTTATGTGGATGCAAGGAGAGAGGTCGTCGAATAGAGCTTCTCATATTCGCGGACGGTGTTATCCAAGTTAAAGCTTTTTGTCACTTTGGCGTACGCGGCGCGGCCCATCGTTTCCCGGAGCGAAGGCTGCTGAAGGAGCGCGGCGAGCCGGCCGGCCGCGGCGGCGGTGTCCCGCAAAGGGACCAAATAGCCGTCCACGCCGTCCGTCACCAATTCCTCCATCCCTCCCACCTGTGTGGCGACCACCGGAAGTCCCGCCGCCATGGCCTCCATCGCGGCGCCCGGAATCCCCTCGGACAAGGACATCAAGGCAAACACGTCTCCCTCGTGGAGCGCAGCCGAAATCGCGGAATTCTCCACCGCACCCAGGAACCGGACCCGGTCAGCGATCCCGTAGCGTTGCGCCAGAGACTCGAGGTCCGCCCGGCCCGGGCCTTCTCCAATGATGCGCGCTTCGAACGCGATGCCTCGTTCGGACAGCAGACGCAGCGCATCCAGCAAAAAGCGATGCCCCTTCACCGGCCGCAGGTTGCCAACTGAGATAACGACCGGAGGCTGGTGAGCGCCAGAAGCAGGAAGGGTTTCAGGAATTACGATGCCGTTGCGAACGACGCGGAGTTTGTCTTTATCAAACCCATAGCTCACGAGTTGTTCAGCCACCCTGGAAGAATTGGCGACGTACACCGTTAAAAGTTTATACGTCAGACGATCCAGGCTGATGCGCAGCCAGGTGGGCTTTTCGCCGAAATTGCTCAACCCGGCTGTGTGTCCGACGAGGCGGCGGTGGCCCAGGAATCTTAAAAGAGGCCGCCAAAGAACGTTCACTTCAGGGCCGAAGATATGGACAAGGTCCGGCCTGAACTGATGGATATGCCGCAGGGCCGGCCAAAACCACGGGAACCTGACGTTCCAAAAGGGGATCCCTTCCTGCCGATAATAATCCAGCATGGCTCCCGGGCGGCTATGGAACAAGACGGCGATATCGAATTTCGATTTTAATCGTCCGGCGACCTGAAACGCGCGCAGTTCCGTGCCTCCGACATCGGCGGAGCTGTGGATGTGCAGGACTCTAAGCCGTGCGTTTAAAGACGAATTCATTGCATGCGCTCGATCCATAATCACTGAAGCGCTCCGGTGTCAAGGATCGCTGGGAGAGAAATTGAAGAATTTCCACGGCGGTGGCGACTTCAAAGGGATATCCGCCCACCCAGTCGATCAAATCACTCCAGGGGGACATGCCGCGCTGCTCGGTCTGCTTTTTCCAGGACCGGAAAGGATGGCCCAATATCAAGTCCTGCAGGAAAGGAAGGCCTTTAAGCAGGACGAGGCACGGCAGGACGACCAGGAACCGGAGCGGTCCAGGAAGAAAATTGTAGGTCCTCTTAATTGTTTTCCAAACCCAGGATTTCCACCCCTGATCATTATAAATGGCGATGAAAAGCTGGCCTTGCGAGGCGACGGCGTTCGCAGCGTGGGCGATGGCTTGCCACATCGCTCCGGTGTGGTGCAGAACCCCCCAAGCATAGACGACATCAAACGTACCGAGCGAGCGCATGAAGGCTTCATCCAGCACCGAACCTTGTTCGATTATCCAACGCGGATCCTCTTTGAAATATTGTTCACGCAGCCAAACGGCGCACTTCACGGAATTGGGATCAAAGTCAAATGAGCGAACAGTCGCCCCAAGCCGCCGGGCGGCCAGGCTAAAGAGGCCGCTGCCAGAACCGATATCCAGGAATGTTTTTCCATCGAGGGTTGAGACGTTGAGCCACGACTTGAGCGAATTCTCCGCCGTGGCGATCTTCGCATCATTGAGACTTTCAAGGAACCGGGTCCAGTTGGCACCAAATGCGAATCGCGGGAGTGCCTTCTCGTTAACGGGCATAGATCTCCAGCGGAAAGTTACCCGTTGTGAACGGATCCGAGAAACCCATCTTTTGGAGCGGCGATTCGGAGAATGCCTGTATCCGGGCGTATCCGGTTTGCTCAAGCCGGCGGCGGGCCTCTCCCGCGGCCAGCGCAAGCGGACGAAGCCGAGGTTCTTCACGCGCTCGGAGGCAAAAATAGAGGCTGGACAACATCCAGGCCGCCGCCCAGACATGCGGTTTGGCGAGTTTCGCGGTCCCCAGGCATGCGGGCGTCAGCGCGTAAAAACAAGACGCCCAAAAAGCCGCTTGGTGTCCCACAAGCCGCCGTCCCAGATAGAACAAGGGAAAAATCGACAGCATCATCGCAAGCACGGACCATCCACGCACGGCCCGGTAGACGTTGGCTATTTCATCGGGGTGGGCATAATAAAACGACGCTTGAGGAACGAGTTTGATCAGACCGGCGAGTTGAAGGCCCTTGAGTGCCGCTGCCAGAGGATAGATGTAGGCGCCCCCGTACTGGAACGTGTAGGGATACCACTTCCCTTGCCGGGGGTTCAGGCGGAAAAGCATCACCAGCGCCTGCTGTTCGTCCCCGTGGTGCGTGCGGACCAGGAAAGAACTGTAGACGGAAAGCAAATTGAAAGAGGTGTCCGTGTAGGATTTTCCCGCGCGTGCCATCCGGCCGTAGTGGGAGATGGGATTAAGACTGATCTTGTCGTAGATGTCGTCCCGGTTTTTTTCGACCCGAAGGAAGAACTCCGGCGTCCGCAGGTCCGGTTTGAGGAACAGATCCGCCCGTTCTTTGGAGGGGAGCCCCCAGGACAAGCCCCAGACACCGAATACAAAAGCGAGGCAAACGGCGACCCAGGGGGACTCTTTCATGTCGTGAGTGAACGGATCAGAACAAGGTGTAGACGAAAGGCGCCAAGGCGGAGCCCTGCGTCATCACCAGCAGAATTCCAAACAGGATGAGCACGGCGACCATGGGGACCAGCCACCAGAGCTTGCGCGCCCAGAGGAATTCGAACAGTTCGCCTACGATACCAAGTTTTTGACGGGCTCTTTGGAATACTCCCATAAAGGTATCTCCGGTTTAACGTTTGATTTTTTTGTCACGACGTGATTTCCCAGCACCAGCGCGTCCATGCCGCTGGCGCAAAAAGTCCTGTAAGCCTCCAGCGGCGTGTTCACGATGGGCTCGCCTTTCAGATTAAAAGAGGTATTCATCAGCACCGGGACACCGCTCGCCTGGCCCCAGCGCTCGATAAGACCGTAGTAAATGGGGTGGGTGTCCTTAAAGACCGTCTGCAGGCGTCCGGATCCGTCCGCATGGGTGATCGCGGGGAGCTTGTCCCGCTGGGCTTCCCGAACGGGGGTCACCAGCAGCATGAAGCGCGCGGTCATTTGGTCCTTCCAATCCGGCAGTTCGAAGTAGGTGTCGGCCTGCTCCGCCAGCACCGAAGGCGCAAACGGCCGGTAGGGCTCGCGGAACTTGATCTTGACGTTCACGATGTCCTTCATTTTCGGATTGCGCGGGTCAGCCAGAATCGAGCGGTGGCCGAGCGCGCGCGGACCCCATTCAAAACGTCCCTGGTGCCAGCCGATGACCTCGCCCTGAAGCAGGCGGTCACTCACCCGGTCGTACAGCGCGTTCCAGTCATCAAAGGTTTCAAAAGGAATTCCCTCTCCGCGCAGCGCATCGGCGACCGCGGCGTCGCTGTAGGATCGGCCCCAGGCCGCGTGCCGCATCACAAACTGACGCGGCTTGTTCAAAAGAATGTGATAGGCATAAAGCGCGGCCCCTAACGCGCCTCCGGAATCCCCCGCCGCCGGCTGAACATAGATCTCATCGAACCCAGCCTCCCGTAAGACCCGGTAATTGGCGACGGAGTTGAGCGCGACGCCGCCTGCCAGGCATAGCTTGGTGCAGCCGGTTTGCTGCCGCAGGGATTTGGCCATCTTGATAATGATTTCTTCAGTGACTTTCTGGATGCTGGCGGCGATGTCGGCGTAATGCTGATTGGCGGCAAGCTCCTGCGGCGTGGCGGGCGTGGGGTCGTCATAGGTGCTGGTCAGTTCCGTGACAAACCGGCTGCCCGGCTTGCGCGGCGCTCCGAACAACGATTCGAATTTTTGAGTGAACGCCTTGCGCGTGTGGTAGTGATAGGAAAAATATCCCATTTTCATCCGGAAACTGCCGTCTTCGGCGCAGTCGAGCAGGCGCCAGACGTCTTCGACATACCTCGGTTTTCCGTAGGGAGCCATGCCCATCACTTTGTACTCGCCTTCGTTGACCTCGAAACCCAGGAACGCCGTGAAGACGGAATAGAGCAGGCCGAGAGAATGCGGGAAGCGCATCTCCTGGAAAAAGTCCATCGCGTTGGCGGGGCCCTGTTCGCTCCACCGGGTGATTCCTTTGGCGCAGATCGCCGTCGTCCATTCCCCCACCCCGTCCATGGTGAGAATGGCCGCCTCCTGGTAGGGCGAGCAGAGAAACGCGCTCGCCGCATGCGAAATATGGTGTTCGCTGAACAGGATTTTCTCTGCGGGGATCGGCAGGTGATGCAGGATGTGGCTTTTCACCCAGAGTTTGTCGCCGAGCCAGGTGAGCATCGATTCGCGGAAAAACTTGAAAGATCGCGGAAAGGTCGCCAGGGAAGAGGTTAAAAGCCTCTCAAATTTCAAAAACGGCTTTTCGTAGTAGACAACGTAATCGATGTCCTGAAGCGTGATGCCCCCCTGGGTCAGGCAGAAATCGATGGCGCGGAGCGGAAAGCCGGAGTCGTGCTTCTTGCGCGTGAAGCGCTCTTCTTCCGCCGCCGCGACCACCACGCCATCCCGCAGCAGCGCGGCGGCGGCGTCATGGTAATAACAGGAAATGCCCAGGATCCACATGGTTAATACATCCTTCTTAAGAATTCTGCGGCGGACGTGAACGGATGGCGTTTATGCCAGTAAGAGGATTTCGACTTCTCTGAACAGGTCAGCGGGTCCTGCCCGAAAAGCCGGAAGAGGCACGCGATGGGGGCCAGGATAAGCAAATAGATCACGCCTAAAATCAGATGCCCTTGAAAATGGGCGATCTTCGCCGCTATGCGTTTCCACCCGTTCCAGATTTTATTGATCATCGGACGAGAGCCGCCTTTCGAAAATAATCGATGGTTTGCCGGAGTCCGTCCGCCAGGGGCACCTGGGGCTGCCAGCGCAATACACGCCGCGCCAGGCGGATATCGGGCCGCCGCACTTTGGGATCATCCTGGGGCAGCGGGCGGTAAACGATCCGGCTGCGGCTTCCGGTGAGCCGGAGGACTTCCTGGGCCATTTCGCGCAGGGTCATCTCGTGCGGGTTGCCGATATTGACCGGCGCGTTGTGCCGGGACTTCAGGAGCTTGTAGATCCCCGCCACCAGGTCATCGATATAGCAGAAGCTGCGCGTCTGCCGCCCGCTCCCGTAGATCGTGACCGGTTTGCCGCGCAGCGCCTGACTGATGAAATTGGGAATCGCCCGGCCGTCATTGACCCGCATGCGCGGGCCGTAGGTATTGAAAATTCGAACGATCCGGACCTGCATGCGATGGGTGCGGTGATAGGCCATCGTCATCGCCTCCGCGAACCGCTTGGCTTCGTCATACACCCCGCGAGGACCGATGGGGTTGACATTCCCCCAGTAGGATTCCGGCTGGGGATTGACCAGGGGATCGCCGTAGACTTCCGATGTGGAAGCGAGCAGAAAGGTTGCCTTCTTCTCCTTGGCCAATCCGAGCGCCTTGTGCGTGCCCAACGCCCCCACCTTCAGCGTGGGGATCGGATGCTCGAGATAATCCCGCGGGGAGGCGGGGCTGGCGAAGTGCAGGATCGCCGACACCGGACCGGCCACATGGATGAATTCGGTGACGTTATGGCGGACGAATGAAAATCGTTTATGGCCGAACAGATGTTTGATGTTGCCCAGGTCGCCGGTGATCAGATTATCCATCGCGATCACGCTGTGGCCCTTCCCCAGCAGGAACTCGCACAGATGGCTGCCGATAAACCCGGCGCCGCCGGTGATTAAAATTCTCATCGTCCCATCCCGTGATAGGTGAACCCCAGCGCTTTCATCGCGGCCGGCTCCAGGCCGTTTCGCCCATCGAAAACGTGCGGTTGGGCCATCAGAGTTTTTATGCGGCGGAAATCGAGCCGCTTAAACTGGGGCCATTCGGTGACGAGCGCCAGGCCCTCCGCCCCCTTCGCGGCCGCATAGGCGTCTTCGCAGAAAACAACATCCTTTAAGAGCACACGGGCTTTATCCATCGCGATCGGGTCAAACGCCTGGACCCGGGCCCCCTGGGCCTGCAGGCGGCGGATGATATCCACCGACGGCGCAAAGCGAACATCATCCGTGGAGGGCTTGAAGGCGAGACCGAGCACGCCGATCATCTTGCCTTGGAGCGTCCCCAGCGCCGTCGACATTTTATTGACAAAGTGATCGCGCTGACCCTCGTTCACCGCCTTGACAGCCGAAAGGAGGTCGAATTCATAGCCAACCTTCTTCGAGATGTAATAAAACGCTTCCAGATCCTTGGGCAGGCAGAAACCTCCGAAGCCGATGCCCGGCCGCAGAAAAGCGCCTCCGATGCGCGGGTCCAGACCCATCCCTTCCGCGACCCGGACGGCGTCCGCTCCCACGCGCTCGCACACGCGGCTGACGGCGTTGATAAAAGAAATCTTGGTCGCCAGGAATGAATTCGAAGCGTGCTTGATCAGCTCGGCGCTTTTGAGGTCGGTAATCAGGATTTTTTTCGCTTTCAGCGGCGCATAGAGCGCGCGCATGATTTTTTCCGCCCGCTTGGACTTGACGCCCAGGACGATGCGGTCGGGGTGAAGGAAATCGTCGACCGCCGTTCCTTCCTGCAGGAACTCCGGGTTCGAGACCATGTCAAACGAAACGTCCTTTTGTTTGTAGCGGGCGATCGTGCGCTCGACGTCCTCGCCGGTTTCTACGGGGACTGTCGACTTTTCAACAACGACCGTGTAGGCCTTCATGTGTTTCGCGATACCCTGGGCCACGGATTCGATGTGGGTCAAATCCGCCGAGCCGTCGGGACGCGGCGGCGTGCCCACGGCGATGAAGACGATCGTGGCGTTTGTCAGCCCTTCGGAAACCCACTGACCAAACGACAAGCGCTTCCGCCGGACATTTTTCCTGACCAGACTCTCGAGGCCGGGCTCGTAGATCGGGATTTTCCCCGTTTTAAGCGCCTCGATTTTGTGCGGGTCGTTATCAATGCAGACAACGTGGTGGCCGATCTCCGCCAAACAAGCACCGGTCACCAGCCCGACATAACCGCAGCCGACGACGCACACATTCTGGGATTTCATGGTTCGACTCCGCTCACCATGACCCGGCCCATGAACCCTGAGCGTAGTCGAAGGGTCATCGGGAGTGAAGCGTGGCGCTGAAATGTTCGCGCAGGGCGTCTTTCCAGGAACGAAGCGGCGTGAAGCCGTTTAATCGCCAGACCATGTTCTGAAGGCACGAAAAAACGGGACGCTTCGCGGGGTGCTTGAAGTCTGCCTGGGTCATGGGTTTCAGCCGGGACTCCGGCAGGCCATGCATCCTCAAAATCTCCCGGGCTAACTCCACGCGCGTGCAGAAACCGCCGTTGGTGAGGTGAACGAGGCCATACAGTCCGCTTTCCGCCAGGCGTTGAAGCGCCCTCGCGAGGTCGGGGGTATAGGTGGGGACGCTGCACATATCCGTCAGGCAGGGCACCGGTTGTCCGGCGCGCGCCCATTCGACCACTTTGTCGGCGTAGGTCGGGCGCGCCGGGCCGAAAAGCCACGACGTGCGCACGATAAAATATTTATGCAGCAGTTGTTCCACAAAAAGTTCCCCCCAGCGTTTGGACTGCGCATAGACGCTCAAGGGGTGCGTGGCGTCACACTCCCGGTAGCCGTCTTCCGGAGCGAGCGTCCCGTCAAACACGTAGTCCGTGGAGACCGCCATCAGCGCCGTGTCGAAGCGCTGGCAGGCGAGCGCCAGGTGGCGGGCGCCGAGGGCGTTGACGCGAAACGCTTCATCCGGGTTGGATTCGGCGCCGTCCACGTCGTTGTAGGAAGCGCAGTGCACGATCAAATCGGGATTCTCGCGGGTGACCGTCTTGTAGGTTTGGGCGGCGTCGCGAAGATCGCAGGTCCTCCATTGGCTCAAGGGGACATGCGGGGGGTGGGTGCGGCCCATGGCGGTCACCTCGTGGCCCTGCGAAAAGACGCTCCAGACATCGGTTCCCAAAAGCCCCGCGGCGCCCGTGACGAGGACTTTCATACTGAAATCTCTTCGCCGTCACCCCCGCGAAAGCGGGGGTCCAGCGACTCTGGATTCCCGTCCTCCAAACTACCGGCGGACGGGCCCGCCGGATGTGTGGAGGGCCCGCATTCGCGGGAATGACGAATTGAGTTATCTCCGGGTATATTGGCGCGCATAATAGTTTTTGTAGTGCTTCGAATGATGAAGAATAGGTTCCCACCAGGAACGGTGGTCCGCGTACCAGTCAATGAGATCGTTGAGGCCCTGGCGGAAAGGGATGCGGGGCTGCCAGCCCAGTTCCGAGCGGATTTTTCCGATCGACATGGCATAGCGCCGGTCGTGGCCCGGCCGGTCCGTCACACGCCGGAGGAGAGACGCGGGTTTGCTCAATTGTTTAAGCAGGAGGCGGGCGACCTCAATGTTCTTAAAACCCGTGCCCGTCCCGATGTTGTAGATCTCTCCCGCCCGTCCTTTGCGGAGGACACCTTCGAGCGCCGCGCAGTGATCGGAGACATGGAGCCAGTCCCGGACCTGCTGGCCGTCCCCGTAAAGCGGAAGCGGTTTCCCATCCAGAGCGTGGGTGATAAAAAGCGGCAGAAATTTTTCCGGGTATTGATAAGGCCCGTAGTTGTTGGCCGCGCGCGTGATCAGGACCGGCGACTGGTAGGTCCGGAAATAAGAGAGGACCAGATGGTCCGCGGCCGCCTTGCTGGCGGAGTACGGGCTGGAAGGGTCCAGGAGGGCCGCCTCACGGGCCGCGCCTCGCGCGATGGAGCCGTAGACTTCATCGGTCGAGATGTGCAGAAAGCGTTTGACGCGTGCGCGTCGCGCGGCGTCCAGGAGAACCTGGACGCCGATCACATTGGTGCGCAGAAAGGGCGAGGCGTCCTGAATGGACCGGTCGACATGCGTTTCCGCCGCGAAATTGACGACCGCGTCGAGGCCGGCCATCAGCCGCTCGGTGAGCGCGGCGTGGGCGATATCCCCGCGGACAAAACGGTAGCGGCGGTCTCCGGACACATCCTTCAAATTGTCCAGATGCCCGGCGTAGGTGAGCTTGTCGAGGTTAATGAGGAGTTTGACGTCGGCGCAGCGCATCATGTGCCGGATAAAATGCGACCCGATAAAACCCGCTCCGCCTGTGACTAAGAGGCGCATAACTGAAAAGCAGTAACTAATAACTGATAACTCATTGCTCATCCTTTTTTGATCGTGTCGTTGCGATTACTCGATTCAGGTCCATACCTATCTGCTCGGCAGATGACCGTAGTCTCCCGAAATCTTCTTGATTCAAATAGCCTAAATCTTTCGACAAAAGCAGGTGGCTTTTCGTTTCCTCTAATGACCCACGGGCATGGTAAAAGAAATTCAATCTATCTGGAAAATGAAACCGGCCAAAACTTTCAGCGATATTCGCCTCAATCGAAACAGCCGCTCTTCTTAGTTGACTGGTTAGAGCGAACTGTTCTTCCTTTGGGAATTTGGATGTGAACTTATAAATGTCGAGAATCAAAGCATGGGCTTTCTTCCAGACAGGGGTCTCTTCAAATGAAAGATAGTTGCCCACCCGTCGCCCCGTTAGTTATCAGTCATCAGTATTTAGTGGTTGCTTTTGGAACCACGCCCACGTGCGGCGCAAGCCTTCGGCAAAATCAATTCTCGGCTGATACCGCAGGCGTTTCTTCGCCTTGCGGATGTCCGCCCAGGTTTTGCGCACGTCTCCCGAACGCGGCGGGGTATGCCGCCGTTCAAGGCGGCGGCCGGCGGATTTCTCCAGAGCGGCAATGACGTGGAGCAGGGAAATGCTTTTTCCGGAAGCGATATTGAACGCCTCGGCCGACACGCCGCTCGCTGAGGCGGCGAGCAGATTCGCCTGTACGACGTTGTCGATATAAGTGAAATCGCGGGACTGTTTGCCGTCCCAGTGGACCTCCAACGGCTGTCCCCGGAGAGCGGATTGCATGAATTTCGGGATCACAGCGGCGTACTGCGATTCGGGATGCTGCCGGGGGCCGAAAACGTTGAAGTACCGCAGGGAGACGGTTTCCAGGCCAAAGGTCTTGGCGAACACGACGCAGTAGTTTTCCCCCGCCAGTTTGGAGACGGCATACGGCGAGATCGGAGCGGTGCGCATCGATTCGGTCTGCGGGTACTTCAGGTGGTCTCCGTACACAGAAGATGACGAGGCGTACACCAGGCGCTTGACGCCGGCCGCGCGGCACGCCATCAGCAGCTGGAGCGTGCCGGTGATGTTGATGTCATTGGTCGAAGCGGGGTCATCGACGGAACGGGGAACCGAACGCAGCGCCGCCTGGTGAAAGACGACCTCGATTCCCCGCACCGCGCGCGCCAGGTCCTCGGCGCGGCGGAGGTCTCCTTCCAGAAATTCAATCCGGTCCAGGACGGACGCCAGGTGCTCTTTTTTCCCGGTCGTGAGGTTATCGAAAACGCGGACGGCATCCCCGCGCCGGATGAGCGCTTCGGCGATGTGGGAGCCGATAAAGCCGGCCCCACCGGTGACGAGGCATTTCATGTTGGGAATAGGCTCATGTCAGGAGCGAGATTTTAGCAAAAAAGCGCTTCGTTATTGACTGTGCCAGTTAAAGGCAGAAAAACGGCGCTGACCATCGCTTCACAATTTTTATTGTGGCGATGGCCATCAGCAAAACGGATCGCATTGAGCGATCCGTGCTGATGGTCGGATTAGTGATCGGTTAGGCTGCGTGCAGGAAGAACCGGAACGATTTAGCTGGCGTGTATTCCAGAGAATGGGTTTGTAGATTAGTTGTCTGCTTTGATAAATGGAAGTTGCCCAACTCGAAACGGCCTGTTAGACTCGTCCACTATTTGGGTGACATCGATGAAATCATACGGACGTTCGTAAGAAGAAAAAAAGCTCTTGTCCGGCATAACCGAAAAATCTGTCCCCAGGTACTGGTTAAAGATGACCCGAAATGTATTGACTGGACTGATTGAATGATACAGCCGTTTACGGCCGTCCGCCGGCAAGTAATAAGCGTTTAATATTCCCATCCGTTCTCTGAAGAATGCTTCAGAAGGATGGGTCCACTCATCGAGGGAGGCCGAGCCGTGATCGCCTTGCAACACGACGATCGGCATGGTGTCCGCCTCTCTCCCCAGGGATTCTATTAGAGTCATCACCTGTTTATTGCAATACATTAATTGATCGAGGTACCGCTGTTTCTGCTTCCATACTCTTCCATGCATTTCAAGATCACTTTGACTGATAGGTCTCCCATCCCTATCAAATACGTACGGAGGATGGGGAAGGATGATATGCGCAAAAACAAACTGTGGCTTTGTGCTTCTGCGCTGTATCGTGGGAAGCTTTGAAAAAGCGGACACCACTCTTCGGCGTGCATCGTCTGCGACTGGATTAATGAATTTCAAAAATGCACGCATCATTGTCGTTCGTACCAGCATCATGTCAAATTCATTCCACCGTCCACCCTGCACCTCATAGTCGGCGTTGGCATTTCTGGCAGTCGCTCCCCAGCCCGACCCAAAATGTACAAATTCATAACCCATCGATTTGAGAAGCTGTACGGCTTTATTCTTTTCGATCAGTTTGTAGGGTAGGGCTCGGTTTTTGGACTGCACTCCTACGCGATCCGTTAAATCATTTATATAGTCCATGTTGAGCGACGAGGCCAATGAAAGAAAAGTTAGAGAATAGTTGCTATGACTTTCCAAGGCTACATAGAACCCATGCGATGTTAAGTAATCAATAAACTCATGATTATCATAGCCGTACACGTCGCGGAGAGTCTTGGAGCTCGCATACCCGTCGAGGATGATGTAGTAGATATTGGGAAGCGGACCAGGCCGAGACAGATGGTGATGGACACTTGCCGCTTGCGGTGCCGGTAGCGCGTCCTTTCCGGAATGACCTCGTAGTGCATAGACCCCCATGGTTCCGAGCGTTAGCATGACCATCGAACTGGCCATGACGTTACAAGCCGCCACCCATGAGGTTAGCGGCTTCTGCGTTCTTCTCAGCACATACATCCCCAGCAGGAACATGCCTGCAAACAGAGACAAAAGGAACTCATGCTTGCCGAGTTGAACACTTCCAAAACTAAATCTCTCGGCCACAGCGAATACACGCCCGTAGGTTGAGAAGAGGAGTATCGAAAGTGTGGCACCTAGACCTGCTTTATTCCAGTCGTGAAATATCGCTTTTAGCAACAGGACCAAGAAAAGAGTCGCGCATGTCCCAATGGCCACAGGCCAGATGACGTCAGTCGGAGAGCATTCTTCGATATTGTGTGAGAGAAGGAATAGGGGCGGGAAAATGCCAAACAGGAATGCATGGAGAATGGGCGATCGTGTCATGATTAGTGGATCGGCAGCCGGGGCTCGATGTCTTTGAGCCGGACGCCGGCGCTGTC
>MGUR01000070.1:66660-74627 GCA_001800075.1 Elusimicrobia bacterium RIFCSPLOWO2_01_FULL_59_12
ATCGGCCATTCGATGGCGATATCGGGGTCGTTCCAGAGCAGGGTCAGTTCGCCGGCCGGGTCATAAAAGTCCGTGACCTTGTACTCGACTTCCGCGGTGTCGCTCAGCACGCAAAATCCATGCGCATAACCGGGCGGGATGTAGCATTGCCGGGCGTTCTCCGCGGACAGATGAACGCCCGCCCAGGCTTTGTAGGTGGACGACTCCTTCCGGATGTCCACCACGACATCGAATATTTCGCCGTGGATCACGCGGATGAGTTTCCCCTGCGGATGCGACAGCTGGGCGTGCAATCCGCGGAGGACGCCGCGCTTGGACATGGAATGGTTATCCTGGACAAAATGCGCCGGGATCCCCGCCTCGGCGTATTTTTTTTGATGGTAACTTTCCAGGAAAAATCCGCGCTCGTCCCGGTAGACGTCCGGCTCGATCATCACAATCCCGGGCAGCCAAGGCATGCTGAATTTCAACGGGTCACTCGCGGCCGTCGATCAAACGCAGGAGATGCTGGCCGTAGTCGTTTTGTTTCATCGGTTCCGCCTGGCGCGCAACCTGTTCGGCGGTGATATACCCCTGGCGGTAGGCGATTTCCTCCAGGCAGGCGACCTTCAACCCTTGTCGTTGCTCGATGGTCTGGATGAAGTTGGATGCCTGAAGCAGGGAGTCGTGGGTGCCGGTGTCCAGCCAGGCCGTTCCACGGCCGAGCCGGGTGACGTTCAGGTTTTTGGATCGCAGGTACGCTTTATTGACATCCGTGATCTCAAGTTCGCCTCGGCGCGAGGGTTTCAGCGAGGCGGCGATCTCTATCACGCGGTTGTCGTAGAAATAGAGCCCGGTCACGGCAAATGGGGAGCGCGGTTTTCGCGGCTTTTCTTCCAGGTGAACCGCCCGACCGCGGGCGTCGAATTCAACTACGCCGTAGTGCTGCGGGTTGCGGACTTGATACGCGAAGATCGTGGCCCCGCGGGTTCGTTTGCGGGCGGCATGGAGCTGCGCGCCCAGCCCCTGGCCGTAAAAGATGTTGTCCCCCAAAATCAGGGCCACGGGGTCGCGCCCGATAAAGTTCCGGGCGATGAGAAACGCCTGCGCGATGCCTTCGGGACGGGGCTGGACCGCGTAGGTGATCTTCAGGCCGCACCAGCGCCCATCCTGAAGCAGGCGCTGGAAATGGGGTTGTTCGTGGGGAGAGGTGATGATCAGGATCTCCCGGATCCCCGCCAGCATCAGCGTGGAAAGCGGGTAGTAGATCATCGGTTTGTCATACACCGGGACCAGCTGTTTGCTGACGGCCCGGGTGACGGGATACAGGCGGGTGCCGGCGCCTCCGGCGAGCACAATGCCTTTCATGCGGAGGATTTAATCAAATTCCCGTCTCAGATCAAAGCGGCGTCCGGGCGCGCCAGGGGTAGTACTGCGTTTCGAGGTCTTCCTGGGTCATCTCTTTTTCGGCGCTCAGGCCCAGCTTGAGATCGAACATCAGGGAATACGAACGAAAAAGCGGCGGGGTGTTGCGGTAAATGAAGCGGGCCTGCCAGCAGTGCATGTCCCGCGTGACGGTTATTTTTTCATTGATCAGGGTGCCTTGCTTAAGGACATCTCTCAGGCTGGTGTTCGGTACCAGGGCATACAGGTCGGCGTCGACCCGCCAACTCGGGCTGAAATAAATGCCGAGTCGGTTATTCCAGGTGAGCGTTCCCCGCCGGCCTTTATTGTAAAGCAGTCCGGTTTCTAACAGGGTCTTGTAAGACCCCTTGAATCGATACGTTCCCTCCCATAGCTGGCTTTTGAAAGGGTCATACCCCAGCGAATAGCGAAGAAAATACTCCGTACGCGGGGTCGGCTGATACGTCAAATCCGTGGTCCACGGGTCCCACTTGCGTTGACGGTAGGTGGTGAGCGTCTCATTTTCGATCTGACGTATATCATAGCCGGAGAAGGAACGCAGAAGCGTCCGGAAGGAGGGACGCCAGAAGGCCAGCCAGTTCAGATGATGCGTTTCAATGCCGCCGTCGGCCGGCCGGCGGTCAAGTCCCACCTTGTTGGGTTCCATACGCGCGGTCAGCGAATAGGTCTGATCGAGCGTGAGCGACGACAGCATCCGCCAGCGCAGGGTCTCCGCCGTCCCGATGCGGCCCTGCGTGCCGCGAAAAAGCCCGACCGTCGAAACCGGAACGGAAGAGCCCGCAGGAGGCGGTGGCCGGGCATCGAATTTATCCTGCCAGCGCACGCGCGGCGTCAGGGTCGGAGTCAACGAGAGGTCCCGGAAAATTTGAATCGTTTCGCTGAGCGTGAAAGCGCCGGACGCATTCGGGTGATAGCGATCATCCAAACGTTGATAGGTATTGCCAAATGTTGCGTTAGCGTTCAACTGGAGCGGCCCCAGGCGGCCGGGCGGTGTCGGTGAAAGCATGGCGGTGTCCGTGGTTCCCGGGGTTAACGCCTCACCACCCGGTTTCCATAGGGGGATCTGATACAGCGTGAAGTCATATCTTGGGTAGGTTGCGTTCTGGACGTGGGTGGCCGCAAACGCGCTGGTATCCCCGGAGTCCGGAGCGTCCAGCCTTTCCAGGACCAAGCGCTGATTGATCGGGCCTTTCTGATGCGTCAGCGCGATCGAACTGGTGATGTCATTGACCGCCTGGTTGATGTCTTGAGGGAAGTACTGGTTGTTGAACGAGACGTTCTTTCTTAGATTCACGTTCGACTGGAGGGTGAGCGAGGGCGCCAGGCGCTGCCAGTGGTAGGAGCGGACGTTGTATTGCGCGACGTCCGGGGCCCCGGCCAGCTCCGGATTCCCGCGCGGGTTGATGAAGTAGCCGAAAAGCGATCCGCGCCATTGGCCGGAGGAGGCGTAATTGAATTCATTTCCGAAGCCGTTTCCCTGCTTGGTGTAGTGATCATAATAGACCCTGTCATAGACGTGATCGGTGAAGCGCAGCGTCGTCAGCGTTTTCACGAAGTTGCCGTTGGCCTCGTCATGGCCCGGCTGGAATTGGGTCACCACGCGCCTTGGCGCCAGGCTTTTGTAGACAAATGGGGAATAGAACATCGGGAGGGTATCGGTGTAGGCGAGATTGTTCCACGCCCAGAAGTGGCGGTCGGGAAGCAAATGGATACGGCTGGACCGGATGCGGTAATGCGGGTCCGGCAGATCGCAGCTGGTGAACGAGACATCGCGGCCGGCCAGATGGTCCTGCTGTTTCTGCCAGGCGGCCCCGCTGAAAGTCCAGGGAGAATGAACCCCGAGGGCGTTGGTGACCGTCCCGCTTTCCGCCAGCAGATCATAGCGCAGGGTGTCCGCTTTCAGGGTCGAGCTGTCCTGCACGACCACCGCATGGCCGGTGGCGGTAATGGACTTATCGGCATCGGTGTACTCGAGGGTGTCCGCGGTGATATCGAACGGGTTTCTAGAATTGAACGCAAAGAGAGGGGCTGAACACAGGACAACGCAAAGGCTTGCGGTGGTGGCTTTCAATGGGCTAAAAGTCCGGCTCCGACGATGCCCAGCTCCTGATCCAGTTTCGAGATGACCAGTTTGGCCGCGGAGGCAGGCGTGTGAAAGCTGCGTTTAAGGATTGTACGCCGGACGGGGTCCAAGAGGAGATTCCCGGCGCGCGACAACCCTCCCGCGATCACGATCCATTCCGGGTTGATCACATTGATCAAGGACGCCAGGCCGATCCCCAGGTGTTCGCCCACCTGGCTCCACAGATGCAGGGCCAATCTATCCTTCTGGCGGGCGGCCTTCTCTAAAATAAGCGGGGTGATCTTGGAGAGATCGTTATGAACCATTTTTGAAACCACAGTGGATTCACCCGCCTCGATCGCCCGGCGGGCTTCCGCCGCCATAGCCCGGGCGCCGACATAACGCTCGAGGCATCCCTGGTTGCCGCAGGGACAGGGCGCCCCGTCCGGATAGAGTGTGATATGCCCGATTTCTGCGGCGCTGCCTGTGCTTCCGCGGTAAAGTTGGCCGTTAAGGACCAGCCCTCCGCCTACTCCGGTGCCGACGGTGACGCACAATAAGTTCTGCACGCGGCGCTTGGCTTCCACCACATAGGCCGCCCAGGCCGCGGCGTTGGCGTCATTGTCGATGACGATGGGATAGTGCAGGCGCCGGCTGATCAGGGCTTTGAGCGGAACGTTGCGCCAGTTCAAATTCGGCGAGAGCCTCACGGAACCGGTTTTTGGATCGATGTCGCCGGCGGCGCCGATGCCGATCCCGCGCACCTTCCGCTTGGGAAGGGTGGCGAGCACGGCTTTCGCTTGCGCCACCAGGGCGTTCACGACTTCCAGCGGATCGCTTTTTGACGGCGTTGAGATCTTGCTCGAACGTAACAAACGCCCCATCGGATCCACCAGCCCGAACTTGATCCCGGTCCCCCCCAGATCGATACCGAGCGTTAAACGGGGCATAACGCGCCCCTCTCCGCGGGTTTCGCTTTGTTCAACAGCTTACCGACCAGAGCCAGGGAGCCCGTAACGACGACCAGATGATTTTTGTCCGTGAGCCGCAGGGCTTTTCCCAGGGCCTGCCGGGGATCTTTCACTAGGGTCACGCCGCACGTATTTCGCCCTGACACCCTCCGGGTGTAAGGGCTGCCCGTACTGCCCGCTTGCGGCGGGCTGTCCGGGCGACCGAACGATTCGGCCGCTTTCTTTGCGGGCAGCGCGCGCGCGCCCGGCAGCGTGCAGACCACCAAGTGCGCTGCGTGCGGCCGGATCATCGCCAGCAGGCGGGAATAATCTTTATCCCGGTAAACGCCAAAGACAAACGTCTTAGGAGTGCGGTGCCAGGGAGAGGCCTTCAGCGCATCCAAGAGGCGCTGAAGCGCGGGCGGATTGTGCGCGCCGTCAAACAGGACGCGTGGTTCGGTCAGCGTCTCGAGTTGAAAACGGCCGGGCCAATTCACGCGGGCCATCCCGTTCCGAAGGGAAGCCTCTGTGATTTTCCAGCCTTGCTTCTGAAGCGTCTCAAAAGCCGCGAGCGCCAGGGCAGCGTTATCCAATTGATAGCGACCCATGAGTCCGAGCGTGAGGGTCCGCGTCCCAGCGGGACCGGTATAAGAAAGCGCCTGCCGGGACCGCTCCCATTGGACCACGCCCGGGGTTGCGTAAAAATCCCTGCCTATCTGCAGGAGCGGCACATTTTTCTTCCGGGCACATGCCGCAATCGCGCGGGCGGCCCGTCCGCGGGCCCCGTGAATCAACGGGGTTCCTTCTTTAAGGATGCCCGCTTTTTCACGGGCGATCGCGGTTTCGGAGGGTCCGAGCCACTGGACGTGATCCAGCCCGATCGAGGTGATCAGGGTCAGCGCCGGATGGTCCAGCACGTTAGTGGCATCCCAGCGGCCGCCCATTCCCGTCTCGATAAGGGCAACCTCCACGGACGCGTCGGCGAATGTTTTAAAGGCCATGACCGTCAAGAATTCGAAAAAGGTCAGCGTGTATCCCACCTGGCGTTCAGCTTTCAGGACCTCTTGCGCGATGTCCCGGAAAGCCGCTGCGCCGATGGGTTGCCGGTTCAATTGAATGCGCTCGCGGACATCCCAGAGATGCGGCGACGTGTAGAGCCCGGTGCGATACCCTGCGCTGCGAAGGACAGATTCCATGCAGGCCGCGACCGATCCCTTGCCGTTGGTTCCGGCGATGTGAATGGCTTGCAGGCGCGCCTGCGGGTCGCCCAGGGCGTTCAGCACACCCCGGGTACGCTCCAGGCCCGGCTTGATGCGGAACACGCCGCGGCGGCTGAGGCGCGCGATCAGGGTGTTGTAGTCCATGCGTTACGCTTCAAAATGTTCCAGCAATTGGCCCAGGTATTTTCGCAGGTCACGGCGCTCAACGATCGCGTCGAGCATGCCGTGCTCCAGCAGGAACTCGGACAGCTGGAAGCCTTCGGGCAGCTGCTGCCGGAGGGTCTGCTCGATCACGCGCGGCCCGGCAAAGGCGATCAGCGCCTTGGGTTCCGCCAGGATGATGTCCCCCAGCATCGCGAAGGAGGCGGTCACGCCTCCGGTCGTGGGATCGGTCAACAGGGAAATGAACGGGAGTTTCGCTTCGTGGAGGCGCCTCAGCGCGGAGCTGGTTTTGGCCATCTGCATCAGCGACAAGATGGATTCCTGCATGCGGGCGCCGCCGGAGCTCGAGATCACCAGGAGAGGCAGTCGTTTCTTCAGGGCGCGCTCGATCGCCAGGGTGATCCGTTCCCCCACCACGCTCCCCATGCTGCCGCCCATGAACTCAAAATCGAGGATCGCGATGACCAGAGGATGGGCTTCAATGGAAACGTCTCCGGTGAGGCAGGCGTCATTCTGTCCCGTCTTTTTTCGCGATTCCGACAGCCGCGCGGAATACGGCTGAATGTCTACGAAACCGAGCGCATCGGCCGGCAGGACGTCTTCGCCGAATTCCTTGAAGCTTTTCGGGTCCGCGAGCTGGGCCAGCCGTTCGCGGGCGTTCAATCGGAAATGCGCGCCGCATTTCGGGCAGATCTTGAAGTTTTCCTCAAGTTCCTTGTTGAAGATGATTTGTTCGCATTTCTCGCACTTGGTCCAAACGCCGGCCGGGACCGTTTTTTTGCTTTTTGAACTTTCAAGAGGCATGGCGGACTCCTTGGGGGTTCAGCGCTTTTTGAAGCGACGCTACAAAAACCCCCGCGCGCTGAACCGATTTTTCAAGCTGATCAATCAAAGCGGATCCTACGATGACGCCGTCAACACGTTTCCGGACGGATTGGACCTGGGATGGCGTCGAAATACCGAATCCGACAGCCACCGGTTTCGAAGTGAACCGCCGGATCTGTGAAAGGAAGCCCGGCACGCCGGCCGCCACTGTTTTTCGCGCTCCGGTCACGCCGGTTAAAGACACCGCGTAAAGAAAACCCCGCGTGGCGCGAGCGATGCGCTTCAGCCTTTTCCGTGTGGTGGTCGGCGCCGCCAGATAAATGAGGGCGATGCCGTTCTTCGCGGCGAGTTGGTCGAAAGGTTTTCCCTCCTCCGGAATCAGGTCCGGGATGATCACCCCGTCCACGCCGGCCGCTTTCGCCCGGGCGAAAAAGCGCTGGAGGCCCATGGCGGCCAACGGGTTGGCGTACGACATCAGGATGATCGGCGCCTTGATCTGTGGCCGCAGCGCCGACACCGCCCGGAGCACCCACTCCAGGGTGACGCCGTTGGCAAGCGCCTTCTGCGAACTGCGCTGTATCGTCATCCCGTCTCCAACCGGATCGGAAAACGGCACGCCGATCTCAAAGAGGTCCAGACCCGCCTTCTCCAGCGCGCAAACAAGGTGCGCAAAGCCCGCTTTGGTGGGGAACCCGGCGGTGAGGTAGCCGATCAGCGCCTTTCTGCGAGAGCGCTTCAGCCGGGCGAATGTTTGGTCGATGCGGTTCATTTCAGCGCCTTTTCCAGAATGGGCATGTCTTTATCCCCTCGCCCGGATAGGCAGACAATGACGATGTCTTTGGGTTTCAAGGACCGCGCCAGCGTTTTTAAATAGGCGATGGCATGGGACGGTTCCAAAGCCGGGATGATCCCCTCTAATCGGCAAAGCCATTTAAAACCATCGAGAGCCTGGGCGTCCGTCGCCGTCACGTATTTTGCGCGCCCGGTGGCTTTGTAATACGCATGCTCCGGCCCCACACCGGGGTAATCCAAGCCGGCGGAAATCGAATGGGTCCCGAGGACCTGTCCGTCCTTGTCCTGCAGGAGGATGCTTTTCGAACCGTGAAATACGCCCAGCGACCCCCGCGCCAGCGACGCCGCGTGCCGGCCGCTCCGCAGTCCGCGGCCGGCGGGCTCCACGCCGATCATGCGCACGGAACGGTCTTTGTAAAACGGATGGAACAAGCCCATGGAATTCGATCCGCCCCCGACGCAGGCGACCAGGACATGCGGCAGGCGCCCTTCAACTTGCAGGATCTGACGCCTGGCCTCCGAACCGATCACGGACTGAAAATCCCTCACCAT
>MGUR01000070.1:74649-76776 GCA_001800075.1 Elusimicrobia bacterium RIFCSPLOWO2_01_FULL_59_12
GCATGCGGTGGACGTTCGGCGCCTGCCGGCGGATATCTTCTTCCCCCATGTACACATCGCACGGTAAGCCGAAGAAGGCGGCGGCGGTCGCCGTGGCCACGCCGTGCTGGCCCGCCCCTGTTTCCGCAATAATGCGCTTTTTCCCCAGGTGTTTGGCCAGCAGGATCTGGCCCAGGGCGTTGTTGATCTTGTGCGCCCCCGTGTGACAAAGATCTTCCCGCTTGAGGTAAATGCGCCCGCGGCCCATCGCCTCGCTCAACCGCCGGGCAACCATCAACGGCGTGGGACGTCCCACAAAGTTTTTAAGGTAATAAGCCCATTCCCGGCGGAACGCGGCGTTATGAATCAGGCGCTGATAAGCGTCCGTGAGCTCAAGCAGGGGCCCCATCAGCGTCTCCGGCATGAAGCGGCCGCCGAACTCGCCGAAATAACCCCGCTTGTCGGGAAGGGATCGATTCTTCACTTGGCGGACCTGACGGTTTGAATGAAACGCTTCATCGCCTCGAAATCCTTTCGCGTCGGCAGGCGTTCGATGCCGCTGCAGACATCCACCATCGGAGGATGGATTTTCTTCATCGCGTCGCCGATATTATCCGGCGTCAACCCGCCCGCTAAAAACCACGGTTTCCCCAAGCCGGAGGCCGACTGCAGCCACTCCCAGTCAAACGTCCGGCCGTTTCCGCCCGGGGCTTGCCCGGCCCCGTTGTCGATGAGAAAGAAATCAACCGAGTCTCCGAAGGCCGACCATTCTTCCGTGTTTAAAGGACCCGCCAGCGGGATCGCCTTGATCACCTGCACCCCGAGCGCCTTGAGTTCGCGGCAAACCTCGGGGGTTTCCCCTCCATGGAGCTGAACGGCTTTTAAGGGCACGGACGTGATCAGCTTGCTGATGGCGGGCACCGTTTCATCAACGAAGATGCCGACGGTCATCACAAAAGGCGGCAACTTGGAGGCGATTTCTTTGGCGTTCTTGGGAGATATCTTGCGCGGGCTTTTCGGGTAGAAATTAAGGCCGACAAAATCAGCCCCCAGGTTGGCGGCCCACAAGGCATCCTGCGTATTGGTAACGCCGCAGATTTTAATTTTAGTCATCGGGATTTGGCTTGCCCTTTCTTGGCCGCGTTCGCGAAGGTTCGAACTCCCTGTTCGGGGTCCGGGTCGCGCATCAGCGTCTCACCGATCAGCACGGCGTGCGCGCCCCAGGCGCGGAACTGGAGCATGTGCTCGGGTTTAGTGATGCCGCTTTCCACCACCACGGTTGTGCCGTGCTTGGGAACGCGCGGCAGGAGGCGCTGCGCGGTCGTCATATCCATCTGCAGCGTGCGGAGATCGCGATGGTTGATCCCAATCAAGGTAGAACCGGCTTGAAGCGCCTTCTCCAGATCAGCCTCGGCATGGACCTCCACCAGGGCCTCAAGCCCGATCTCCCGGGCGTGGTCAATCAGCTCCTTCAGCAAAGCCGCCGGAAGCAGCGTGGTGATCAGGAGGACGGCGTCCGCCCCCATCCGCCGGCTCTCCTCGATCTGATACGGGTCCACAATAAAATCTTTGCGCAAAAGCGGAAGGTCGCTTTCCTTCCGGGCGAGCTCTAAGACATACGGCGACCCGTGAAAATAATCTTCCTCGGTCAGGATCGAAAGCGCCGCGGCGCCGCCGCGCGCGTACCCCCGGATGCGCCCGGCCAGATCGGGCTCATTGCGGATGACGCCCGCCGAAGGGGACGCCTGTTTGAGTTCCGCGATGACCGCGATGGAATCTCCGCGATGAAGCGCCGCGGCAAATGGCAGCGCCTTCTTCCGCCCGGAAAGCTGTTCGCGGAGCTCCGCCAACGGCAGGCGATTTTTCTGGGCTTCCAGCCGCGCGCGCGTTTTCTGAACGATCTCTTCGAGAATATCAGCCATCTTTTTTCATGGACGCCAAAGCCGCTCTCAGTCCTTCGAGCTTCGCATACGCCTTGCCTTCATCCAGGCTGTTTTGAGCGATGGCGAAAGCGTGCTTCAGATCCAGGCCGGGGCCGGTTCCGCTGAATTGGCGCGTGGCCGCCAGGATCGCCGCCGCCGCATTCATGCAGACCGTGTCGCGCAGAGGGCCTTTTTCCCCTTTAAGAATTTTCATCAGCGTCCGGGC
>MGUR01000070.1:76794-86013 GCA_001800075.1 Elusimicrobia bacterium RIFCSPLOWO2_01_FULL_59_12
GTGAGGGGCGCGGCGCGGCGGACCAGCCCGAACTGCTTGGGCGTCCAGCTCTGCACGCGCACGCGGCCTTCGCGGATTTCCGCGACCTGCGTGGGACCGGAGAGGATGATCTCATCATGCCCCTCCCCGTGCACCACAAAACCGTTTTTGCAGCCGAGTTGAACGAGCACCTTCGCCACCGGCTGAAGCCAGGCGGCGTCATACACCCCCACCAGCTGGACGTTGGGACGCACCGGATTGGTCAGCGGACCCAGCAGGTTGAAGAGGGTGCGGACGCCCAGCTCCTTGCGGACGGGCATCGCATGGCGCATCGCGGGGTGAAAGACGGGCGCAAAGAGGAACGCGATCCCCACTTTCGCCAGGCAGTATTCCACGGCCCGGGAATCCCCCTCGACCCACAAGCCCAGCTCTTCAAGAATGTCCGCGGAGCCGCAGCGGGACGAAATCGACCGGTTCCCGTGTTTGGCCACCACGAAACCGGCGCCGGCGACGACAAAGGCCGCGGCGGTCGATATATTGAACGTTCCCTGCCCGTCTCCCCCGGTGCCGCAGGTGTCCACGACCGCTTCCGCGCTGAAACTGATCGGCACGGCGGCGGCGCGCATGGCCTCGGCCGCGCCGGTGATTTCCTCCACGGTTTCCCCTTTGATGCGCAACGCCGTCAGGAGGGCGGCGATCTGAACCGGCGTCAATTTTCCCTCCATGAGCTGCGTGAACGCCTGCCGCACCTGATCCCGCGTCAGCGATCGCTTGTCAAGGAGCGTTTTGAGCACGGCCTGAAAATCAAACGCCATCAGCGGTTCCTTTTCATCTTCAGCGATAGGAAGTTCTTCAGCAAGCGCTTGCCTTCGGTCGTCATGATGGATTCCGGGTGAAACTGAACGCCTTCCAGAACGGGGATCTGCGTGTGCCGCAGTCCCATGATTTCCCCCTCCGCCGTCCACGCGCTGACCTGGAGGCAGGACGGAAGCGTGGCGCGATCCACCAGCAGGGAATGGTAGCGGGTGGCGCTGAAGGGTTGGGGAAGGCCTGTAAAAAGGGTTTTTCCATCATGCAGGATGGGCGACACTTTGCCGTGCATCAGTCTTTTCGCGCGGACGACTTGGCCGCCAAAGGCGTAACCGATGGATTGGTGGCCCAGGCACACGCCCAGGATCGGCAAGGTGCCGGCGAGCCGCCGGATTACGTCCACGGAGATGCCGGCGTCGGTCGGGTCGCCCGGGCCGGGAGAGATCACCAGGTGCGACGGGGCCAGGCGTTCGATCTCCGAGATTGTGATCGCGTCATTGCGATAGACGCGCACCTCAGGGTCCATCTCCTGAAAATACTGCACCAGGTTGTAGGTGAATGAATCGTAGTTGTCGATCACAAGAATCATGAAAGCGTCTCCGCTTTTTTGACAGCGGCCAGAAGAGCGGCGGCCTTGTGCTCGCATTCATGGTGCTCGCGCTCGGGGACCGAGTCCGCCACGATGCCCGCGCCGGCTTGAACGTAGGCCTTCCCGCGTTTGAACACGAGCGTGCGGATGGTGATCGCCATGTCCATGTTGCCGGTGTAGGAAAAATAGCCGACGGCGCCGGCGTAGGGGCCGCGCTGGAGCGACTCCAGCTCATCAATGATCTCCATCGCGCGGATCTTGGGCGCGCCGGAGACGGTCCCGGCGGGAAAACAGGCCTGAAAGAGATCGAAGGCGTTGGCCCCGGGACGAAGCGTCCCGGTCACCGAAGACACCAGATGCATCACATGGGAATAGCGTTCCACCGACATAAATTCGGGCAGTTTGACCGTGCCGCTTTTGCAGACGCGGCCGAGGTCGTTGCGGCCGAGATCCACCAGCATCAGATGTTCGGCGCGTTCCTTGGCGTCTTTTTTCAATTCCGCTTCCAGGGCGGCGTCCTGCTCGGGCGTCCGGCCCCTCGGCCGCGTGCCGGCGATCGGGCGGGTCTCAACCTGCGATCCCTCCCTGCGCACCAGCAGTTCCGGTGAAGAACCGACGATGTCCATGTCCTCGAAGTGCAGGCAGTACAGGTACGGCGAGGGGTTGACCAGCCGCAGCGCGCGGTAAATCTGAAAGGGAGACGCCTGGGGATCGAGCTGCCATCGCTGGGACAGCACCACCTGAATGATATCGCCCGCGCGGATATACGCTTTGGCTTTGCGTACGGCGCTTAAGTAATCCGCCCGCCGGGTCAGCGGTTTGGGCGGCGCGGAGGTCCGCCTGGAGCGGCTGGCCGGGACGGGCCGCCGCGTACTCAAGCGCTCGATCTGCCGCGCGATCGACCGGGAGGCTCCGTGGTAGATTCTCAAAAGCGCTTTCTCAGACTGCCTGCCATCCGGAATAAACGCATTGGAAATGATTTTAGCTGTTTGCTCAAAGCGGTCGAAGATCACCAGCTCGCCTGAGAATTGGAATGCGCCGCTGGGAAATCCGAGCGGATCGGGCTTCCCATTCGGAAGCCGCTCAAAGAACCGGACGGTGTCATACGCCCAGTAGCCGACCGCGCCGCCCCAGAAGCGCGGCAGATGAGGCAAGGTCGCCGGTTTAAAACGATCAAAGATCGTCTTGAGATCTTTGAGGGGATTAGTGACCTGCCAGGTCCGCTCGCGCCCTGCCTGCCGGTAAACCACCCGCCGGTCGCGGCAGACAAATGTCGCTTCCGGCCGCTGGCCCACAAACGAATAGCGGCCCAGACGTTCGCCGCCTTCCACGCTCTCCAGAAGAAAGCTGTGCGGTTCTCCCGCATGCAGATGGTCGTACACCGAAACGGGCGTGACCCGGTCCACAACGATCTCCCGCGTCACCGGGATCACATTGTGGGTTTTGGCCAGGCGTTTGAATTCCGCCCAGGTGGGGACCAGGGGGGTCGTCATGGGATCACCGATACACTTTTTTGGGATCAAACAAGGGACGCCCTACAATTTTGAGACGTCCTCCGCGGACCGCTTTGCGGTAAAAACAGGAACGGTGGCCCGTGTGGCAGGCCGCCCGGCCGATCTGATCGACCTGGATGACCAGGCAATCCCCATCACAATCCAGACGGATTTCCTTCACGCGCTGGATGCTGCCGGAACGTTCCCCCTTGAGCCAGTAGGACTTCCGCGACCGGCTCCAGAAGACGCTTTTCTTCAGCCGCAGGGTGCGGCGCAGCGATTCCCGGTTCATGTAGGCCACCATCAGAACGGTGCCGTCCCTGGCATCCTGAACAACCGCCGGAATTAATCCTTTTTCATCCAACTTAAGCGATTTAAGCAGCTCCATGGTTTCCATCCTCCAATCTTGTCGTCATCCCCGCGAACGCGGGGATCCAGAGGCGTTGAAAGTCGCTGGATTCCCGTTAACAACACGCGGGAATGACGGGCGGGACTAGACCCTTACAGGCACTCCCTTTCCTCGAAGATACACTTTCAAATCCTTAATCCCCAATTCATGATAGTGAAACAAGGAGGCGGCCAGAGCGGCATCCGCTCTGCGCCCGGTCAGCGCTTCCAGGAAGTGGGCCTTCGTTCCTGCCCCGCCGGACGCGATCACCGGAATCCGCACCGCGCGGCTGACCGCTGACAGGAGGTCCAGATCATATCCCGCGCGCGTTCCGTCACAGTCCATGCTGGTGAGCAGGATCTCCCCGGCCCCCAAGCGCTCGGCTTTCCGGGCCCAGGCCACCGCGTCCAGCCCCGTATTTTTTCGCCCGCCGTAAATAAATACGTCCCATTTCTTTTTTCCCGGCCTCCGTTGGGCGTCGATCGCCACCACCATGCACTGCGCGCCGAAGCGACGCGCGCCTTGGGCGATCCTGGAGGGGTTGAGCACGGCGATCGTGTTCAACGACACCTTGTCCGCCCCCGCATTCAGGAGCGTCCGGATATCCTCCAGGCTGCGGATGCCGCCGCCCACGGTGAGCGGGATAAACACCTGCTCGGCCGTTTTCCTGACGACCTCCAGCAAGATGCGGCGCTTCTGGGCGGAGGCGGTGATGTCCAAAAAGACCAGCTCATCCGCGCCTTCCTGGTCATAGCGTTTCGCCATCTTCACCGGATCTCCCGCGTCGCGCAGTTGAAGAAAGCGTTTTCCTTTGACGACGCGTCCGGCGTCCACATCCAGGCAGGGAATGATGCGCTTGGCCAGCATCGCTAGGCGATCCGGAGCGCATCTTCCAGTTGGATTTTTCGGTCGTACAGGGCCTTCCCGATGACGGCACCTTTCAATCCAAGGGGTTCCAGCTGCTTCAAATTATAAATGTCATCCAGGGTCGTTATGCCCCCGGACACGATCACGGGAACTTCCGCAGCCGTCAAAAAGTTTTTAATCGCGTTCAGGTCAGGCCCCTGAAGCGTGCCGTCCCGCTGGGTGTTTGTAAAAAGAAGTTCCTCCACACCTAATTCGCGCATTTTGGCGGCCAATTCACCCGCGGAGATGGTGGACACTTCTTTCCACCCCGCGGAGGTGGCAAAGGTGCCCGTGACATCGATGCTGACAGCGATGTCTCCGCCGTATTCTTCCACGGCGGCCTTCACCAATCCCGGGTTTTTGATCGCGGCAGTGCCGAGAATCACCCGGGCGGCCCCCGCGTCAAAGGCCTGCTGGATAGCGGGCAGGTCGCGAAATCCTCCGCCCAGCTCGATCGGGATCTTCACGTCCTCACACATTTGAGCGACAAGCAGCAGGTTGACCGGTTTTCCCTCAAAGGCGCCGTCCAAATCCACCACATGCAGCATCGTCGCGCCTTTGGCCTTCCACTCCCGCGCGACCTGAACCGGGTCATCCGAGTAAAGCGTTTCTTCCTCGGGACGTCCTTGATAGAGACGGACGCAATTGCCGTGCCGGATATCGATGGCGGGCAGGATCAGCATGGATTCACGCCCTGAACGAAGTTTTTCAGGATCCTCTGGCCGGGCCGCCCGCTTTTTTCCGGGTGGAACTGACAGGCGAACAGATTCCCGCGCGCCACGGCCGACGCAAACGTGCGCCCGTACGACGTGAGGCCGGCGATCAATGAGCGGTCCCGGGGCGCCGGATAAAATGAATGAACAAAATAAAAATAATCCTTGCGGCCGATCCCTTTTAAGCAGGCGCTGCGCGCCGGCCGCTTCAACGCCAGCGTGTTCCAGCCCATATGGGGCACTTTATGGGAGCTTGCCTTGGGAAACCGGAACCGCCGCACGGGCCCTTTGAAAAGCCCCAACCCACGTGCGCCCGGGTTTTCCTCGCTCTTTTCAAACAACAGCTGATAGCCCAGGCAGATGCCGAGGAACGGCTTATCCGATGACACGATCTCGCGCAGAGCATTCCATAATCGTTTGGCTTTGAGCCGGCGGACGGCTTCCCCAAAGGCGCCCACGCCCGGCAGGACGACCCCTTGGGCCTTGCGCACGACCTCAGGAGAATCGGTCACGCGGGCGTCGGCCCCGGCGTGTTCCAGCGCTTTCTGGACGCTGCGCAAGTTGCCCATCCCGTAATCGATCACGGCAATTAACGGCCTCATCGTCTGGACTCCAGCCGCAGGCGCAAGGAGCGCGCGTGATGGTCCATGCCTTCCGTCTCCGCCATCTGCAGGGCGGCGCTCCAGCGCGGCCATTCGGATGCACGGCCTTCAAAGCCTACGACGCTGGAACGCTTCAGGAAGGTGGCGACAGACAAACCGCTGGAAAACCGTCCCGCGTTCTGCGTCGGCAAAACATGCGAAGGGCCCGCGACGTAATCGCCCAGGGCGGCCGGGCTTGCCGGCCCGAGAAAAATGGCCCCGGCGTGGCGGATTTTCGGCAAGGAGCGCTCGGCGTTCGCAAACAGCAATTCAAGATGCTCCGGGGCAATCGCATTGGCGCGCTCGATGGCCTGGTTCAGAGAACGGACCTTGATCAAGCGGACCCGGTTTCTGATCCGGGGATCCAGGCGGCGCCGTACCTCCCTGAGCAATCCGGCGTCCGGAGTCAGCAAGGTCGCCCGCGCTTCCGGGTCATGTTCCGCCTGGGCCAGCAGATCGGCTTCGATATGCGCCGCGGGTGTGGAGCGGCGGGCAATAATGACGACTTCGCTCGGCCCGGCGAGAGAATCGATCCCGACGGCGCCGTACACCTGCCGCTTGGCTTCCGTGACGTATTGGTTTCCCGGCCCGACAATGAAGTCCACTTTCGGGATGGCGCGAGTGCCCCACGCCAGAGCGGCGATCGCTCCGGCGCCGCCGACACGGTAGATTTCGTCCACCCCCGCCACGGCGGCGGCGGTCAGCACCTCAGGCGTCAGGTTGCCCGGGGGACTCGCCATGGCGAGTCGTTTAACACCCGCCACGCGCGCAGGAATCGCGGTCATCAAAACGGTGGAAGGATAGGGAAAACGTCCGCCCGGGATATACAACCCGGCGCTGTCCACGGGCCCGATGCGTTGGCCCACCGTGGCCGTCCCTCGCTTGATCAGCCAGGATGTCGCAAGCTGTTTCTTTTCCGCTTCGGCAAACGCTCGGACGTTCTGGGCGCACTCGCGGAGGGCTTTGAGAAAAGGCCCTGACACCCGACGCTGCGCCTGACTGATCTCCCGCGCGGTCACGCGCAGGTCCCGGGGCCGCAGGCGCACCTTGTCAAAACGGTACGCATAACCGCAGAGGGCGGCATCCCCCCGGCGCCGGACGTCTTCAAGGATGTATGAAACGGTTTCTCTCAGGCTCATCTTATTCCTGCGATCGGCGAATGCGGGCGCCGACGGCGCTCAGCTTACGTTCCAGGTGCTCGTAGCCCCGGTCCAAATGATACACGCGGTGGATCACGGTCTTTCCCTCGGCCGCCAGGCCCGCCAGGACCAGCGCCGCGCCCGCGCGCAAATCGGACACCATGACCTCCGCACCGGACAGGGAGTCAACGCCCTCGACCGCGGCGTGGGGCCCCTTGACCTGAATGCGGGCTCCCATGCGCTGAAGTTCCGGAACGTGCATGAAACGATTCTCGAATACACGCTCCGCAATGTGGGACACGCCCCGCGCCAGCGACATCAGCGCCATCCAGGGGGCCTGCAGGTCGGTGGGAAAACCGGGATGCACCGCGGTTTCCGCGTCAACCGGATGCAGGTCCTTGACGCCTTTGACGCGTAGATGGCCGTTATCTTGGTCGACCGAAACACCGGCCTGCCCCAGTTTCGCGATCAGCTCGCGCAAGTGCTCGGGCCTGGCGGGATGAAGATCGAGGTCGCCCCGCGTGATCGCGGCCGCGATCATGTACGTCCCGGTTTCAATGCGGTCCGGAATCACTTCGTGTTCGGTGCCGTGGAGCCGCTCGACCCCTTCAATGGTGAGCGTGTCCGTTCCCGCGCCCGTAATGCGTGCGCCCATATGGTTTAAAAAGTCGGCAAGGTCGGTGATTTCCGGCTCCTTGGCCGCGCCGATCAGCAGGGTCGTCCCCCGCGCCAGGGACGCGGCCATCATGAGGTTTTCCGTGGCTCCGACACTCGCAAAGTCAAGCGTGAAGGAGGTCCCCTGAAGCCGATTCGCTTCCGCGGTCACGTAGCCTTCTTCGAGCTGGATGGAGGCGCCCAGGGCTTTGAACCCCTCGAGATGGATGTTGACCGGGCGCCCGCCGATCGCGCAGCCGCCGGGAAGCGATACCTTGACTTTTCCCAAGCGCGCCAGCAGCGGGCCCATGACCACTACGCTGGCCCGCATTTTCCGGACCAGTTCGTAGGGGGCTTCGCCGTACAGCGTCGGTCCGGCCGTGATGTCCAGGCGGTCCCTCTGGCGGACGACGTTCTTGCCCAGAAAAACCAAAAGACCGATGACCGCTTCGATATCATCGAGCGAAGGAACGTTTTTCACCCCGCACGGCTCGTCCGTCAACAGCGTGGCGATCAGGATCGGGAGCGCGGCATTTTTAGACCCGGAGATCGAAATGTCTCCCTTGAGGGGGCGCCCGCCTTCAATCGTTAAGAGATCCAACGAGTGTTCCCCTTCCGCCACTGAGGCTCCGGCGGATCCGCCAACGACTGAGCGGCGGACTGGGCCTTCACAATTCGCGGAAGGCCCGCTAGATCGGAATACAATTCCGCGTTTTTCCAGGGTTTCGATGTCACCCGGCTGAGCACGGCGGGGCCCTGATCGGCGCCGATTTCCAGAAGCAATACGCCCCCCCGTTTCAGAACGTAGGAGGCCTGATCTAACAACTGAAAAATATAGGCCAGACCGTCGCGCCCGCCATCGAGCGCCAGAACGGGTTCCCAGCGCACCTCCGGGGCCAGCGCGGGCAGTTCGTCCCGGCGTACATACGGCAGGTTGGCGACGATCAAATCCGCCCGGACGCCCAGCGGGATCAGCGGGCTGAGCAGATCGCCTTGATGCCAACGGATCGGCTTTTTGACCGCATTCCTCAGCGCATTCTCCCGGGCCACGCCGAGCGCCGCCGGCGAGATGTCGATCGCATGAACCTCGGCGGCCTGTTCGTGGTTGGCCAGGGACAAGGCGATGTTTCCGGACCCCGTCCCCACATCCACCACCACGGCGCGATCCATTCTGCCCAGAATACGGCAGGCTTCTTCCACCACCAGTTCGGTTTCAGGCCTGGGAATGAGCACCGACGGGTTGACCCGCAGCGTGAGATCCAGAAACGGTTGTTCCCCCAGCACATACGCGAGCGGACGGCGCTCCAGCCGCTCGATCGTCCATTGTCGCAGGAGGATCTCCCCGTCCAGCGATAAGGCGCGGTCGAGTTTGATCAACATCCGAGTCCGGGGGATGCCCGAGGCGGCGGCGACCAGATACTCCGCGTCAATCCGCGCATCCGGGATGCCGGCTTGAGTCAACCGGGCCGTGGTGTCCAGAAGGGCTTCACGCACATCCATCAGATTTTCTCCAGCTGCGACATCAAGTCCGCCAGCTTCCGCGTCTGTTCGTTCTTCTGCAATTCACTGATCAACCCGTCCAGTTTCCCTTCCATGACGGCGGGAAGGTTATGGACGCTGACGTTGATCCGGTGGTCGGTGATCCGGTCCTGGGGGTAGTTATACGTCCGGATTTTCTCGCTCCGGTCGCCGGTCCCGACCTGGGTTCGGCGGCTGCGTGAGATTTCCTGCTCATGTTTTTCCTGCGCCATCTGCAGCAGCCGCGAGCGAAGCAACTTCATCGCCTTCGCGCGGTTTTTGATCTGGCTCCGCTCTTCCTGGCAGGCCACCACCAGCCCGCTCGGGATATGCGTGATGCGCACGGCGCTGTCCGTCTTGTTGATGTGCTGTCCGCCCGCGCCTGAGGC
>MGUR01000070.1:86031-90548 GCA_001800075.1 Elusimicrobia bacterium RIFCSPLOWO2_01_FULL_59_12
GAACGGCCACGGTCGCCGTGCTGGTATGGATGCGGCCGCTGGCTTCGGTGGCCGGGACGCGCTGGACCCGGTGGACGCCGCGCTCAAACTTGAAATGGTTCCAGACCGCCGCCCCGGACACCTGGACGATGACTTCCTTCACGCCGCCGCGCTCCGAGAGACTGGAGGAAAGCACCTCGAGTTTCCACGGCCGGCTTTCCGCGTAGCGGGTATACATCCGCAGCAAGTTCGAGGCAAACAGGGACGCCTCGTCGCCTCCCGCGCCGGCGCGGATTTCCAGGATAATATTGCGGTCTTCGTTCGGATCCCGGGGGAGCAGGCCTAAACGGAGCTCGTCTTCAAGCGCCTTTTTGCGCTCCCGCATCTGGCCCAGGTCGTCCTGGGCCAACTGCCGCATGTCGGCTTCGGCCGTTTGCGACAATGTTAGTAAATCCTGTTCCTCTTTAAGAATGCGCTGATATTTCCGGTACTTTTCAATCAGAGGCGCAAAACTGGCATGTTCACGCCGGAGCTCCTGAAAGCGCTTCGGATCGGCGGCGATATCCGGCGCGCTCAGATCCTGCACGAGCTGATCGAAGCGTTTTTCGAGTCCCTTTAAATGCGGCAACAGGTCCATGGTGTCATCCCTGACGAGAAGCAGACAGCCGTGCCGGCGAACGGGCCGGCGCGGTTACAAAAAGACGCTATGGCTAATGGGCTTTGGTGGTGGTGGGTTTGGCGTGGGTCTTGGTCGTCGAAAGGGGTTTAGTGCGGATCGGGGCCGAACTGAGGATCTTGACTTTCTTTCTGGCCAGCGCGGCCGTTTGCCCTTTGGCGAGCTTCGGCGGCAGAGCTTTTTTAACGGCTTCGCCCGGTGTTTTGGCAAAGCGTTTCTGGAAGCGCTCCACGCGCCCGGCGCTGTCGACAAATTTCTGACGGCCCGTGAAGAAAGGGTGACAGCTGGAACAAATTTCCAGACGGATCATCGGTTTGGTCGAGCGCGTCTTGAACGCGTTGCCGCACGCGCAGACGACGCTGGCTTCAACGTAATTCGGATGAATACCTTCTCGCATAATGGGTTATCCAGTATAGGGATTTGACTAGGTACCGAGGCAGGATTATAACAAATTACAGGGAGCGGCGGGGGTTGCGAGCGACCCCGTTTTCATCGCGGACTTCAAAGTGAAGATGCGGTCCCGTGGAGATGCCGGTGGACCCCACGCGGCCGATCAGCTTGCCCGCTCCGACGTGCTGACCGGGGTGGACCAAAATGGACGCAAGATGACCATACCGCGTGTATCTCACGCGGCCATTGCGCATGACATGGCGAATCTCAATCATATTGCCGTAGCCGCCCTGCCAGCCTGCAAACGTCACGGTACCGGAGCGAGAGGGATACACGGGATCTCCGTAGGGCCGCGCCAAGTCCATGCCCTGGTGCGCCCGCCGTACACCCAGAACCGGATGACGCCGTTTTGGATTGAAGCCCGACGTCACGCGGAAACGCATGTCTTTGAAGGGGAAGGCCAGTCCGGTCGGCTTGTAGGCGTTCGGTAAAAACAGCGTCGTCCCGGCTTTCACCTGGGGACGAGGTCCCCCAAAATCAAGGACGGGATAATCGTTCAGGTGAAGCACATCCTGTTCGTACGACGGCCCGCCCTGTCGTCCGGCTTCAAATCCAGAAATCAGCTCGCGCAGCGTCTGCGGTGTTTTTACGTCGAAAAGCGTTCCGATGCGATTGGGGATTTTCAAAACCGTTCCCGCCGCGGGCGTCTCGTCCAGGTCATTGCTGCTCCGGATCGTGTAGGCATATTGCTTGAGCCCGGTTCTTTGGCAGAGGGTATAGATGTCCTCGTACGGCCGCACGGTATAGCGGGCCACGACGAGCCGGTCGAGCTTGACGATTTGATCCATCGCGGGTTCAGGCAGGGCGCGGGTTAAAAGCAGGTGCGGACGGAAGCCGGTCGGAATGGCGGAGGAGGCTTCGGATTCCGATTCCAGGTGCTGGAAAAACGGAACCACGACCATCAGGACGATCAGGGTGTGAACAAAAAAGCGAATCCAGATCACAGGTACCATTAAGTACCAGAAACGGGTTTAATTGTCAACAAAATTTCTATGCTTATTTTACGCGTTGATTTTCTCCATGGAGGAGGTTTCCATGGATTTGAGGAAGTCCTTATTGGACTTGGTGGCGGAGAGTTTTTCGATCAGGAGTTCCATCGCTTCGATAGGGGACAGGGAGGTCAAAACCTTGCGCAAAATCCAGACTTTATTGAGTTCTTCAGGGGTCAAAAGGAGCTCTTCTTTTCGGGTCCCGGTCCGGGTGATATCGATGGCGGGGAAGGTGCGCTTATCGGCTAATTTCCGGTCCAGATAGACTTCGGCGTTGCCCGTTCCTTTGAATTCCTCGAAAATGACGTCGTCCATCCGGCTGCCAGTTTCCACCAGGGCGGTCGCGATAATGGTCAAGCTCCCCCCTTCCTCTATGTTCCGCGCGGCGCCGAAAAAGCGCTTAGGCCGCTGCAGGGCGTTGGAGTCCAGTCCGCCGGAGAGCACGCGGCCGCTCGACGGGGTAATCGTGTTGTAGGCGCGCGCCAGGCGGGTGATCGAGTCCAGCAGAATGACGACGTCCTTGCCGTACTCTACCAGCCGCTTGGCCTTTTCGATCACCATTTCCGCGACCTGAACGTGGCGTTCGGCGGGTTCATCAAACGTGGAGGAAACAACTTCCCCTTTGACGCTGCGCTGCATGTCGGTGACTTCTTCCGGACGCTCATCGATCAACAGGACCAGCAGAACGACTTCCGGGTGGTTGGTGGTGATCGCGTTGGCGATCCTCTGCAAAATGACGGTTTTACCGGTCCGGGGCGCCGCGTTGATCAGGGCGCGCTGCCCTTTTCCAAACGGCGACACCAGATCAATCACCCGTCCGGTCAGCTCGTCCTTCTTCGTTTCCAGGGTGATTTGTTTCTCGGGATAAAGCGGGGTGAGGTTGTCGAAAAGCGACCGTTCTTTCAGGACTTCGAGATCGCTGCCGTTGACCGACTTGACTTGAAGGAGGGCGAAAAATCGTTCCTGCTCCTTGGGGGGCCGCACGTAGCCGGCCACGGTGTCGCCTTTTCGCAGGCCGAACTTTTTGATCTGCGAGGGCGAGATATAAATGTCGTCCGGACCTGGGAGATAGTTGTAGTTGGGGCTCCGGAGGAAGCCGAAGCCGTCGGGAAGAATCTCCAGAACGCCTTCATCATAGATCAGGCCGTTTTCCTTGGCCTGGGCTTCCAGGATCTTGGCGATCAGCTCCTGCTTTTTTAAGCCGACGGGCGCTTCCAGCTTCAGATCCCGTCCCATTTTCTGGAGATCGGCGATCGTCAGCTTGGAAAGAACCGTCAGGTCCATTTGTTTGTCATTGGGACCGGGTTTTCGCGGTTCTTCCTGAGGGCCGTTGCCGGGGCGAGGAGAGGATGATGGCTGCTCGTTATTCAGAGTCGTGGCTCGCTGCGTTTTTGAAGTTAATGTTTTGGGATTCTCTTAATTGGATGTTCCGGGCAAGAACGACAACGTGGGATGATTATACACCAGATCATTCCCTTGTCAAGCCCTTTTCCTGGAGGCGGCCAACCAGCGCCCGGACGCCGGACCGGAGCGCGGCCCGGCTGCCGTCGTTGCGGAGCGTGTAATCCGCCCGCTTCATTTTAAGGCCGAGCGGAAGCTGCGAGCGGATCCGCTGCCGCGCGTCCTTGTCCGAGAGGCGGTCCCGGCGCTTCATCCGGGCGATCTGCGACCGTCGGGAGGAGCCCACAACCAGGGTGGCGTCCACCAGAGATCCCAGGCGCGCTTCAAACAGCAGGGGGATGTCCAGGGCGACGAGACCCCGGTGCTTCCTTATAAAGGACTTCAATTGGCGGATGACGGCGGGATGGATCTGGCGTTCCAGCCATGTTCGCTCAGCGGGTTTTGCAAAGACGATCCGACCGAGATGTCTCCGGCAGATCCGGCCCTGGTCGCGAAGGATCTTCCGGCCGAAGCGCCGCACCACCCGGCGATAGACCGGATGTCCCGGCCGAAGGCAGGCGTGCGCCAGCGCATCCGATGAGAGCGTGGGGATCCCGGCGCGGGCGAATTCTTTCAAGACGGTAGTCTTGCCGGTCGCGATCCCCCCGGTGAGGCCGATGACGAATCGACGTTTCATTTTCGACGCCCCGCGGAGGGTTTCAGCTCCGGGCAGTTCAGGCATACTCTCGACCGTCACCCCCGCGGAAGCGGGGGTCCAGAGACGCTGGATTCCCGCCCTCCACACGACTGGGCGGGCGCGCCGGCAGTGTGGCGTGCGCGCTTTCGCGGGAATGACAGATTGCTAATGTTTCAGTTTCGAGTACCGGTCCATGATCTCCTTCTCTTTCGGGGTGAGGCTCCCCACCCCGTCGCGAAGGATCTTCTCTAAAATACGGTCGACTTCCTTCACCATCTGTTCGGTCACTTCATGAAACACGACCGGTCGCTTCGTCCCGGAGCCCGGGAGCCTGCCAAACCGCTCG
>MGUR01000071.1:0-1925 GCA_001800075.1 Elusimicrobia bacterium RIFCSPLOWO2_01_FULL_59_12
GGCGGTCGTTTTGAGAGGTGTGATGCCGGACGGTCAGGCCCACACGGCGCAATTTATTTTGATCTGAAAAATAAGCGTGAATCGCAGGGGCTGTATTTTCGCAATATCGGGCAAGATTCTTATTGATTTTCAGAGATTATTGCGCTATCTCATTAGTGTGACGTTGTTACAAACCGGTGAGAATTCGGCAACACGCCTGTAACATTCATCTGTAAACAATATGGAGCGTCATGGATGAGCCGTCCCGGAGATGCCGCATGCACGGAAACTATTGATGAATGCGCGAGGGGGTCATGCCGCGATCGCCTGCATCCCGGCGAATCATCCCAGGGGGACCACCTTGGTTGAACTGCTCATCGCGATGGTGATTTTAGTCTCCGCCGTCATGACCATCACTTTGACGTTCCCGCGGGCGTCGGCTTCCATCACCGGCAGCCGGCGTCACTGGATCGCCGGAAACCTGGCCGCCAGCCAGGTCGAGATGCTCAAGCAGCAGCCCTATGCCTACATCCGGCCCAATCCCGCCTCCGACTTCGGCATGGTCGCCGACTGCGACTGCGCGGCAATGGACATGGCCGCCATTCCGACCACCGGCGCGGTCATGGTGGAGAGCGGGATCACCTACACCAGCAAGATTTGCATCAACCTGGTGGACCGCGATCCCACGGCGTCGACGGGCTGGCGGTCGTTCTGCCCGGATCCGACCGACATGGTCGGCACGGATAAGGGGCTAAAAAATATTTACGTCCAAGTCAGGTGGGCGTCCGGGAACAAGACGTACGTCAAAAATGTGGAGACCACGGCGGCGAGATGATGAAATCGCTTATGAACAGGCGCGGGCTCACGCTGGTCGAGATGCTGCTGACCGCGGCGATCGTGGCCGTGGTGGCGGCGGCTTTCGCCCTGATGCTGCCGTCCAACATCACCTTCCTCCAGCGCACGAGGGTGCGCCAGCAGGTATTGGTTCAATCCCGGCAATGCATGGAAGCCATCCAACAGGCGATGCGCAACGGGATGGCCCGGACGCTGGTCATTTCCACCCCCAACGCGACGCCGATCGTTCCCAATTCGCGCGTCGATTTCGCGTTCAAGAGCCCGCTGGCTTCCGGCGCGACGTCCTACGCCATTTATGTGGCGGAGAAAACCGTCTATGCGCAGGAGTTCGCGCCGGGGGTGACCCGCGCGCCCAAGGCCCTTGCGTCAAACGTCACGGGCCTGATGTTCACGGGCGACTACCGTGATCCCTCGAACGTGAGCGTCACCTTGCGCATCGACGCTCCCTGGGACTCCACCAACATGCCCGGCCGGGTTTCCAGTTTGATCATTCCCAACCAGCTTGTCCGCATGGCGGAGGCGCCATGACGCCCCCGTTCCAGGGCCCGCGCGCCCGCTCCGGGCAGATCCTCCTCATAGGCGTCCTGATATTCGTCGTCCTCCTGATCTCGGTGCCGATCGTGATTTTCGTGAACAACATCCTCTCCCGGCACGGCACGCAGGCCCAGCAGAAACTGAAGGGCCGCGCGATCGCCGAAGAAGGCGTCGCCTACGCCATCCAGCAATTGTCCTCCTCCACGATCGTGGCCAACCCGCCCCAGTCCACGGGGGACGCCTCGCCGGGGGGGCCGATCAGCGACGACAACGCCGAATTCGTTTCCCAGGACGCCCCCGCCTTCATGACGCCCAGCCAGCAGGTGGGGGTTTCCGTCACCTTGAGGAACACGGGCGCCTCCGGATGGACGTCCACCGGCTCCTACAAGCTCGGCTCGAGGAACCCGCAGAACAACACCGTCTGGATCCCAAGCGTCAACCGCGTGCTCCTACCGGTCGGGGAGGTCATCAGCCCCGGCCAGATTAAAACTTTTTACTTCACCGTCACCGCGCCGGCCGGCGTGGGCGATTACGATTTCCAGTGGGGGATGGTCCAG
>MGUR01000071.1:1957-3938 GCA_001800075.1 Elusimicrobia bacterium RIFCSPLOWO2_01_FULL_59_12
AATACACGCCCAACCTCACCCTATCCGTTAGGGCGCCGGCGGCGCTGCCGCCCAACTGGCCCTACCCGCCCAACGGCGGCGGGGGCATGCCGCCGGCGGCGCCGTCCGTCCGAAGCGCCCACGGGGCTTCTTTTTCCATCGCCTACACGTCAACGTCTCTGGCCTCGCCCGTTCCTGACCTGCAAAGTTATCAGGTGGGGATCATGTCCAGGCCTCTGGATCCTTTGGGAAGGGTCATCCCGGGCAGCTCGCTGTTCGCCCTGGTGAGCCCGCGGTCCGTGGGCCTCAAAATGCCGGCGGGGTTGAGCGCGGCCGCGGCGCTTGAGCTGGGCCGGGCGCCGGCGGTGGACAGCGCCTCGCAGCTGCGCGTCGAGTTCGGGCCGATCGTGGTCAGGGACGACGCGACCTGGACCCTGGACCCTTACAACGCCAGCATGACCAAGCGGCCGCGCAAATTCTCCGCCGGCGGCATCGCCGGCCGCACCGTCAACCCATCCGCCCCCACCGATCAAAAGGAATACTGGGCGTACGCCTCGCTGGGGGCCGCCTCGGTCATTGACGCGAGGCGATATATCGAGCTCGCCAAGAACACGACCTGCAATCCTCCGTCGGCCTGTCTCGGAGGCGCCGACTGCACCCCCGAACCCTCGGGGAGGTGCTATTTCCCGAACGTCGGGGGCGGGACGATCGTATTTGACGATTTCTCATGGGTGACTCCGGGCGCGGATCGACACGTCTACATTAACGGCAACGCCCGGTTCACAGGTTCCGGCGGCTTCAACATCAACCTCGCCTCCGGCGCGTTCATCGTGACCGGCAACCTCACCCTGGGGAACAACGGCCAGCCCGCCGCCGCCGGCACCGTCATTAACTTGCGCGTTCCTCCCACCGTGGGCCTGGAGGACCCCTACTGCACCTGCGGCGAGCCTGCCTGCATCGGCGTCCCCAGCCGCCATCAGGACTTTCAGGGCTTCCTTTACGTGAAGGGCGACCTGCGCCTCAATGCGGCCGTGGGGCCTCCCTCCACGCCCAACAATTGGACGATGATCGGCGCCGTGCGCGTGGACGGGGGGCTGACCCTGGATCCCGGCACCAGCCTGTGGGTTTACTACAACGACGTGATCAACCACGTCATTCGAACAAGCTCCTTTGAGCTGCAGATCGACTCCGTGAAGGCCGTCCAGTGAAAACGGGAGGATCCGTTGAGTAGAACTCATTTTGAAAACCCGCTTCGGCCCGCCTTGAAAATCGCCGCCTCGGCCGGTCTCCTGGCGTGCCTGGCCGCCGGGCGCGCCCTCGCCTGCGTCGATGGGGCGAGCATCTCGTCCAACCTACCGGGCGAGCTGACCCTGGCTCCCGGTCAAATTTACGGATTCACCCTCAGGCTTACCAACGCCGGCGACACGGCATGGTGGAATGGCAACGCTTATTGGGCCGCCGCATCATGGAGCCCGGCGGACAATGCCCCCACGTTTGCCTGCCAGACACCTTCCACCTATGGAGGCTGTCATAATTACGCAGTGGGTCCCGGCGGGTATCTGGATTACACCGGCACGATCACGGCTCCATCGACCTGCGGGGGGACGCATACGTTCACCCTGCGGGAGCAACATCAGGCGGGTTGGGTTTACCGCTACCCCCCCCCACCCGATTACCCACAGTGCGCGGCCGGGCCAGGCGTCGACACGCCCTTCGGCCAGGCCCTGACGTCCGTCATATCCGTCCCCTGCAAGCCAAATTGCGACCCTTGCACGTCAGGCAGCCAATGCGCCAGCGGCAACTGTTCAAACAATTTTTGCGCCCTTTCCGGCGTTACGGTGGGGGGACCCTGCGGCTGCAACAGCGCGGGCACGTATCAATGCGACGGCGACTGCGAGGGGGTGCCGCCCGGCCGGGATCCATGCCAGTCCTGCACCCTGGACTGTCAGTGCGCCAGCGGCGTCTGCTCCGGCGGCGTTTGCGTTCCATCCACGCTAGCCGG
>MGUR01000071.1:3946-11005 GCA_001800075.1 Elusimicrobia bacterium RIFCSPLOWO2_01_FULL_59_12
TCCCAACGCCGTATTCGTCAGTCAATCGGTCCCCTCCACCATGCTCTCGGGAAGCACCTATACCGTGAGGGTGTCCATGCAGAACACCGGCAACACCACCTGGCAGGATCCCCTGGACGCTTGTCCGGTGGCGACCAACCCGCCGGGATCTCCCTGCCCCTACGGGCTGGGCTCCGAAAACCCGCTAGATAACATGACCTGGGGATTGAGCCGCGTAGGCGTCGCCGGCAGCGTGGCGTCTGGAGTGACCAAGGACTTTAACTTCAACGTCGTAGCTCCCGTGACGCCGGGGACCTACAACTTTCAGTGGCGGATGGTGCAGGAAAGGGTCCTGCGGTTCGGAGGGCCGTCCCAGAACGTCGCCGTCCAGGTGCGCGGGGCCAACTGCATCTCCCCCTGCAGCACCAACAGCCAATGCGACAGCGGCCGGTGCGACGCGGGCCAAGGGAGATGCGTGGCGGCGACTTTCAACGAACTATGCTATTCAGACCTCAACAACTGCAGCTATTCGCTGACGGGCACCCACGGCTGCGACGGCACCTGCAGCGTCAGCCAGCCCCCGGATTGCGGCGGCATCTGCTGCACCGGCGTCGCCCAGAATTGCTGCCCGTCAGGCGGCAGCTGCTGCGGGGGAACTTGCTGCGCGTCTCCCAATTTATGCTGCGGCAACGCCAGCAACGGCACCTGCTGCGCGCCGGGCTACAGCTGCGGCGCCAACGGCACCAGCTGCGACATCGCCCTTCCCTACCTCTGCACGGAATAAGCCCGGACGTTCCCCTGGCCGGCCAGGCCCGGACGCATTGACCCCTCAGGCGAGCCGTTTGGCGAAGGCCTCCTGCTCCTGCCTCAAAGCCTCGGGCAGGCGGTCGCCTACTTTATCGAAGAACCTGCGCTGATCCGCGAGGTCTTCGGTCCAGTCCTTTGGATCTACTTTCAGGAGCGCGTCCACCGTTTCAGGCGAGAGATTTAATCCCTGGAGGTTCAGGCTGTCCGGGGTCGGCACATGACCCATCGGGGTTTCCTTCGCCTTGCCTTTGCCTTCGCAGCGGTCGATGGCCCACAGGACGGCTCGGAGGTTTTCCCCGAACCCCGGCCAGATGAATTTGCCGCCGGCGTCGCGGCGGAACCAGTTGACATGGAATATCTTGGGCGCTTTGCCGCCGAGTTTTTCGCCCATCGCCAGCCAGTGAGCGAAATAATCGCCCACGTGATAGCCGATAAACGGCAGCATCGCCATCGGGTCGCGCCGGATAACGCCCACGGCGCCGGTGGCGGCGGCGGTGGTTTCCGATGACATGGTGGCGCCGAGAAACACGCCGTGCTGCCAATTGAAGCTTTCGCAGATCAGCGGAGCCACGCGGGCCCTGCGGGCGCCAAAGAAAATCGCGCTCAGGGGAACGCCGGACGGCGCATCCCATTCCGGGGAGAGCGAAGGGCAATTTTCCGCGGGCGCCGTGAAGCGCGCGTTCGGGTGGGCCGCTTTGTCGGTGGACTCCGGCGTCCAGTCCTTGCCCGCCCAGTTCAGGCCGTGCTTAGGAGGGTTGTCCATGCCTTCCCACCAGACCGTGCCCTCATCGGTCTTCAGCACATTGGTGAAATAGGAATTCTTTTGGACACTCGCCATGGCATTGTAATTGGTCTGATAATTGGTCCCGGGCGCCACGCCGAAGAAACCCGCTTCCGGGTTCTGCGCCCACAGCCGGCCGTCCGGCCCGATGCGCAGCCAGGCGATGTCGTCGCCCAGCGTCCAGACTTTATAGCCCGGCAGCGATTTCGGCGGGATCAGCATCGCCAGGTTGGTCTTGCCGCATTGGCTGGGGAAGGCCGCCGCCACGTAGTGGATTTTCCCCTGGGGATTTTCTACCCCGATGATCAGCATATGCTCCGCCATCCAGCCCTGGGTTTTTCCGAGATAGCTGCCGATACGCAGCGCCATGCACTTTTTACCGAGCAGAGCGTTGCCGCCGTAAGCGGACCCCACGCTCCAAATCGTGTTATCTTCCGGAAAGTGGCAGATGAACCGGCGTTTCGGGTTTAAATCCGCTTTGCCGTGCAGGCACCGGGTGAATTCGCCGTCCGAGCCGAGCTCGCGCAGGGCGATCCGGCCCATGCGGGTCATGATGCGCATGTTCAGCGTCACGTAGCGGCTGTCGGTGATCTGAACGCCGATTTTTTTGAAGGGAGATCCCGCCGGTCCCATGATGAAAGGAATCACATACATCGTCCGGCCGCGCATCGAGTCCTTGAAAATATCGGCGAGCTTCTTGTACGTTTCTTGGGGGTCGGACCAATTGTTGGTGGGGCCCGCGTCGGCTTGATTTCGCGTGCAGATGAACGTCAGATCTTCGGTGCGGGCGACATCGTTGACGTCGGAACGGCTGTAATAACACCCCGGGAGTTTTTCCTGGTTCAACTCTTCCAATTCGCCGCTGGCGAGGCATTCGCGCGTCAGCCGGTTCTTTTCCTCTTCGGAACCGTCGCACCAATGAATGGAATCGGGCCTGCACATCCGGGCGGACTCATTGACCCAAGCGAGCAGCTCGGCGTGTTGGGTGGGCGGGGGCGCGGCGGCAGAGGGTCTCATGGGGGATCTCCGTATGCGGGTTTTTAAGCCCAGACTTTTTCCGTTATTTTTTCTCGGATGACGGTTTTCGTGGGGTAGATGGGGAAAACCAGCTCATCAGGCTTGAACCACAGCTTGATCTCGCGCTCGGCGTCTTCCACGCTGGACGACGCGTGGATCACATTTTCGTAAACCCCCTTGGTGGTGATCCGGCCGTAGGACCCGCGAATGCTGGTGGAGTCCGCCTCCTCCGGGTTGGTCGCCCCGGAGATATCGCGGACCTTGCGAATCGCATCCTCCCCGCGGTAGACCATGGCCAAAACGCGCCGATAATCCGCACCGTAAATCTCACCTTGGATGTAGCGGACCAACTCCCCGAAGAAGGGCTTGTCTTTTAAATGCGTGTAGTGCGCTTCGGCCAGCTCGCGAGACACTTGGACGACTTTAGCTCCCACGATAATCATCCGGGTCTCGGCCAATTTGGTCAAAATGTTGCCGGTCAGAGATTTCTTCAATCCATCCGGTTTGACCAGGATCAACGTAGGCTGAAGGGCGGCGGTTGCGCTCATTTAAGAGCCACCATTGAACACCAATTCTTCCCGCCTTGTCAACGGATCGACTCGGCTCCGCCTCGCTTGCCGCAAGGCGCCTGCCCTGAGCGAAGCCGGAGGGTTTTCCGTCGGAGATTGCTTGCAATGGGCCGGCCTGAAAGCTAGAATGAGCGCTATGTTTGGAGCCCTTGCATTGGGCGTTTTTTTTGCGCTTTGGGTGTGGGTCGTCCGTCGGAATAGAATTGCAGACGCGCGCACCCGGCGCCTTCTAATGGAACTGGCGGATAAACAGCGGGAGTCGGAAGGCGCTGAACACCGGGTCCGGCAGATCCTGGGGTTTTTGGATGCGCTGCATGAACGTCATGTCAGCCCCTCCATCCGCGCCGGCAGGCGGAACCGGCAGGCTTCATGGCAGGACCTGGCGGATTTTATCGTGCAATCTGCGGGCCCCTTGATTGGGATGGACGCGGTCGTTTTGTTGCAATGGGATTCCCGAAACTCGGAATACAGGGGGGTTGCGGGGCGCGGCATTTCACCTCAGCACTTGTCCGAACTGCGAGTTCGGTCTGGCGAGGGGGTGCTGGGCCAAGCCGCCCAGAACGGCAAGCTTTTAGTTGCCCAAGAAGCCTCGCCGGGCCTCGCCCTTTCATCAAAGAATTCCTTTTTGTCCATCCCGTACCTGATATGTCCGTTGTGGGTGCAATTTCAGCCCCGGGGTCTTCTGGTTCTTTGCCGTCCGCGTCATCGACCTATCAGTCAGGAGGCCATTCGCTTGGCGACGCTTATGGCTAAACATATTGAAATGACAATGGAAAATCTTGAGTTGTATGAAAGCCGCCAGCGTGTTTATGCCGAGGTGGTTGGCACCCTGAGCCAAGCGGCAAGCGCTAAGGAGACGGTGCCTCGGGGACATGCCGAGCATTGCCGCGACCTGGTGCGGGCGATGGCCCAGGAGATGCGTCTGCCGGAACTCCTTGCGGAGCAAATGGAGTTTGGCGCGATGCTCCATGACATCGGAAAGCTGGGGATCAGCGAAGTGCTGCTGTCGAGACCGGGCCCCTTGACGCCCGAGGAATACGCTGACGTGAAAAAGCATCCCGGCATCGGATATCGCTTGGTGCGGGATATTGATTTTCTAAAGGCGGTCGCCCCGATCGTCCTGTACCATCACGAGTGGTTCAATGGGCAGGGGTATCCCGAGGGCTTGGCGGGCGAAGAGATCCCTCTGGGCGCGCGGATGGTGGCCCTCGCCAACGCCTGGGATGCCATGACAACCGACCAGCCGTACCGCAAGGCGCTCCCCAAAAACATGGCGATCGCCGAGCTGCGCCAGCAGGCGGGGGCGCAGTTTGATCCGAAACTGGTGGATATTTTTGTGCATGTCATAGAAGGAAAACGTGCGGACGCCACCCCTCACCCCCACCCTCTCCCACAAGGGGAGAGGGGATAAATGGCAGGCACGCTCTACCTTGTTCCGACTCCTCTGGGCAACCTGGCGGATATCACCCTTCGGGCGATTGAGGCGCTCAAAAAAGCCGACGTGGTTGCGTGCGAAGATACCCGCCGCACGCTGGGTCTTTTGAATCACCTGGGAATCTCCAAACCGCTGTGGAGCTACCACGCCCACAGTCCCGGGAAGCGGCCCCGGCAGCTGCTGGAGGCGCTGCAGTCCGGAAAGGCTATAGCGCTGGTGTCGGACGCGGGGACGCCGGGGATCTCGGACCCCGGCACATCGCTTGTCCAGGGGGCGCTCGAAGCGGGAATTCCGGTGGTTTCGCTCCCCGGGCCTTGCGCGGCGATCGCGGCCCTGGCCGCGTCGGGATTACCCACAGACCGCTTCTTTTTTATAGGATTTCTTCCCCGGAGGACCGCGCGGGCCAGGCGCGTGCTGAGCCAGGCCGCCGAGAACGGGGGGACGGTGATTGTGTATGAATCACCCTTTCGGACGGCCGGCACGCTCGAGTTGATCGGCACGGTGGCGGGACCCGAAACCCCGGTCGTCGTTGTTCGCGAGCTGACCAAAATTCACGAAGAAATCATTCGCGGGACTGCACAGGAAGTTCTTACCCGGCTGCAAGGCCGGACCCTTAAGGGAGAAGTCGTCATCCTCTTTCGAAAATGATTCGCGTATCGATCATCGGAGCCTCAGGCTACACGGGCGGCGAACTCTTGAGATATCTCATTGGCCATCCGGAGGTCAAGCTCGCGCATCTGACCTCGGAAACGTTCGCGGGCCAGCCCATCCATTCTCTGCACACCTTTCTCAAGGGACGCTGCGGCCTGATTTGCGAGAAAGCCAACCCCGCGGTGATCGCGCAGGATTCGGACGTCGTTTTTCTGGGGCTTCCGCACGGCGCCTCAGCGAAAATGGCCGCCGCGCTCCTGGAAAAAAAAGTCGTCAAAGTGATCGATCTGTCCGCGGATTTCCGGCTGCAGAATCTGGCCCTCTACACCCGCTGGTACGGCAAGCATCCCGTCCCCAGGCTGGTGAAGGAAGCCGTCTACGGACTCCCCGAACGCTACCGGGAGGACATCCGCAGGGCGCGGCTGGTCGCGGCGCCCGGGTGTTACGCCACGACGTCCGTTCTTGCGGGCCTTCCGTTGTTCGCCAAGGGACTGGTCGGCCCCGGACAGATTATCGTAGACGCCAAGAGCGGAATTTCCGGCGCGGGCCGGAAGGTGGAAGCGGCCTATCTTTTTGCGGAATCCAACGAGACGGTGCGAGCCTATGGCTTGAAAGGCCACCGGCACCATCCCGAGATCGTTCAGGAATGGCAACGGGCTGCGGCCGAGGCCAAAAAAAAGATCAAAGTGGACCTGATTTTCACGCCGCATCTGGTTCCCATGAATCGAGGGATATTCGTCACGCTGTATGCCCCCTTGAACAAACGCCTGAGCGCCGAAGCGTTGCGCGAGGTGTATCTGTCCTATTACCTCCGACAGCCGTTTGTGACGCTCCTGGCGCCGTACGAATCCCCGGAAACCAAGGGGGTCGCTTTCACCAACCACTGCCAGATCGGCGTGAGCATCGAACCCTCCGGCCAGCGCGCCGTGATCCTGGCCGCGACCGACAACCTGGGCAAAGGCGCCAGCGGGCAAGCCGTCCAGTGCATGAATCTCATGTTTGGAATAGATGAATCAACCGGACTTCAATGAACACGTTAGACACGGGGAAACATCTTATCTCCACGTCTCCGCGTCTCCGCGTCTCCCATTCGTCCGTTCTCCCAATCGGGTATCGCGCGGCCGGCCTGCCGCGGCACGACCGGCCCCGGCCCAGCCGGCACGGGCTGGCGATCTTTTATTCCGACCGGCCGGCTACGGCGGCGGCCCTGTTCACCACCAACCGCGTCAAGTCCGCCCACATTCTGGTGGATCAGAAGCAGCTGCGCAGGGGGAAATCGCAGGTCATCATGGTGAACTCGGGCTGCGCCAACTGCTGCACGGGCCGGCGCGGGATCCAGGAGGCGGAAAAAACAATCCTGTGGGCCAGCCAGGCGCTGGATGTGGAGCCTGGAAGAATTCTGGTGGCTTCCACGGGCGTCATCGGCGACTTCCTTCCCATGGACCTGCTTTCGGAAGAAATCCCGATGTTGTCGAAGCGCCTGCTGGGGCCGAAAGGCGCTCGGAGCGGGTCTTTCCACAAAGCCACCGAAGCCATCCTGACCACCGACACCGTAGCGAAAATCGCGCATGCTTCGGTGCGCATCCGGGGCCGCGAAGTGAGGATCTGGGGCTGCGCCAAAGGCGCCGGCATGATCCATCCTGACATGAACCCTTCGGGGAAACCGGTCGCCACGTCGACCAGGCACGCGACCATGCTCGCATTCATCCTGACCGATCTGGACATGGACAAACGCGCGCTGACCGCGCTGCTCGCCCGCTCCACCGACAAAAGCTTCAACCGGGCGACGGTGGACGGCGACACCTCGACCAACGACACCG
>MGUR01000071.1:11012-12132 GCA_001800075.1 Elusimicrobia bacterium RIFCSPLOWO2_01_FULL_59_12
CCTCGCCAACGGCGCGGCCGGCGTGTCCTGCCGCACCCCCCGGGAGCGGGAGCTGTTCGCGTATGCGCTTGATCAAGTGTGCATCGAACTCGCGAAGAAAATGGCCAAAGACGGCGAAGGCGCGAGCAAATTTCTGGAGATCCGGGTGGACGGCGCCCGCACGGAGGCGGACGCGCAAAAACTGGCCATGACCGTCGCCACCTCTCCACTGGTGAAAACCGCCGCTTACGGCGAGGATTCCAACTGGGGACGGGTCCTGGCCGCGATCGGCCGCGCCGGGGTGGCGCTGGACCCCTTCAAGGTCGATATCTATTTCGGGCGCCTGTGCGTCTTCCGCCAAGGCGCGCCGACCGCGGTCTCCGCGGAAAAAGCGCGGGAGCCGTTGAAAGCGCGCGAGGTCACGATCACTATCCGCGTGCACCAAGGCAGCGCCCAGGGTCTTTACTGGACCTGCGACTTCACGGGGCAGTATGTCGACATCAACGCGCGCTACCGGACGTAAGCCGTTAGCGCCGAAAGTTCTTTCACAAATTATTCGTACGCTGCGGGCCGGCGGCGTGGCGATCTTTCCCACCGAGACAGTGTACGGGATCGGCGCCAGCGCTTTTTCTCACGGCGGGATCCGGCGCATCTATCAGCTGAAGGGAAGGCGCTGGAACAAGCCGCTGGCCTTGCTGGTGCCTTCGTTGGAGGCGGCCGCGCCGCTGGTGGACGACATCCCGCAAGAGGCCTTCCGGTTGTCCAAGGCGTTTTGGCCGGGACCGATGACGCTGGTCCTCCGCGCCTCGGCATTGGGAAAGCTGGTCACCGGAGGTCTGGAGACGATCGGCGTGCGCGTGCCGGCCCATCCTGTGGCGATGGGTATCTTGAAAGCGATGGGGGTCCCATTGGCCACGACCAGTGTGAATCGATCAGGACAGACTCCGGCAACGTCCGGTGCAGCGGCGGCGAAAATTTTTGGGTCAAAAGTAGAGTGGATGATTGACGGGGGGGTCTGCACGATTCAAGAAGCGTCTTCCGTGGTGGACCTTTCGCATTTCCCGTTTACCGTCAAACGGCAGGGCGCTATCGCAATGAAAGTTTTAGAACAGACACTATTAGCCGTCACCCCGGCGAAAGC
>MGUR01000071.1:12143-18297 GCA_001800075.1 Elusimicrobia bacterium RIFCSPLOWO2_01_FULL_59_12
GACTGGATGCCGGCTTCCGCCGGCATGACGAAGATTAGGAGCCGTTGTGAAAAGCATTTTAAAGAAGCAGGATCCCGCATTGTTCAAAGCCATCCAGGGCGAGACCCGGCGCCAGGCCTGGACGCTGGAGCTGATCGCGTCCGAAAACATGGTATCGGAAGCGGTCCTGGAAGCGCAGGGCAGCGTCCTCACCAATAAATACGCCGAAGGGTATCCCGGCAAACGCTATTACGGCGGCTGTGAGTTTGTGGATGTGGCCGAGAGCCTGGCGATCGAGCGGGCGAAGAAACTTTTCGGCGCCGAGCACGTCAATGTCCAGCCCCATTCCGGGACTTCGGCCAATCTCGCGGTGTATCTCTCGGTCATGAATATCGGCGATACCTTGATGGGCATGAGCCTTGCCCACGGCGGGCACCTTTCGCACGGCCACCCGCTGAATTTCTCTGGTAAATACTTCAAGGTCGTGGGGTTCACAGTCCGGCAGGACACCGAACAGATCGATTACGATGAAGCGGAACGGCTGGCCTTGGAGCACAGACCGAAACTGATCTGCGTGGGCGCCTCCGCCTACTCGCGCGTGTTTGACTGGGCGCGTTTTCGGCAGATCTGCGATAAAGCGGGCGCTATCTACATGGCTGACATCGCGCATTACGCCGGGTTGATCGCCTCCGGGGTTTATCCCAGTCCCGTTCCTTATTGTGATTTTGTAACGACCACCACCCACAAGACCCTGCGCGGGCCGCGCGGCGGGATGATCCTGTGCAAGGCGTCATTTGCGCCCGCGCTCGACAAGCTGATCTTTCCGGGGGCGCAGGGCGGGCCGCTGATGCATGTCATCGCCGCCAAGGCCGCGGCGTTCGGCGAGGCGCTGAAATCTTCCTTCAAGGTGTACCAGAAGCAGGTCCTCGCCAACGCGCGCGCGCTGGCCAAACACCTGGCCGGCCTTGGATTCCGGATTGTCTCCGGAGGGACGGATTGCCACATGTTTTTGCTCGACCTCCGGCCGAAGAGCATCACCGGCGCGGAAGCGGAGAAGCTGCTGGACCAGGCCGGCATCACGGTGAACAAAAACGCGATCCCGTACGATCCGCAAAAACCGATGATCGCCAGCGGCATCCGCATCGGCACCCCGGCGATCACCACGCGCGGGCTGAAGGAACGCGATATGGTCAAAATCGCCGGATGGATCCATGACGCTATCCAACGCCGTGATGACGCGGCCGCGATCGCCCGGATCCGCAAAGAGGTGAAATCGCTTTGTTTAAAGCATCCGATGTACAAAGAAAGATTGCGTGGTTAGTCCTCTGATTCCTTCTCCCGCAAGGGGAGAAGGCAAGGATGAGGGGGGACGGTACATGGCTACCCCTCACCCCCACCCTCTCCCACAGGGGGAGAGGGGGAAGTGTTTATGGGAAATGTCTATTTAGCGGGATTTATCGTGGCGTGCGTGGCCAGTTTCACGGCCACCCCGTTTTCCATCTGGCTGGCCAAACGCTGGAATGTCCTGGACCAGCCGGACCCCCGCAAAGTCCATAAAGCCGCCATTCCCCGCTGGGGCGGCGCCGGGATCTACATTGGGATCCTGGTTGCCATCATCGGACTCTATGTCGGATTTCCCTACTTCCGCATGCTGCTGGAGTATAGGCACTCCATTTACGAGCAAGGCCGCTTGCTGGGCATCATCTCGCTGGACAAGCAGCTGGCCGGGATCCTGGTCGGCTTTACCGCCGTGATGGTGCTCGGGATGATCGATGACAAGCGCGGCGTGCCGGCCATATCGAAGTTGCTGACACAGATCATCGCGTCCCTGGTCGCGCTCAACTACGGCGTTCAAATCTCCGGCCTGCGCCTGCCCTTTTTGGATTCCTACGTCCAATTCCCTATCCTGTTATCGCAGGTCATCACCGTGTTCTGGATCATCGGTTTCATGAACGCGCTGAACCTCGCGGACGGGCTGGACGGCCTGGCGGCCGGGCTGGCGGCCATCGCCTCCGCGACGTTTCTGGCGGTGGCGATCATCCAAGGGAGCACGGAAACCACCTTTATTTCCAAACAGCTCAAACTGGCCGGTGTCTTGTCGGCCGTGCTTTGCGGCAGCTGCTTGGGGTTTCTCCCCTATAACTTTTCACCGGCCAAAGTGTTCATGGGGGACGGCGGGGCGCTGGGGATCGGGTTTTTGCTCGGGGCGATCACCGTCATCGGGACGCTCAAAACCACGGCGGTCCTTTCGATCATGATCCCGGTCATCGTGGTGGCCCTCCCGGTGATTGACGTCAGCCTGGCGATTTTCCGCCGGTTCCATCGCAAGACGCGCATCACCGATCCCGACAGGGAACATCTGCATCATCGTTTGCTAAACTTAGGCTGGACCGCGCGGGAAGTCGTGCTTTTGGTGTACGTGCTGACGTTGATTCTATCGGTGGTCGCCATTTTCCTGGCCATCGTCAAGGAGTAGTCGGTGAAGCGGACAACCCCCTTAAAAATCCTCTGCGTCTTCGGCACACGGCCCGAGGCCATCAAAATGGCTCCCGTGGTGCGGTCCCTGCGCAAGCGCCCGAACGATTTCACCACCACCGTGGTGGTCACCGCCCAGCATCGAAAGATGCTGGATCAGGTCATGAACCTGTTTCATATTCAGTCCGATCACGACCTGGACATCATGATCCAGAACCAGTCGCTGGAGTACGTGGTGACGCAAGTCCTCACCAACCTGCCGCCGATCCTGAAAAAAGAGTCCCCCGAACTGGTGCTGGTGCACGGCGACACGGTCACCACCTTCGCGGCGGCGCTGGCCGCGTTTTATCAGAAGATCCCCGTCGGCCACGTGGAAGCGGGCCTGCGCTCCTTTGACAAGGACAACCCGTTCCCCGAGGAATCCAGCCGCGTGCTCGCGGACGCGCTCTGTACCCTGCACTTTGCCCCGACGCATAAAGCGAAAGAAAATTTGCTGAAAGAGAATATCTCGCCGGAGCGCATCTTCGTCACGGGAAATACCGTCACCGACGCCCTGTTCATCGCCATCAAAGAATCGCATGATTGGACCGACCCCGCCCTGAAAGCCATCTTCAACGCCGCGGGGCCGACCGTGGCGTCCCAACCGGGCTCCGAAATGATTCTGGTCACCGCGCACCGCCGGGAAAACCACGGCGCTCCGCTGCAGAACGTGTTTCGCGCGCTTCGGCGAATCGTGGATTCGCGCCCGGGCGCCTACGTCGTCTATCCGGTGCATTTGAACCCGAATGTCCAGCAGTCCGCCAACGACATCCTGGGCAACCACCCGCGGATTCATCTTATTCCCCCGGTGGATTATCTCGATCTGGTGAACCTGCTGCAGCGCGCGCATCTGGTCGTGACGGATTCCGGCGGCATTCAGGAGGAGGCGCCCGCGCTCGGCAAGCCGGTGCTGGTCTTGCGCAAGGTCACGGAGCGCCCGGAGGCCGTGGCGGCGGGCACCGCGAAGGTGATCGGCGTGGAAGAAGAGGGCGTCTATCAAGCGATCCACAAGCTGTTGACCGATCAGCGCGCTTACGGCCGCATGGCGAACGCCGTCAACCCGTACGGCGACGGGAAGGCGACGCTGAGGATCCTGGACGCGATCCGCTACCACTTTGAAATGTGGGATGAACGTCCCGCCGAATTTTTAGGAGACCTCTCATGAGTTGGTTTTTCAACGCCCTCCTGGCCGCTCTCTGCTGGGGGTTCGCGCCCTTTTTTGAAAAAGCGGGCCTCCGGTCTATGCAGGATCCCATGCTGGGCGTGTTTGTCCGTTCGATCGGGGTCGTCGCCGGCACGCTCTGCCTCCTTCCGTTTTTTCCGCGGGCGGCCTCCCAACTGGCGGCCATCCCGACCCGGCAGCTGGTCTATCTATTGATCGGGGGACTTCTGGCCAGCGTGGTCGGGCAGTCCTTTTTTTACCGCGCGCTGAAGCACGGTGAAGTCTCCCGCGCGGTGGCCGTCGGGGCCTCGTATCCGATTGTGTCGTGTCTTCTCGGGCTCTTGGTCTTGAAAGAACCGTTGACAGCCGCCAAAGCGCTGGGGATCGCCTTGGTGCTGATCGGCATCAATCTGCTGAGGTAACCCGATGCCCCAGGACTTTTCATTTGATGTGGTCTCCAAACTCGACCTTCAGGAAGTTGAAAACGCGGTCCACCAGGCCAACAAGGAGATCTCCACACGTTTTGATTTCAAGGGAAGCGTGTCACGCATCGAATGGGATAAAAAAGAAGCCCAATTGACCTTGTTCTCGGATGATGAACAGAAGCTGAAAAGCGTCAATGACGTCATCCAGGGCAAACTGGTCAGGCGCGGGGTGTCCCTGAAGAGCCTGGACTATAAGTCCATCGAACCGGCGGAGCGCGCCACGGTCCGCCAGCTTGTTAAACTCACGCAGGGCATCGCATCGGATAAAGCCAAGTCCATTGTCCAGGCGATCAAGGAAATGAAACTGAAGGTTCAAGCCAGTATCCAGGGGGACCAGCTTCGCGTCACCGGCCGCTCCAAAGACGACCTGCAGGGGGTGATCAACTTCCTGCGCGCGGCCGATTTCGGCCTTCCCCTGCAGTTCCTCAACTACCGATGAACCTCACCACCTATTCGGACGGAGGCGCCCGGGGAAATCCCGGCCCCGCCGCTGTCGGCGTGGTCCTCTGTGACGAGCAGGGGAACGTCCTTCACGAAGCATCCCGGACGATCGGGGAACGCACGAACAATCAGGCGGAGTACGAGGCGATGCTCCTGGCGCTCGGCCTGGCGCGCCAGCATAAGGCCCGCCGCCTCCGCTGTTTCGCGGACAGCGAACTCCTGATCTATCAGATGCAGGGCGTCTACCGGATCAAAGATAGTCATCTGAAGGCGCTCGCTGAAAAAGTAAAATCGCTCGCGATGGAATTTGATTCCGTGGTGTTTCAGCAGGTCCCCCGGTCGCACCCGATGATCACGCGGGCCGACTGGCTGCTGAACCAGACGCTGAATAGAGCGGAACTCAAGGGGCGTGCGCGCCCGGCAGGCAAGGCCCCGACCAAGCAAGGAGAATTGTTTTGAAGCTGTTTTTCCTTCGGTGGGTCAGCAACTCGATCGCGCTGATGCTCACCGCCTTTTTCCTGTCTTCCGGGATCTGGTTTGAAAGCTGGCAGGCCTGCCTGGCCGGCGCACTGGTGCTGGGTCTATTAAACGCCTTTGTGCGGCCGGTGCTTCTGTTTCTTACACTGCCCCTGAATATCCTGACCCTGGGATTATTCACGATCTTCCTGAACGCGGCCATATTTTTCAGCGTGGGCTACATCATTGAAGACGTGATGATCCGCAACTACTCCTGGGCGATCGCCGGGTCCCTGATGTTTTCCGTTTTCAGCACGGCCCTGAGCTGGCTCTTCCATGAGCGCCGCCAGTTCAACGTCCGCTTCCACCTCTGGCGCCTGTAGAGGTCTGGCTCCCCTGCGCGCTGTTTGACCTTTCCTCGACGGTGTTGCACAATAGATACGGATGAAGATCACCCGGCTGCATCTGCTGATCTTGGGGATCGGCGTAGTGTTCCTGATCTTTGGAACGGTGAACTGGGTTGACCAATGGCAGCGGGCTCGCGCCCTGCGGCCTGCGGGAAAGACGAAGCCCCAGGCTTCGCCGGACGCTGAAAGGATCGTTCAGATCCCTGAAACGGACAAAGCCGGGGTGATAGAACGGCAGATCGCGAGCGCTGCGCAGTCTATCGCCGTGGTGGGCGAGGCCTATCGGCTTTTGAATAAGCAGTTCGGAGATATCCCGCCGATCGCCGCCCCGCTGCGGGCCGCCAAGCAGTACCAGGCCCAAGGACAGCACGCGCAAGCGCTGGCTTCGACCCGGGCGTCGTGGCAGGCCCTGAAGGCGTTTCGCAGTAAAATTAATCGCGTGTCGCAGCCCTATCAGGTCGCTCGCGGGGACACGCTCTGGAGGATCGCTGAGCTGCATTCACCCGTCCGGGCGGGCGCGGGCTGGGTGACGATCTGGAAGGCGAACAGAAATCTGGTGAGCAATTTTGACCGCATCGAAGTGGGATGGACGCTGGCGATCCCGATGAAAATCAGCCAGTATGCGATGCCTTTCTGGAAACCCCAATAAGAACGTCATCCCCGAGCGCCCCTATCGGGGATCCAGAACTGGATTCCCGCCCTCCACACGA
>MGUR01000072.1:0-14129 GCA_001800075.1 Elusimicrobia bacterium RIFCSPLOWO2_01_FULL_59_12
CCAGCACCAGGAGCGCGTCGATGGACAGAAAGCCCTCCGCCAGGATCTTCGCGCGAAAGCGGGCCGCGAACGGTTTCAGCAGTTTCGTCAGCAGCGCCAGAGTCCGGTTCTCCCCCTCGCCTTTGAGCGGCAAGCATTCCAGCGGGACATCAAAATCACACAACCGCCTTGCCAGCGCTCGAACATCGCCCAGTGTGATGCGTTCGAGAACTTCCAACCAGTCCTTCGTGCCGGGTGTTTCCGCCACTACGTCTTGGCGGACCCGCCGATGATTCGGTGGCGGGGAGTCCTGGGTGCTGAGTTGAGATCGCAGCCACAGGGGCCACTCCATCTCAAACAAATCGTCCGCATGAATGCCCTTCTCATCCACCTCCGCGCCGGGGTTGATCCCCGCGGCCATGGGGAAGCGCTTCAGCAGGCTGAAGGCATAGGAGTGAATCGTCCCGATCGCCGCCCGGTCAATGGTCTCGAGCGCCTTCCGAGCTCGATCTTTTAGTTGATCGAGCGAGCCCGCCATAGCCTCAGCGGCGGGCCGGGCCTCCTCCACCGTGTTTGCATCCAAGACCTTGTGCAGTTCCGCGGCGATCCGCTCCTTCATCTCCCCCGCCGCCTTCTTGGTAAACGTCATCGCCACCAACGCCTCCATTGGCAAGTTCTTCTCAAAAAGCGCCTGCAGAATCGTCTGAACGAGAGTGTAGGTCTTCCCCGTTCCGGCGCTCGCCTCTATAACGATATTGCGGGAGAGGTTCATAAAAATAAGTGAATATCTTTCATTTTCGCGGGTCTAACGGATAGAAGTATCCATGGCACTCCTATCGGTACAGCACATTCAACGACATATCTACTTTATCCGTGACCACAAAGTCATGCTGGACAGTCACTTGGCCGATCTCTATGGTGTCAAAACCAAGGTTCTCTTGCAGGCCGTAAAGCGAAACTTGGATCGGTTCCCTGAAGATTTCATGTTCAAAATATCCCCTCATGAAGCTGAAAACTTGAGGTCACAAATTGTGACCTCAAGTTGGGGAGGTCGACGGTACATGCCCTATGCCTTTACCGAACAGGGGGTTGCGATGCTCTCTTCGGTGTTGCGCAGCCGTCGGGCCATTCAAGTTAACGTTGCCATTATGCGAGCGTTTGTGAAACTACGCGAGTTGCTGGCCACCCATAAAGATCTGGCCCGAAAGCTCGCTGAGTTGGAGCGAAAATACGACACCCAATTTAAGGTTGTGTTCGACGCCATTCGCCAACTCATGGAACCCGCTCCCGCCTCAAAACCTCCGCGGCTTACGCCAATCACCAAGGTGCGCGGTTTCATGGCCAAGGCGCGGTAGGTGGTCGCAATTTGCGGCCACATCAGATGCCTTTCTTTGGCGGCGTAAACGCCTCCTCATGCTTCTTCCGGAGGGGGCTGTTATCTGCCCGGATCTGCGTGGGTTTGTGCTCCTTCCGGCAGAGGGCGGTGAAACTGCACCAGGAGCAGTAGCTGCGCGGGTCGCTCGGGCGGATATAAAACGAGCCGGATTCAATGTTTTTAACAAGAAAGCTCAGGTTCTTATAGAAGCGCTCACCGTGTTCATCCCAAAAGCCGGGGCCGATTTTAAGGCAGTCGTCCTCCCCGAGCCGGTAAAAGGTGGCGACCCCGTCTTTGGCGGCCGGGTGACCTTGAGATGTGAGCCAGGCCCGGGCCAACAGGAGGTAGACGGGTAGTTGGAAGTTCTTTCCCTTCAGGATGGCTGTTTCGACCTTGTCCTTCTTGCCGATCCCGCCCGTTCCGGCTTTATAGTCCACCACTCGAAATGCGGGGTGCTTTCCTTCGCGGATATCCAGCCGATCGACCCGGCCATGTAACGGTGCCTGGCACAAAGCCGCGCTACGTTGCTCCGTTGGGCCAGGCACCGTTGCTAAATCCAGTTCGAAGTAGGCGGGTTTGAAGCCGCTTTCATTCATCTCCGCGAGGTCCAGCGGAATGAAGCGTTTGAGCACGGCCAGGATCTTGTTCTGTTCGGCCTGCCAGGCGATGGGATAGAGGTCGGGGTGGTCTTTTTCAAAACGGCGGAAAACAGCGGAGCTGACTTGGGTGAGGCGAGATTCCCATTCAGCCGCACCCCCATCCATGCCTTCCCCCATCAAGGGGGAAGGGGACGTGTTGGGAAGGCCTCGATAGAACTGCTCTAAAATCTCGTGAATGATTTTTCCTCGGGCGGTGTGCGCGACTTCGCCGTCCTCCACATCCTTTTCATCCGGGTCGAGTTCGAGGACCTTGCGGCCGTAGATTTTGAACGGGCATTCGGCGAGGTCCTTCAAGGTGCCCGGGGACAGGCCTCCGGCGAGGATCGCTTTCGCCAGCGGGTGGTCTTTGCCGATCAAACCGTCATGCGCGCCCAGCGCCCCGAAGGCTTCGATCTCGCTTTGTGATTTCAACAGGCGCGCGATCAGCTCCCGGTCCCATCCCAGAGCCTGATACAGCGCATCGGCATCCCGGTTTTCGCGATGGAAGACCAGTGAGATTTCCTTGGGCCGGAGCGTGCCGGGCGGGACCTGGCGGATTTTCTCCATCCAGGCCCGGCGCAGGGGTTTCAGTTCCAGGTTGTTCTTGTGCAGGAAATCGTGAAGGTACAGCGAGATGACCAGCGCCTTGCCTTCTTCATCGGAGCGCTGGCAGGAAAGATGAAGATGATGACCGGATGACCGGATGGCCAGATGGAATAAAAGTTTCTCCTCCTGATAACCGTCCATCTTTCGCCCGATGCGGCAGCCGAGGGCGCTGGCCAGCGCCGAGCGGGCGGCATCGGAAAGGAACGGGTCCTCGCGGATCAGACGCGGAAAAAGTTTTTCGTTGAGGCCCACCAGGAAGACCGCTTCAAAGGACAACCCGCGCGCGGTCATCACGTCCATCACCTGAACGCCCGCCGCGTTGTCCGTCGTCAGGGGCAGCCGCAGCCCCTCCAGCTTTTCTTCCAGGACGTCCAGAAATCGTTCCCGCGAAACGGGGCGTCCGAGTATGTCCAACTGCGACAACGCGGCGATCGCGGCCTGCAATCCTTCCCCAAGCGCGTACTCCGTAGAATCCGCGCCTTTGGGAAGTTTGATTTCGGAGGCGAGAAGATTTTTTGCCCAGGCGACGTGAGAGGACCAGGCGCCGCTCGCGCTTGCGGGGTTTTCCCGCAACACCTGCCTCGCCCGCTTGATCAGCGGATACGCCCCCACGGGTTCTTCGGCGTGAAGCGCGTGAGGAATACGGTGGGATTCGAAGACTTCCCGGATTGTGTTCAGATAGGGATCGAGCGTGCGAGCCTGGAGCGACATGTGATGAAACGGCACACCGGAATCCGCAAGTTCGAGGATTTTCTTGGCGGCCAGCCAGATTTCGTCGTGGGTGCCGGAACAGGACCACGCCTCAACGGACTGACGCGAAGACGCGGTGACGCGGAGACGCGGAGACGGTTCCGGCTCGGTGTTTCCCCGTGTCCCGGTGTCCCGGTGTCCCCGTGTCGACACCTTACTTGTTAAAGCCGGGTCCTTCAGCAGTATCTCCGCATACCCGTACGCCGGATTCCCCTCTTCGTACGGAAAGTACACGGTGGTATTCGGGTGGCCCGACAACCCATTAATCAGATCGAGCTGGACGCCGGTGAGGTCGTAGAAGCCGTAGAGGTAGATCGACGTCTGGCCTTTGATCCAGCCGCTCTTGGGGATGGCGTCCGCCGCGCGGTGGATGAAATCGGCGCCCACGCGCAGGCCGCGGTCATGCAGTTCTTTGTACATCAGCACATTGAGCTCAAGGATCGGGACGGCCCCGTCCGCGTTGTCCCCCAGGTGTCCTTCGCGCGCTGCGTTCGCGCAGTCCACGACCTTGGCGCCGGAGTCCTGCAAATCTTTGAGTGTGGCCGCCAGAGCGCCCGACAGTCCTTTGGGGATCGGGACGCCCGGGCGGATCAACTCTTTCCGCGAATGAAAGGGCGCAGCACCTCGACCCTCCAGGAAATCGTGAACAATCTCTCGGAACAGCGCCGGTTCCGTGACGAACCGGTCCTCCAGCGCGGGTCCCTCCGCCAGGACCCGTTCTGCGAGCGCGTAAAAGGTCAGAAAATGGATGTTTAGGAAACCCTCACCCCCAACCCCCTCTCCCTCCATAGGGAGAGGGGGGGCATAACCTTCCCCTCTCCCTATGGAGGGAGAGGGTGGCCGAAGGCCGGGTGAGGGTGAGGTGTTGGCCAGAAGTCTTTGCAGATGGTTCAGGAGCGTCGCGGACGGAGAGAGAACCAATAGATTCGCAAGCGGATCCGCCTGCTTCCGGGCCAGGAGGTCCTTTAAAAACGCTTCTTCAAGCGCGCGGTAGGTTCCGGTATGGAGGGTGGACATGGAGGGACTTCATTGTACTGGAAAGGCTGGGACCAGACTAGTCGGCTTCGACGGGGTGAGCGCGGGACAGGATCGACCAGAACGGACCCCATTCTTCCATGCGCAGGCCGCGGGCCAGGCCGAGGTAAACCAATCCGCCCCCCGCGATCGCCACGGCCAGACGCACGATCAGATGAAAGGGACCCCGCGCGGTCATCACCAGGTGGCAAAAACCGATCATCCCTAAAGATGCGGCGCAGGCTTTCAAGAGACAAGTCAGAATCCGCCGCCCGCCCAAAAGGCCGATTTTCCTCCTCAGCAGATAAAACAATAGCGCCGCGTTGACCCAGGAGGCTACGGCGGTGGCCAGCGCGAGTCCCCCCACCCCCATGCGCCGCATCAGCGCCAGGCTCAAGACGATATTCAGCCCCACGCAGACCGCGGCAACCGCGACCGGGACGCGCGTGTTCTGGTGCGCGTAGAACGCGCTGGCGAGGATCTTCACCGCCGCGTAGGCAAACAACCCGAGCGAGAAAAACAGCATCGCCCGGGAGGTCATCTCGGTGGCCTCGGGTGTGAACTGGCCATGTTCAAACAGGACTTTCACGATGGGCGCGCCCAAAAACATCAGGCCCGCCATCGCGGGGATGATCATGAACAAGGTCAGGCGGAGCGAAAAGTTGAGGGTGTCCTTAATCTGAACGGCATCGCCCCGCGCGACGCTGGCGGACATCGCGGGAAGCGCGACCTGCGACAGCGCGATCCCGAAGAGGGCCAGCGGCAGCTGCATCACCCGGTTGGAGTAGTACAGCGCGGTGACCGAGCCTTGCTGCAGGAACGAAGCGATCATCGTGTCCACAAAAGCGTTGAGCTGGTCCACCGAAATCCCGATCGTGGCCGGGAGCATCAATTTTTCCACCCGCAGGACGCCCTCGTGCCTCAAGTCCCATCCGAACATCAGCCGGTATCCCTTTTTAAGGAGCGCGGGGATCTGGATAACCCATTGGATAAATCCCCCGATCGCCACGCTGACCGCCAATCCGATCACCTGCTGGACCGGCGAAACAAACGGCGCGACGGCGAGCAAATAGACGATCTCCACAACGCTCAAGGCGGCGGGCGCCAGGGCGGGCAGGAAAAAGGAATGAAAAGCGTTCAAAACCCCGGTCAGCAGCGCCGCCAGGGAGATGAACAGCAGAAACGGAAACATGTACCGGGTGAGCGTGACGGTCAGATCGAAGCGTTCCGGAGTGCGCTCGAACCCCATGGCGATCACGCGGGTGATCTGCGGCGCGAACATCACGCCCAGCGCGGTCAAGGCGACCAAAAGCGCCAGGAGCGTCGTGAACATCACGCTGAAGAAGCGCTGGGTTTTTTCTTTTCCGTGCTTCTCCGCGTATTCTGAAAACACGGGGATAAACGAGGCGGAAAGCGCTCCCTCCCCCAGCAGGCGCCGGAACAAGTTGGAGATCCGGAACGCCGCGTAGAAGGCGTCCGCCGCAAGGCCGGCGCCGAAAAAATTGGCGACCAGGCTGTCCCGGACATACCCCAGGATCCGCGAGAGCATCGTGGCGCCTGTAAAGACGCCGGCGCGCTTCGCTAATTTATGCTGATCGGAGCTCACGGTGTGATACAATACCACTCCTTATGGCAAAATTAAAGACGGGACGACACACCTCAGCGCTCAAAGCCGCCCGGCAAGCCGAACGGCACGCGGTCGGAAACCTTGAAATCCGAAGCCGCATTCACACGATCGCCCGAAACGTAGAAGCGGCCGTGGCTAAGAAAGACGCCAAGACAGCCAAGGCGCTGCTCAACGAAGCGTTTCAGGCGTGGGATAAAGCGGCCAAGACGGGCGTGGTGCACTGGCGGTCGGCGTCGCGGAAAAAAGCGCGGTTATCAAGCCGCGTCAACGGACTGTCCGCCACTAAGGCGGACCCGCCAAAGCCGTAATGGCGGGCAAACCCTGCCCGCCGGCAGGCAGGCACAAAAGTCGTAACGTCAGGAGCGTCAGCGCCATCGCAGGCGTTTCTTTTCCGGTTTTGATGGTCTGATGGGCTTCCACGCAGTACGACAACCCTTCCTCGCGTTCCCCTGACTTTATCCAGTCGCGCACGGAGTAGGTCGCCATCGCGAGAAGTTTCAGCGGTTCCTCATCTTCTTCCAACAATTGTCGCAGGGTCCACATGGACGGCCCGGTCTTCTTTTGACGGACCGCCGTCAGCCATTCGAAGGGCGACAGCGCCTTCTCATAGCCGAAGCACGCTTCCACATCCTCCCGGACGATCCCGGGCCGGTCCCCCACGTACACGGCGGCTTTCGCCAGTTCCTGATCCAACCGGCGCAGGCCTTCTCCCGCTTCCTGCACCAGCCACGCGGCGGCCTCCGGCGTGAGAGTTTTCTTGTAAAGCCTGGCGCGCTGAACGGCCCAGCGCTGCGCGTGCTCGGGAAAAAGCGGCCAGAAAATGACGGCTGTTCCCGCCTTCATCACGGCTTCGACGAGAGGCTTTTCGGCATCGTCCCGGCGCCATTCTTTCCCCCAAATTAAAACCAGCTGAGTCGTTTCCGGAAGACGAGAGAGTCCTTCGGCCAGCGTTTTCTGAGCGTCACCGGACAACCGGGAGACGTTCTGGACTTCCACCAAACGAAAGGCGCCCAGGAAGGGGACGGTTTGGCAGGCCTGCAGGATGTCGTTGGCGGAGACGTTTTCGGCATCCAGGCGGTCCAGGTTTGTATCGGCGGCTTCGGCAGGGAGCCGGGCCTCGCGCAATTTTTTGGACGCTTCCTCAATGAGGAAATCTTCCGCGCCGGTGAAAAGATAAACGGCACTGTACTGCCCGCGGGCCCAAGCGGCGAAAAGGTCATCCGCTTTCATGGGGTTCATGACAGGGAAGAACAGGGAAGATGAGGGAACAGCAGGGAACAGCAGGGGACAGACCCGGAAGGGGTCCGTGATATTCCGTGATATTCCTTTTTTTCCATGATTTTCCCTGTTTTCAGTAGGGGATCGCGGGCGGAGAGGGGCTTTGCGGCGACCCGGGAGGCGGTGGAACGTTTTTCCGTAAGCCGGGACCGCTCAGGGTGTCGGAGGAGGTGGGCGACGATTTAGGGGCGGCCTTATCGGAGGTCCCCGTGACGGTGCCAAACCCTTCCAGCGTCCGCGTGCGAATGTCGCGCGAGAGCATGTCCCAGATGGTCTGGCGCGCTTCATCTTCCATCAGCGAGCCGGGCAGGCCGGAGGACGCCACGTAATAAGTGATCTGGCCCTGCATGTTGGATTCTTTCCACAGCGTTATATTTTTTACTTTGTCATAGAACGTGACGTCCACCAGGATCCAGAGTTTGTACTGCGTGGGGACGTGATTGGAATCGTAGCTGAGGGGCTCCAGAATATAGCGGGTGATGTCGCCGATCACGACCCCGTCCGCCTGGTCTTCGGTGGTGATGGAATAGCGCCCGTCGCGATTGAATTCGGCCTGGACCGCCAAGGTGAGCTTGTCTTCCAGCCCGTACTGCTGGGTGTGATTGGCGAACGCCCGCACAGCGATTTTGCCGATGTGCTGGGGCAGGACCTGGGGCGCGGGGTTGTAGTAGTACTTCTGACAGGCGGGAAGCAAAGCCGTCATCCCCGCGAAAGCGGGGATCCAGAACTTTTTTAAGCTAGATTCCCGCTTCCGCGGGAATGACGAAGTGGAATTCATTTGACGACGATGTTCACCAATTTATCCGGGACGACGATCACTTTGCCGACCGATTTGCCTGCCAAGGCCGCTTGGACTTTGGGATCGGCGAGAGCTTCTTTTTCGAGAACATCTTTGCTTGCGCCGGGGGCCATTTGAATTCGCGCCCGTAGTTTACCATTAATTTGAACGACGATCTCGACCTGGTCCGCCGTCAGCCATTGGGGGTCGGCCGCCGGCCATTTCGACTCGGAGGCCATGCCTTCCTGCCCCATCGTTTCCCACAGGTCATCCATTAAATGCGGCGCGACCGGGGATAACAGCTGGACGACGGTCAAAACCGCTTGTTTAGAAGCGGGATCTCCCATCATCGGGTAAAGATAGAGTACGTTAACGAGTTCCATGACCGCGGCAATAGCGGTATTAATCTGAATCTCAGGTTCGAAATCCCGGGTCACTTTGTCGATCGCCCAGTGTTGCTTGCGGAGAAGCTTTTTTTGAGCTTCCAGGGGCGCTTCCCCCTTAGGCAAGGCCTTCGTTACATGTTCCACCAGGCGCCACACCCGGCTTAAAAATCGCCATGCGCCGTTCACGCCCTCGTCCGACCAGGCGAGCTGCTGGGTGGGCGGCGCGGCGAACAGGATGAACATCCGGGCCGTGTCGGCGCCGTATTTTTCAATGATCGCGTCGGGGTCGACCACATTCCCGCGTGATTTGGACATCGCCGACCCGTCCAGCGTCACCATGCCCTGCGCGAGCAGACGCTGAAAGGGTTCCGGAGAGCTCACCAGCCCCAGGTCCCGCATCGCTTTGTGCCAGAAGCGGGAGTAAATCAGATGCATCGTGGCGTGCTCGATCCCGCCGATGTACTGATTCACCGGGAGCCACGGGTTGGCTCGGGCGGAATCAAACGGCGCTTTGGACTCTTTCGGGTCGGCGTAGCGGGCGTAGTACCAAGAGGAATCCACAAACGTGTCCATGGTGTCGGTTTCGCGGCGGGCTTTCCCCCCGCATTTCGGGCATTTCGCATTCAAGAACGAGGCGGATTTAGAGAGCGGCGATTCTCCTGTGCCGGTGAACTCGACATCCGTTGGCAGAAGGACAGGCAGGTCTTTCTCCGCTGCGGGAACGAGACCGCATGTTTCGCAGGTGAGCATCGGGATCGGCGTCCCCCAATAGCGCTGGCGGGAGAGCAGCCAGTCCCGGAGTTTATAGGTGACCGTGGGCTGGCCGGCGTCTTTGCTTTTGAGCCACTGACCGATTTTCTTTTTCCCCTCCGCGCTGGGCAGGCCGGTAAATTCTCCGGAGTTGATCATCTTTCCTTCGGCCTCATAGGCAGCCGTTAGACTACCTTCCTCCCCCTTTGTGGGGGAGGAGGGAGGTGGGGGGAGGCCCTGCTGGGTCGCACCCCCATCCTTGCCTTCCCCCATCGAGGGGGAAGGAATCAGAGGTTGAATGACCTCGATAATCGGGATTCCGTATTTCCGGGCGAACTCGAAATCGCGCTGATCGTGCGCGGGCACGGCCATGATCGCGCCGGTACCGTATTCCATGAGCACATAATCCGACACCCAGATCGGAGCGGGTTTTTGATTGACGGGGTTGATCGCATAGGCATCCAGAAAAAAGCCGGATTTCTCCCCCGCTCCCTGCCGGTTTCGTTTACGCGCACCCTGGAGATCAACCAGTTCTGCGAGCTTCTTTTTTTTGTCGGGGGTTTGCGACAGGGCTTGCGCGAGCGGATGCTGCGGCGCCAGGGCCATGAACGTCGCGCCGAACAAGGTGTCGGGGCGCGTCGTGAATACGGTCAGGGTTTCCGGGCGGCCCTGGACTTTAAAAAGAACTTCAGCGCCGTCGCTTTTGCCGATCCAATTCGCCTGCATGGCGAGCACTTCATCCGGCCAGGCGCCGCGCAGGAGGTCGTGGTCCTCGAGGAGCTGCTCCGCGTAGGCCGTGATCTTGAAAAACCACTGCTCCAGCTCTTTTTGTTCCACCACGGAGTCACAGCGCCAACACGTCCCCTCTGCCGATACCTGCTCGTTGGCCAGCACGGTCTTGCAGGAGGGGCACCAGTTGACCGCCGCCTTCTTCTTATAGGCTAATCCCTTTTCGAAGAATTTGATGAAAAACCATTGGTTCCAGCGGTAATAGTCCGGGTCGCAGGTGGCGAACTCGCGATCCCAGTCATAGGAAATCCCCAGGGCTTTCAACTGCTGGCCCATCACGGCGATGTTTTGCCGCGTCCATTTCTCCGGGTGGGTTTTGTTTTTGATCGCGGCGTTTTCCGCAGGCAGGCCGAAGGCGTCCCATCCGATCGGGTGCAGGACGTTTTCCCCCTTCATCCGGTGGTAGCGGGCAGGGATGTCCCCCAGCGTGTAGTTTCGCACATGGCCCATATGCAGGTTGCCGGAAGGGTACGGAAACATCTCCAGGCAGTAGTAGCGGGGCCGGGGATCGGACGGGTCCGCCGCGGCGAACGTTTTGCGCTTTACCCACTCCGCCTGCCACTTTTTCTCAACGGCTTTGGGGTCGTAGACGTCTTTCACCATCGTATCCTTATCTCTTCATTGCGCGATGGCCATCGTAAAGCGCTTCGCGTCACGAGGGCCGCACTAAGTATAGAAAACTCTCCTGGTTGCCTTTGCGGCCCTTGACGGGCGAGTCCATGAGGCCGGCCACGGTAAATCCCGTGTTGGTGGCCATGGTTTTCACCTGATGCAAAATCTTTTGACGGATGCCTTCGTCTCTAACAATCCCTCCCGGCGCTTCTTTCGGCGTTCCTTCAAACTGAGGCTTGACCAGCACCAGCGCTTCGGCTCCGCTCAACACCTCCGCGAGCTTGGGCAAAATCTTGTCCAATGAGATAAAGGAGACGTCCACCCCGGCGAAGTCCGGCTTTGGAGAAAGGGAGGCGGCATTGAAGAAGCGGAAGTTTGTGCGTTCCAGGACATGGACCCGGGGATCCTTGCGCAGCGTGTAATCCAACAGTCCCCATCCCACATCCACGGCATACACCGACTTGGCGCCGGCTTGAAGCAGGCAATCGGTAAAGCCGCCGGTGGACGACCCGACATCGAGACAGGTTTTCCCTTTTACGGAAATACCGAAAGTCTCCAAAGCGCCGCGGAGCTTGTCGCCGCCGCGCGACACATAGCGGGATTTTTTGGGGAGATTAGCGAGCAGGCTGGGCTTCGGCTTCCGCTTTATTGGCACGCAAGAATTGAAGAGTCGATTTGGCGATTTTTTCCGGGGAGAGGCCTACCAGATCGCGGAGATAGAGCTGGGGCCCGTGATCAATGAAGCGGTCGGGAATGCCCAGACGACGAACGCGGGCGTCAGTGCCTTCCAGCGCTTCAAGCACGGCGCTGCCAAACCCTCCGATGAGGACGTGATCTTCCACCGTGACGAAGTTCCGGGTCTGCTGGAGGAGCTGCCTGAGAAGATCGATGTCGATGGGCTTGACGAAGCGCATGTTCACCACGCCGCAGGGGATGCCTTCCTTTTCGATCAGCGTGGCGGCCTTCAGGCAAGGATGGACCATGCTGCCGATCGCCAGGAGATACACGTCGGCGCCGGGCTTGAGCACCACGCCGCGTCCCACGGGCAGGGTGCGGAATTCGGCGTCAAGCGGCACGCCTTCGCCGGGGCCTCGCGGATAGCGGATGACGGAGGGTTGATTCAGGCTGAGCGCCGTCTTCAACATATGCTGCAGCTCATTCTCATCCCCCGGCGCCATGACCACAAAATTGGGGATCATGCGGCTGTAGGCGAAATCAAATACCCCGTGGTGCGTCGGGCCGTCCTCCCCCACCAGGCCGGCGCGGTCAAGACAGAAAACGACCGGCAGTTTCTGGAGTCCCACGTCGTGTTCCATTTGATCGTAAGCGCGCTGGAGAAAGGTGGAATAGATCGCGACCACGGGACGAAGGCCTTCGCAGACCATGCCGGCGGCGAAGGTCACGGCGTGCTGTTCCGCCAGGCCCACGTCATAAAAACGGGATGGGATTTCCTTGCGGAACAAGTCGGTGCCGGTTCCTTCCGGCATCGCGGCGGTGATCGCGATCACGCGCGGGTCCTGCTTCGCCAGTTTCACCAGGGCCTGCCCGAAAACATTCTGATAGGCGGGGGGCGACACCGTCGCGGGTTTGATCATCGCGCCGCTGGTGACGTCGAATTTGCCCGGGCCGTGCCAGGTGATCGGGTCCTGTTCGGCAAATTCGTAGCCTTTTCCCTTCTTGGTCACGATGTGCAGGAGGACCGGGCCCTTAAGCGTCTTGATGTTTTCCAGGACTTCCACCAGGCGGTTCACATCGTGGCCGTCCACCGGCCCGAAGTAGGAAAACCCCAGCTCTTCAAACAGCATGCCGGGAAAGAGCAAGACGCGCATGCGCTTGGCGACGCGCAAAAGTCCCGCGCCGTAGAATTGGATGCGCTTCAGGAACTTTTCGACTTCCTGTTCCAATTTTTTCGCCAGGCCGCCGGTGAGCAGTTTGGCCAGGAACGCGCCCAAGGCGCCCACGCGGTTGGAAATGAACATTTCATTGTCGTTCAGGACGACCAGGAGGTCCGCGCCGACGTGGCCGGCATTCTGCATGGCTTCAAACGACATGCCGCCGGTGATGCATCCGTCGCTCACGATCGCCACCACGCGATGGTCCTCTTTCTGCTGGTCGCGCGCGACCGCCATGCCCAGCGCCGCGGAGATCGCGGTGGAGGCGTGGCCCGCGCCGAAGGCGTCGTAAGGGGATTCATCCCGTTTCAGGAAGCCGGAGAGCCCGTTCAACTGGCGGAGGGTGTCAAAGCGGTCCTGCCGGCCGGTGAGGAGTTTGTGGCCGTAGGTCTGGTGACCCGTGTCCCAAACCAGCCTGTCGATCGGGGTGTTGAAAACGTAGTGGAGGGCGATGGTAAGCTCGGTGGCTCCCAGGGAAGACCCCAGATGGCCGCCCTTCTTGGACACGGTGTCCAGGATGCGCTGGCGCACTTCTTTCGCCAGCTCGGGCAGCACGCCGCGCTCCAGCAGGCGGAGATCTTTCGGGTCTTTGATTTTTTCCAATATCGCCATGTTAGTGATCCCTCTCGATAATGTAATTGGCCAGCTGCTTTAAAATTTGCGCGCGCTTTCCGAACGGCTTGAGCGCGCCTTTCGCCTCTTCCACCAGCGCGGCCGCTTTGCGCCGGGACTCCTCCAGGCCGTACAGGGCCGGGTAGGTCAGCTTCCGGTTGGCCCGGTCGCTCCCCTTTTTGCCGAGTTTGCGCTTGTCCGCCACGATGTCCAGGATGTCGTCGGCGATCTGGAACGCCAGCCCGATTTTCTCACCGTAGGCCGTAAAGTAAGCCACCTGCGCGGGGCTCGCTCCGGCCAAGGTCGCTCCCGCCTGCAGGCTCGTTCGGATCAGGGCGGCGGTCTTATGCCGGTGGATATAGTTCAAAATATCGGTGTGGCCGTTGCGTTTCTGCCACTTGCCGCCCTCCATCTGGATGTCCACCACCTGCCCGCCGATCATCCCGAAGGTGCCGGACCCATGCGCGATCTGACCTACAACGTCTGATACCGCTTTGGAAGAAACGCCGCGTATTTTAGCATTTTTTGATATGAGCTCGAACGCCTTGGTGAGGAGCGCGTCCCCGGCCAAAATGGCGATCGCTTCCCCGTACACCTTGTGATTGGTCGGCCGGCCCCGGCGAAGGTCGTCATCGTCCATGGCCGGCAGGTCATCATGAACCAGCGAGTAGGTATGGATCAACTCCATGGCGGCGGCGGTCGGCAGGGCGATCTCCGGTTTGGCGCCGCAGCATTCGGCGGCCGCCAGGACCAGGACCGGCCGGAGGCGTTTACCCCCCGCAAAAATGGAATAGCGCATCGCCTCGTGGATGATCTCCGGCTGGGAGCGGGTGCTGTCCAGGTAGTGGTTCAGGGCCTGATCCACCATCTTGCAGCGGGATTCGAAATAGGAATGGAGCGGTTCGGGCATCATGGACGACAATTGTACATTATGAGGCGTGCTACCGAGCTACGGCGCTACTGTAAGGGTGCGGGGGTAAAAAGTAGGGGATTCGAATTTTCCCTCGCCCGCCGGAAGGCGGGAGAGGGCAAGGCCGACCGGA
>MGUR01000072.1:14178-16427 GCA_001800075.1 Elusimicrobia bacterium RIFCSPLOWO2_01_FULL_59_12
GGATCACCTGTGGGAGGGGCGACTGAATTGAAAATGTGCCCTCACCCCCACCCTCTCCCACCTTCGGCGGGCGAGGGGGAACGGCGGGACACCTCCTTTTCACCCCCACACCCCTACTGTAAACATCCGGGGACCGCAGCACTGTAGCACCGTAACACCGCAGCACGTTTTACTCTGGCAACGTCGCCGGCAGGGGAACGTGCTCACGAATGCGCTGAATCGAGCGGGCTTTTCCGGTCTTTTCATCGACCTCAATCACGCATCCGCAGACCAGCGCGTCCCCTTCCGCCACCACCAGGGGGCTGAAGGCGCCGGTCAGAAAGCGGGTCATGGCCGCTTTGATATCCATCCCGATGATGCTGTTGACCGGCCCGCAGGCGCCGGCGTCGGTCAAAAAGGCGGTCCCGCCGGGAAGGAGCCGCTCATCGGCCGTTTGAATATGGGTGTGCGTCCCGATCGCGGCGCTCGCCCGGCCGTCCAGGTGCCAGCCCAGGGCCGCTTTTTCGGAGGTGATTTCGGCGTGAAGGTCGACCAGGATAATGGGAGTTTCTTTCCGGAGCGTTTCCAGTTCCTTGTCCGCGGTGCGGAAGGGGCAGTCGGTCAGAGGCATATACACCCGCCCCATCACTTGGAGAACGCCGACTTTCTTACCGGAACGCGAGGGATAAACGCCGGAGCCGCGCCCCGCGAAGCCGCTCGCATAATTGGCGGGCCGGAGCAGGCGGGGGTTGTCGAGGATGGACAGGATCTCTTTTTTATCCAGCGTGTGGTTGCCCATCGTCAGGACGTCGATCCCCTGCCCCCAAAGCTCCTCCGCGATTCGCGGGGTCAGCCCTTTCCCGTGGGCGGCGTTTTCGGCGTTGGCGATGATGAAATCGGGCTGGTGGGCCTCCCGCAGTTTGGGAAGAATCCGGGCGAGCCCTTCCCGCCCCGCGCGCCCGATGATGTCTCCAAAAAAGAGAATTTTCATTTGACGGGGATCACTTCCTTCTCCGTGACGACGGCGTGCATGCGGATGTCGTGCGCCGCCATCGGCAGGGGGCGTTTGCTGATTTGCGCCGAGAAAGCCAGGCCCACACGCCGGGCGTTGGGCATCGAGTCCAGAAGCTTGTCGAAGTAGCCGCCGCCCAGGCCGATGCGCCCTCCCTGGCGGTCAAAGGCCACGCCGGGGACCAGCACCAGCTCGATTTCCATCGGGATGACCCGCTTGACATGACAGGGCGCGGGCTCCTGGATGCCATGAAACGCGCCGGGCGCCAGATCGCCCAGCGCATGGAGTTCAGAGAGGCGAAGCTCTTTGCTTTCCGGGTCCATGACCGGCACCACCACACGTTTCCTCCGCGCGATCGCCTCCTGAATCAATTTATACGTTTCCACTTCCGAGCGATAGGACACATAGGTCAGGAGGGTATGAACGTCCTGCCACTCCGGATGAGCCAGGACGCGCTGGCGGATGATCGCGCTGTCGCGGGCGCGGGCCGCCGGCGTCAGGCGGTCTCTTTTTTTGAGGAATTCTTTTCGGAGGCTTGTTTTATTTTGTTTTTCCATGCGTCCAGACGTTCGCGCATCTCGACTTCGCAGCCGAGTTCGCCGGGGGTATAGAGGGTCACGGGTTTGGGCCAATACGCCTGCGGGACGTGGTGGCCGGGAAATGTGTGCGGGTAAAGATACCCCTCGCCGTGGCCGAGCGTTTTGCGGTCCAGGCTGGCGTCTTTCAAATGATCGGGGACTTCCCGGACAGGCCCTTCTTCCACTTCCTGCATGGCTTTCTCGAGGGCGAGATAGGAGGCGTTGGATTTCGGGGCGCAGGCGAGATACACCGCCGCCTGGGCGAGCGGGATGCGGCCTTCCGGCATGCCCACGAATTCCACGGCCGCCAGCGCCGCGTGCGCCACCAGAAGGGCCCGCGGATCGGCGTTCCCCACGTCTTCACTGGCCAGAATGATCAAGCGGCGCGCGATGAACCTCGGATCATCCCCCGCCGCCAGCAGGCGCGCCATCCAGTAGAGCGCGGCGTCGGGATCCCCCCCGCGCAGGGATTTGATAAAGGCGGAGGCGATATCGTAATGCGCGTCGCCGTGCTTATCGTGAACGAGCGCGCGCTTCTGCACGCACTCTTCCGCCGCCGCCAGCGTGACGCGCTGGCGGCCGTTCGCCTCCGCAGGCGTCGTCAGCGCGGCCAGTTCCAGCGCGTTCAACAGCCGGCGGGCGTCGCCGCTGGCGTTCCGGATCAAGTGCGCCCGGGCCTC
>MGUR01000072.1:16442-22210 GCA_001800075.1 Elusimicrobia bacterium RIFCSPLOWO2_01_FULL_59_12
TGGACAGGGCGGCGTCGGGAAGCGGCTTGAACTCAAACACCTGGGCGCGGGACAGGAGGGCCGAGTTAACGTAAAAATAAGGGTTTTCCGTGGTGAGGCCGATCAGCGTGATCAATCCGCGTTCGACGTCGGGCAGGAGGGCGTCTTGCTGGGCGCGGTTGAAGCGGTGGATTTCATCGAGTATCAAAAGCGTCCGTTCCTGGGCGAGCGAACGCCGTTCCTTCGCCCGGTCGATCACGGCCCGCACGTCGGCGACGCCCGCCGTCACCGCGTTCAGCTCTTCCACGGCGGCTTGGGTCTTGCGCGCGACCCATCGCACCACCGCGGACTTTCCGGAACCGGGCGGGCCGAAGAAAATCGCCGAGGTCAGCCGGTCGGCTTCCAGCGCGCGCCGCAGCAGTTTTCCCTCGCCGAGAAGATGTTCCTGCCCGGCCAGGTCCTCCAGGGTTTTGGGCGACAAGCGCAGCGCCAGCGGAGCGTCTCCGGCCGCTGAGGAAGCCGGCGCGGAAAACAAGCTCATCGTCTGAGTGGCGGATTTTCGGGTCATATGGAAACGGGAAGGCCCCGCGCCGCCGCAGGGCAAAAGGCTTATGGGCCGGCGAGAGCGGCGTCCAGCATCTTTATCAGCTCGTCCGCTTTCGTTTCAAAATCCTTGGAGTGCGACCCTTTGGAGTCCTTCGCGACAAAGAGCTCGTCCGAGATGTTCATCGCCGCCATGACCGCCAGCTTGTAGGAGTCCACCACATGGGACTCTTCCTTGATTTCCTTCATCCGCTCTTCCACGAACTGGGCCAGGCGGTTGACGTAGAGATCATCCCCGCTGTTGGCTTCCAGCGGATAGTCGTGGCCCATGATCTGCACGTACATGACGTGCTTCATTGCAGCCTCAGCGCGCCGAGCTTCCCCAGGGCGCGTTCCACGCGCACCATCGCCTGCTGGTGCGTGCGTTTCATCTGGTCGTAGTCGGCCAGCACTCGCTGCGCTTTGCGGCCCTCCCCGCTGGTCAGCGCGATCTGGGATTTGAGCGTCTCGCACTCGCTTCTCAAGCGCTCGTTTTCCCGGCGGAGCCGCTGCAGTTCTTCGATCAGTTTGAGGAGTTTGCTTTCAAGGACGGCCAGCGCGTTAACCACGTCAAAATTCTACTACACCCCGGGAGCAAAGTCCAAAACGGACTGCGTGATCAGGCGGCCAGAAGCAGGCGGCGGGCCGGTCCGCGCGGCCGCGTGGCGGTCCGTCGGGGCGGCCGGGGGGCCCGGCTGTCTGACCCGGGGGGCAGGATGGCCAGGACCAAGGCGGCCGCGGCGAAAAACGGGTCGTTGGACGACCAGGCGTCCAGGGTCCACAACGCCGCCGGCGGCAACCACGGCAGGTACGGCGCGATCGCCCCTGCCAGCGGCAGCAGGATCAAGCCCAGCGGGCCCGCGCGTGACAAACCAAGCTGCCGCTTCAACGATTTAAGCTCCTCATCCGCCCAGGGGTTCTTTCGAAGCTCCGGTATCAATGTCGTCCCGCCGTCGCGGCTGATTTCGGCCAGGGCATCCTCCAGCCTGCCCATCCCGGAAAGCACTTTTGAGGTCAATAGGGTGTTGTATGCGTGTTCCCTCAGGATTTGCCTGCCGTCATGGTTGTTTGGGTCATTCAGCTGCGCGCCCCGCGCGTCGATCTCCCTTCGAAGTATGGAACGAGCGCGGGCGAGGTGGGCCAGCGCGTTGTCCCATTCCCCTCTCAGGCGATAAAACTGTCCCCAGTGATTCTGCAAATTGGCCTCATCAAAAGGGGACCCGCTCTTGTCCGACTCTCCTTGGAGCAGGCGTTGGGCGTGATCGAAGCGCCCGTTTTTCATGGCCTGCGACGCCAACGCCAGCCTGTTGCGATCGATCCGCATGGCGGGGTCGCGGTAGGACCGCAAGCTCTTCAGCAGGCCGTCGCTTCCGGCATAGTGCCGCATGACCGGCCGGAGCGTACGTCCTCCGTCCGGACTGACGGCCGACACGCTTCGCTCCGAGTCCCCCATGTCAAAATAAACCCTCGCCCGCGAGACAAGCAGGTGGGCCTCTTGAGTCTCCAGATAGGCCGCCTCGCTTGAGCCCGCGTGAAATCCGGGCGTCGCCCGCAGCCGCTTGAGCGTCTCTCCGGCCTGCTCGAGGGTCTGCAATGCCTTGGGGCAGTTCCCCTGCTTGCGGTAGATGCCGCTTAGCTTGTTCATCAGCGGGAGTCTCAGAGCGTCATCGGGTCCCAGACGGTCCGCGACATACCTCAGCAAGTTTTCCGCCTCGTCAAAACGCCTCTCGATCCCCAAGCGCAGCGCCAGAGCGATTGGCCTTCCCACGTCCACGTCCGCCCGCTGCCGGACCAGGTCGTTGAAAAGACCGCGCGCGAGGGCGTCTCCGGCCAGGTCGGCTCTCAGCGCGCCGTCCTGGCCGGAGCGGAGAAAGCCGATCGCATCGCGGTAGAGGCCCATGTCCCGCAGAAGGGCAGCGGCCCTGTAGCGGAGCAGGATGGTTTCCCGGTCCAGATCGATGCCGTGCGTTCGGCTCAGCCGGCCCTTGTTTTCGGGCGCGTAGACCGGACTTGAGAGCAGGAGGTCGAGTCCTTCGCGCGCCGTCTGAAGCGCTTTAAGAAATTGCAGCGAGGCGGCCTGCGCGTAGGCGAGGCTGTTGTAGACCATGATCCGGGAGGGATCGTCGGGCGCGGACTCTTTTTGTCCCTTCAGCAGGTCATTTAAAATCAATACAGCGCGCCCGGGCGCCTCCTGTTTTACGAAATACCTCGCCCGGGATGTCGCCAATTTCGTCAGGCGGCTGAGTTCGCGTCCCGTGGGGAAGGGGACGGGAAGGCGCTCCGGATAAGGGGGGCCATCTGGGATCCCCGCCAGCAAATAACCCGCCACGGATCCCGCGAGGAAAACGGCGGCGGTTCCCGAGAGCGGGAGGAATGAAATTCCCGAGAAAAGGGAGCTGCTCGCGGCCTCCGCGCTCCAGATCCACGCGTCCAGCCGGCCGAACAACTCCAACCACAGCGGGGCCTGCAGCGCGCCGGCCGCCAGCAGGCCGGCCGTTTTCGCAATTCCCGGCTTGGAGGCGGGACGCCGGGTGGACGGGCGGCCCGGGTTCGGGGCCTGCGCGCGGGGCGGCGCCAGCCACGCGTCGATTATTCGCTTGCCGTACGGGACATGCCGCAGCTCTTCGATCAAAAGCCGCCAGGGCCGGCCCGGAAGGTGCCGCTCCAATTCGCCGGTCAGGAAATCGGTCAACTCGCGGGATGAGGACGGCGAAAATCGCCCCGGCTCCGGCGCGACTTGCCCCAGCCAGCGGCTGAGCTCCGTCTCGTGACCCAGGGCAAAGTCCAGCGCCGGGCCGCGTTCGGCGACGATAACCGCGTCAGCCAGCAATCTGGTCTTTTTCGCCGCCAGCAGCGCTCCTGAGACGTCCGTGAGCATCAAGTCAGGCACGCCCGTTTCCCCGCGAAGCGTGTCGCGATGCGCGATCCACCACGCTCGCGCCGCCTCCCATGTCCACTCCGATACGGGGTGCCGCTTGAGGCAGGCGACCACGCGTTCCGGATGGACCCGTTCCGTGGACGTCCCGGCCGCGAATTTCAATTTACCCCGCCGGTTTAAACTCACGCGAGGCGCGGGTGCGGGTTGAATAGCGTTCAGAATTTCCAGCACAATTTGATCGGCGCTAAGCGCATTTTCAATGGTTATGTCACGGAGATAATACCCATGCAGATGAATGTCGTTAAGAATATCGCGCAGAACGCTGGCGAGGGTCGTTTCCTGCGCCTCTTCATCATTCCAGAGACTGTCCATGGCATTACCCCAGGTTCCCGCCAATTCGCGTATTCCAGAATTTGTAATGACCATACGGTCAAAATGCTCCGCGTCCTTTAGCAGGAAAGCCAATTCCCGTGACCAAGGCCGCAATTTTTCAAGCAGCCACGCCGAATCTTTTTGAGGGATCCACGCATTGGCGATTACGGCGCTCATCAGCGCGATCCAGGATAGGACAAATTTGGGATGGTCGTAAGCGGCCGCAGAAGTCAGTGCCAGCAGCGCCCCTGCGGAGGCGTAACGCTTGGCGGCGGATTTCGCATGCCAGGGCCGCACGTACTCCAGCGCCAGCGTCAGCGCCGCTTCTTGGAATCTGTATTGAGGGATTATTTGAGAGGTCTGGACCGGTCGGTCGTGGAAAAGAGCTTCAAGTCCGCCTGCGGAAACCGGGCCTGTGACCAGGCAGGGGATTAAAATCAGGCCGACGATGCGAATGAAGAATTTATTCATCGAGATCCCGAACGCGCGCGCGCGGGCGTCACCCGAGCGTTCGAACACCGTTAAATTTTAAGGGATTGGCGTCGGAGGTGGAATGGAGCGGAGGGCTAAAAATTTGGGGCTGGACGGCCCATGCGTTATCTAGGCCTTGTTTCGCTTTGATTTGTAGAGGACGATCGCAAGGTAGGTGAGCGCGAGGAGACTGTAGTTGGCGAGCATGAAGCCGGGTGCGGCCCAGCGGGCGCCGTTCACAAACGGGGTGTCGAGCGGCCAGAGAAAGGGCGTGGGGAAGAACCGCGTGCTGTGCGTGGGGATATCGCAGAGGATGTGCAGGGCCCAGGCCCCCCAAACCCATAACCACTTCCGGCGAAATGCCCAAATAAGGCCCCCCGCCAGACCCCACATGACCAGACTGTGCGTGACGTCATAGGCGTCATAAACGTAGGCGGGGATAATCGAGGGATCAGGCGGCTCCATCCGCTGCCGGGTTCCCCATCGTTCGGCGATGGTTCCCAGGCGCGTGAGAAAGAAAGGGCCGAAGGAAAGCAGGTCGGGCGCCATTCCCAGTAAAAAAGCCCATGTCCACCGGCCCTTTTCTCTTTGGCCGAAGACGGCGCCGCCCCAAAGGCCGTGAGCCAGCGTATCCATCTCAGTTTCTATTTAACTGCCGCCGGATTTTCGGGGGAGGCTCGTTTGGGAGGGAACGAACTTGGCGTGCCGCTGCTGCGCGGGCGGCTGGTTAGAGGCACGCTTGGAAGGGCCTGAAGGGGTTTCCTTGGTCTCTTTGGCGTTCTTCTCGGCCTGCTCCTTGGCGAGTTCGGCCGCCTTGGCCCAGGTCTCTTCAAGCGTTTCGCGTTCAGAGGCCTGGTCTTTTTCCATGCAGCATTTCTTGTATTTCCTGCCGGAACCGCAGCGGCAGGGGTCGTTGCGGCCGAGGTCCGCCGGCTGGGGTTTCTCGGACGTTTTTTTCGGATCGCTGTTTTTATTCCAGAATGCCATCAGAGCGTCAATCTCCTTAGTTTCACGCCGGCTTCTTTCAGCAGGGCCTGGGCCGGCGCGCCCAGGGGATAGTCCTGATTGAATACGACTTCCCCGATCCCCGCGTTGATGACCATTTTAGTACATAGCAGGCAGGGAGAAAACGTGGTGTAGAGCGTGGATTCCTTGATGGCGATGCCGTGGTAGGCCGCCTGGACGATCGCGTTTTCCTCGCCGTGGGAACAGTAGCACTCGCTGAGGTCTTTGCCCGAGGGCCCGATGGCGTTGCAGCGGGGACAGCCGCCTTCAAAACAATTGCGCGTGCGGCGAGGCGTTCCGTTGTAGCCCGTGGAAATGATGCGGCCGTTCTTCACGATGATCGCGGCCACCTTGCGCTTGAGGCAGTTGGACCGGCTGGCCACTTTCCGGGCGATGTCCATGAAATAGCGGTCCCAGCCGGGGCGTTTGACGGCCTTCAAGTTTTTTTTTAGCGCCCGGGTCAGCCGCCGGCGCAGCGCGT
>MGUR01000073.1:0-428 GCA_001800075.1 Elusimicrobia bacterium RIFCSPLOWO2_01_FULL_59_12
TCCATTCAAATGCCCGATCTTTATGCCGTGGCCGCGGCGCGCGTCTACAACGTGCGGGGTCCGATGTTTCCCAGACCCGCCGAGGCGCGGGGGTTTCTTGCCGGCCTGGCCGCGCAACGCGCTTACCGTCAGGCCTCGGAACGATGGCAAAGTCACGTGATACCCGTGGGAGGGATTTACGAACACTAGAGGTCAATCGCTCATCGAATTTCTGATGGTGCTGCCCGTGATGATCGCTTTCTGGGCGGCCATCGTCTGGTTTGCCCAGGCGGTCATTGTTTCCATCGAGCTGGCGCACGCCGCCCGCCACGGTGTTTTCTGGATGGCTTACCACGATGCGGAGTACGGCGAATCGGAGGAAATCCGCCGGGTCGAGGACCTGTGCGCCCATTTTCTTCGTCGACAGGCTCCGTTATTGGACGTGCGCC
>MGUR01000073.1:439-1824 GCA_001800075.1 Elusimicrobia bacterium RIFCSPLOWO2_01_FULL_59_12
TTCCCGGGCTTTTGAAACTTGCCGCTCGAATCGATGAAACCCTCAAAAGCGCGGCCGGTCTGACGCGTTTTCGCCCGGCCTCGGTGACGGTGGAGTATGACCTGAAGGCTCCGCGCCTGTTGCGCGCCATCCCCGGATTTCCCGACAGCATCCCTTTGAGAGGCTACAGTGTTTGCTATCGATGATTCATTTCGTCATTCCCGCGAAAGCGGGAATCCAGCATCTGACTCAAAATGAAATGTCCTACTGTCTACATAGTGGCCAGCTGTCGAAATGGAACCTTGTATGTTGGAGTGACATCGGCGCTTGCCAGACGAGTAACAGACCATAAAGAGAATAGTGTTGATGGGTTCACCAAGAGATATTCGATTCATGCCCTGGTTTGGTATGAAAGTCATCAAACAATGGAAGGTGCGATCAATCGTGAAAAACAAATCAAAAAGTGGAACCGGCCTTGGAAATTGGAATTGATTGAAAGTCTAAACCCGGATTGGAAGGATTTGTCAGATGAGCTTATTTGACTGGACCCCCGCTTTCGCGGGGGTGACCAAGAAGAAAAAACGGTTATGGCTCACGGTGACGGCGGGATCAGCGGTCCTCATGGGTGTCCTCGCGTGGCTCTTTCTGCGGCATCTGGAGATCAGCGCCCAGGAAGCGGGGGAGGCCGTTCCTGTTCTTGTGGCGAGCCGCTATATCCCGCGCGGCGCCGCGCTCCGGCCCGCTTTGTTCCAGGCGGTCGCCGTCCCTAAAGCCTATGCGGAACCCGGAGCGGTCCAATCCTTTGAGGTCTTGGAATCGTCGCCGGGCCGCCCGCGTTTTCGCAGCCTGCTTCCCATTCCGCAAGGCGCCCGGCTGGCCCAGCGCGAGCTGGGTTTTCTGGATAAATCCGATTCCCTTTCGCAGGTCATTCCGGAAAGACTGGCCGCCGTTTCATTCGGCGTGGACGATACCCGGGGTCTGGGCGGGAATTTACAGCCCGGGGATCTGATCGATGTGCTGCGCACGCCCAAAGGACGGGACATGGACCCGGCGCCCCGGCCGACCCTACTGCTGTTTCAAGCCGTTCCGGTCATCGCTGTGGGAAAAAAATGGACCCCGTTGGGCGCTTCGGACGTTCCGCAAGATAAAAGCCCGGGCGAACCGCCCCGGGAACAGGAAGAAACGACCGTCCTGTCCGTGCTTCTCAACCCCCTGGCCGCCGTCCGTTTGGCGGAGGCCCGCGAGAATGACATCCTGAGCGTGATTCTGCGCGCGCCGGGGGATAATCGGATTTTGGAGCAGTCGCCGTGAAATATCCGAACCGCTGCGAAGAAGCCTCACCCCCACCCCCTCTCCCTGCGGGAGAGGGGAGAAGTCCACGGCCGGAAAACCCTCTCCCATCGGGA
>MGUR01000073.1:1851-4997 GCA_001800075.1 Elusimicrobia bacterium RIFCSPLOWO2_01_FULL_59_12
CTCCGGAAACAAGCCACGCAACCTTCGCCTATGATCTGGCCAGAGAACTGGCCGCGCGGCACGCGGTCCTTTTTTGGGATATCTCTTCCACTTCGGCGCGCGCGGGAAAATCATTCAGCCAGATCCTCCCTTTTCGGAGCTCCTTCACCCCGATGCTTCTGCAAAATTATTTGCGCCATGGCGAAGACCGATTATGCGCCTTACGCGGAGGTCTTGACGCGGGCCTATCGCAATCGGGCGACCTTTTGTCATGGATCAAACGCAGTTTTGATTTCGTTCTGGTTCTGGCGACGCCCGCCTGGACGGATGAGTATCTCGCCCTGCTGGACCCGGCGGACCTTCTCCTTCTAATTCCTCCGACTGGCCGTGACGCGGCCCTGGAGGCCGCGCCGCACATCGACGAGCTCGCGCGGCACGCGTTTCCTAAAGCTCTGGCCCATGTCGCAGCAGAGGACGCTCGGACCCTGGCGCATCGCCTTGAGAGGGAACCTGAGATGTACTGCGACAACCGCCCCTTGACCGCCCGCGCGGCCAGAGAAGCGAAAGGCCGGATTCATGAACGCTTGCTCAAGGCAAGCCCCTCCACCAACGCCCTTCCCCCGGAGAAAACCCAAGTCCTCCTGGAGAATTTAATCGCTGAAGAACCTGCGCTTTCCGTTTCGCGCGAAATCCGCGGCCGGGTCCTTACGGACATCCTTCATGACGTGCTGGGCCTCGGACCCCTGGAAACCCTGCTGAAAGATCCCGAGGTTTCGGAGGTCATGGTGAACGGCGCCCAAACCGTTTTCGTGGAAAAAAAAGGCCGCCTCTACCCTGCGGACGTTACGTTTGAAAGCGACGCCCACCTTCGGACGGTGATCGACCGGATCGTGGCGCCGATCGGCCGGCGGGTGGATGAGAGCACGCCGCTCTGTGATGCGCGGTTAGCGGACGGCTCGCGCGTGAACATCGTTTTGCCGCCATTGGCCCTTGAGGGCCCCACGCTGACGATCCGCAAATTCATGGATCAGCGTTTAGGCTTGGAGGACCTGATCCGCTTCGGCGCCCTCATCCCGGAGATGGGGCGCTTTCTCGTTTGCTGCGTGCAGGCCCGCAAAAACATCCTCATCTCAGGCGGCACAGGAAGCGGGAAAACGACCCTGCTCAATATCCTGTCCGGTTGTATCGCGCCGGATGAACGCATCGTCACCATCGAGGATGCCGCCGAACTGAAGCTGCGGCAGCCGCACGTGGTGCGGCTGGAAAGCCGGCCGCCGAACGCCGAGGGACAGGGGGCGATCCCCATCCGTCGCCTGGTGATCAATGCCCTGCGCATGCGGCCGGACCGCATCGTGGTAGGGGAATGCCGCGGCGGGGAGGCGCTGGACATGCTGCAGGCGATGAACACGGGCCATGACGGCTCGCTGACCACGCTTCACGCAAACACGCCCCGCGACGCGCTGGGACGTCTGGAAGCGCTGGTGCTGATGGCGGGGATCAACCTGCCTGTCCGGGTGGTCCGCGAACAGATCAAAAGCGCGGTGCATGTGATCGTCCAGATGGCGCGTTGCTCCGACGGCACAAGAAAGGTGACGTCCATTACGGAACTGACGGGGATGGAAGGCGACGTGCTGACAACGGCCGAGCTTTATCGTTATCGCTCGGAGCGCTTTGAGGCGACGGGGCTGGTCTCCCAAACGGTGACGTCATGTTAACCCGATGGAACTCCTACCAAGCGCGGCGGCGGCTCTCCGCGATCCCGCTCTTGTTGGCGCAGGATCTGGAAGTGATGTCGGGGGCCCTGCGCGCCGGCTCAAGCTTTCTCCAGGCGGTCCAGTTCGCCGCCGAAGATGGGGACGGCCCCCTGATGGATGAATGGAACACCCTGTTAAAAGAGGTCCGGATGGGCGCGAGTTTGCCGCAAGGGTTGAGCCATTTGGAAACGCGCCTTCCGATCCCCGCCATCCGCTCTCTGGCGTGCGCCGTCACAATTATCCAGGAAACAGGCGGCAATCTGGCGGGGGTGCTCATGACGTTGTCAGACACGCTTCGCCAGGAAATCGCTTTTCAAGGCAGGCTGGGCGCGCTGACCGCGCAGGGGAAGATGTCCGGAGCGATCGTCAGCGCCATGCCTTTTATACTTTTGGGGGTCTTGAGCGTGCTGGCTCCCGACCTGATGCGTCCGTTGTTTGTGACCCCGCTGGGATGGACGCTTCTTTCCCTGGTGATCGTGATGGTGGCGATCGGCGGGTTCCTGATCAAGAAGATCGTCACGATCGAGGTGTAGCATGAAACTGATGATCGCGCTGATGACGGCGATATTCGCTGGAGCGCTCATCGGAGGGTCGTTCCTTTTCTTTGAGAAGGCGCGTTGGCCTTCCGCGGATTTTTTGACTCAGGCCCTGCGGCGGGGCGCTGAAAAGCTTCTCGCGATGAATTGGCCTCCGGTGTCCCGCTACCAGCGTCATCTCATTCGCCTCTTGAACGAAGTTCCTCTGCCGGACGGGGTGGATGTGCCTCTATTTTTGGCGTGGCATGCCGTCGCCGGGCCGCTGCCTTATTTATGGCTGAGACACAGGCAGTCGCAATTTCACGCCGCGCTATTGAAAGCGCTGCCCGAGTGTCTGGAACTGCAAGCCTTGGTGATGGAAGCGGGCCTCGACCTGACGGCGGGTCTCCAGCATTATCTGGCCAAGGGGGCGCCCAATCCGCTGCAAAATCTACTGAAAGGGGTCCAGGGGGAAATTCAAATGGGGACATCCCGCTTGACCGCTTATGCGCGCCTTTCGAGGCGAACAACCTACCCCCCGCTTCGGGATGTATGCCGGACCCTCGTCCAGGGCCTGTCCCTGGGAACACAGATGGCGCCGCTCTTGCGCGAACAAGCCGCCTCGCTCCGCCTCCGGCGCATGCAGATTGCGGAGAAAAAGGCCGCTGAAGCGCCGATCAAAGTGCTGTTCCCGTTATTTGTCTTTATCTTTCCCACGATTTTCATGATCCTCCTGGGACCGATGGCCATCCTTTTCATGAAAGGCGGATTCTGATGCTCTCGCGCGCGATGAATCGCCACCCCGTCCCTGCGTTCGCAGGGTTCGGGATCGTGATGGGCGCCCTGTTCGCGCTGGGGATCTGGGGCCCGATTTCGAGGGTTCTGCAGGCGGGGCACG
>MGUR01000073.1:5060-6909 GCA_001800075.1 Elusimicrobia bacterium RIFCSPLOWO2_01_FULL_59_12
TGACGAATTGCGGCGGCTGGAAAAACTGCCCGGCGTATCGTCTGCCCGAGTGGAGGGTGTAGAGCCCCGCAAGCCGCTGCACTCCAAAGCGCTGGTATGGGAGGGAAAAACCGTCGGCTGGCTTAAAATCAATGTGTCCCCCACGCCGTGGCGGAGGTTCCGGTATCAATGTCTGGAGCGAATAGGGAACGCGGTCATTCTGTTGGGTTTATTCGGGGGGCTTGCGGGGCGGGGCCTTGCGAACGGCCGGCGGCGATTCAGATCTCGCCTGATCGCCGCGTGGGATCGAGGCCATAAGCGGCATCGCCGGTCGCTGGATCGGCTGCGACAAAAAACGGAGGCGGGTCTTCTTCCATGGACGCACCAGGCGCTCGCTTTTTCACCCGCCGGGCTGATCCTTCTCGATCACCGCCAGACAGTGGTCGCCTTCAACCGGAGAGCCGGCGAATGCTTTAAGTTGAAACCTGAATCGTTGGGATCCCATTGGCTGGATTTGCAAAACGCCCCGGCATGGGCTTCAGCGCTGCAAAGAACTCTGGAATGCCCGGGTGAACACGTCCCCCTGTCTCCAGCGGACCCCGCCGGGGAGATATCGCTCTTGACGCTGTCCACGCTGGAACACCCGGCGGGTTCCACCTGGATCATCCTGCCGTCCTCATAGTATGATTCTGCCGTGAGCCAGACCCCTCAAGGCATTGATCTTCCGGAGCCGGAACCGAAGCCCGGCATTCCCTGGATCGGCATCGGGATCGCGGCGGCGGTGTTCGCGCTGGCCGCCGTATGGCTGATGCACAGCAAGTCCTCCGGCAGCCGGGCCGAGATCGCCGCGCTCGGACAAGAACTGAAAGATATGAAAGCGCTGATGGATGATGAGCGCGACACCGTGTTCGAATTGACCGACCGGTTGGATGCTTTGAAGAAGTCCATCGCGCGGGGACTCATCGATGATCGTGAAAAGGCCGTTACGGAATACAACAAGCTGGCCGCCGAACAACGCGCGCACCGCGAGAAAGCGAAAGACCTCGCGGACCTATACAACTCCAAACTCGCCCGCCTGCAAGCGCTCCAATAGTCCTTCATCCCCCGACATGAAAAGATCCTTCCTGAGTGTATTTTTGAGTTTGATCGCCGCCCATGCCGGATGGGGCGAGCTCAGGCGCGGCGATGCCCGGTTCCAAAAGGCGACTTTCGCGGCCGGATGCTTCTGGTGCATCCAATCGTCGATTGATCAAGTTCCCGGCGTCGTGAAGACCACCGTGGGCTACGCCGGCGGCGCCGAAGCGAACCCCACCTATGAGCAGGTATCCTCCGGTCAGACCGGCCACGCCGAGGCCATCGAAGTCGTTTTTGACCCCACGAGGGTGAGTTATGAAAAGTTGCTGGACGTCTTCTGGCAGAATATCAATCCAACAACCCAGGACGCCCAGTTCCCGGACCGGGGCCGCCAGTACCGCACCGCTATTTTCTATCGCCACGAGGGACAGCGCCTGGCGGCTTTGGCGTCTCGTGAAAGGCTTGAAAAATCAGGCCGTTTCGAAGGACCGATTGCCACTCAAATCGAGCGGGCCGGCATTTTCTGGCCGGCCGAAGAGCATCACCAGAAATACTCCATCAAGAGCCCCGAATCCTACCGCAGTTACACCGATAACTCCGGACGCAAGGAATACTTCAAGCGCATCTGGGGGAAGTGACCGCCTTTTTCCTATAATAACCGGGTGAGAACGTCCCTTCGCAGTTCGTTCCGTATGGGTTTTGCTCTGTTGGCGGCCTGTCCGGCCCTGGGGGCCCCCCCCGACGACCCGGCTTCCCGGAAGATCTATGACCACAACTACAACTGGCTGGCGAAGTC
>MGUR01000074.1 GCA_001800075.1 Elusimicrobia bacterium RIFCSPLOWO2_01_FULL_59_12
AAAGGCGCTCGGACAACCCCTGAAACGCCTGCGCGCTCCCGGAGCTCATCAACCCTACGGCCACGATCCATGCCAGACCTTTTTTCACGATGATTCGCCTTATTCTCTCAACCGTCGGGTAGACCGCCCTTGAAAGTCGCCGCTCCCGGGGGAAGTAATGAGAGCGAGCGACTTTCAAGGGCGACCTTGAATCAACGGCTCTTAATTCAAAAAGAACAAAAACTCAACACGTCGGTTTTGGGCGCGGCCTTCCACGGTCTCATTGGACGTGATCGGGCGGGTCTTTCCAAACCCCGCGGCCACGGCCTGGTCGGCCGGCACCCCGGTGCTGACCAAATACGTCCGCACCGCATCCGCTCGTTTTTGCGACAGGTTCAAATTGTAGCCGTCGCTCCCCTGGCTGTCCGTATGACCTTCCACGCGCAGTTTTAAGTTTGGATACTTTTTGGCGGTCTCCGCGATCTTGTCGAGGGCGGCGTGTGATTCGTCCAACAGCTCGGCGCTTCCCGTTTTGAAGTTGATCGGCTGAAGGTCCTTGCGGGCGATCATCTGCTTGATCGCGCCTAGTTCGGCCTGTGCTTGCGCAGTTTGAGATTGCAAGTCCCGCGCCTTGCGGTCGGCTTCGGTTTTGGCGGCGTCCAGCTGCGCTTGACTCAGCTGTTGTGCCGCTAACACCTGCTGCCCGGAGGCCGCGGCTCGCGCGTTGGCATCTGCGGTTTGTTGCTGCGCGGCATCGGCGCGTTGTTTTTGCGTCTCTGCCTCTTCTTTAGCGCGGCGCGTGGCAGGACCGTCTCCAAAGTAAAGGTTCAACATCGCAACGGCGGACGGAAGTCCGTAAGAATTACGATTTTTCTTCAGGAAGTTATGATAAAGGCCCTCCACTCCGATGGAGGTATGTTCATTGATGAACAATTCCAATCCTAGTCCCCCCTGCGCGGCTAATTGAGTCCATCTCGTTACGGAGCCGTCTGTATTCTCCTGACGATTAAAGGAGGCGCCGGCGCCGGCTGTGATGTAGGGCGTAAATGGCAAATGATGGAAAAGGTTGTACCGCAGCGAGCCGACTAGAGGACGGAAATGAAGGTCGCTCGCAGACGTTCGGTTCTTGGCCTGGAGGTCGGCATAGGAAACGACGAACGATACATCATTGTCGATGAAATACTTCGTGTGCGCAGTCCACATGCGTGCTTCTTTGTACTGGTCTTGAAAGGCGTAGGGCAATTTAGGTTTGTCGTAGCCGTAGCCGCCCCCGATCGATAGCCTCCCGCCGAACCAATCAAACGCCTGCGCCACACCGCTGTTTAAAAGCCCGAAGGCTAGGATGAGGACAAATACCTTTTTCATGATTTTGTTCTCCTTTTTTATTTTTAAAACGTAGATTTAACAATTCAAAGAGTTAAATGGGCTTGCGTCCCTGAATGATCCGTATCGCCATCACGGCCAAGGCTATAACTAGTAAGAGGTGGATGAACCCCCCCATCGTATAGGAAGTGACCAGACCCAGCGCCCAAAGAACCAGCAAAACAACAAAGATTGTCCATAACATAAGTTCCTCCTTTATCCTCCATTGCATGTTAGGAGATACGGACGTCGCTGACCATCAGGAGAGAGGACTATATTTTTCATCGGTAAAACCACTAGGGTGGGACTACACTAAATGCTGATAAAGTGACAAGCAGGGAGAGTTCAGGGTCAAGCGTTGCGGCTATTAAGGAGAGCGGCCCCGGAGAGCGCAGCCACCACGCCGCTGATCGTCATCCACATCGCCTTGTTCGTGACAGAGCCGGTGAAAAACCTCGAGAGATCTGAACTGAATGACTGCGATGCGTTGTAACCGGCCAGGATAAGGATCACGCCTGCGACAAACAGAGCCAGTCCGATAGCTTTAGTCATAAGGCCTCCATGGGAATGAGAGCGATATCCGATCTGCGTTTGCCTCGTTTTTCGATATACATTAACGCATCTGCCTGCGCGGTCAATTCCTTAATGGACGAAGTTCCCAGGGGGTTCGAGCGCGCCACACCCACGCTCAGCCCAATGGGCTGGGTGTATTTATTTTGAAGTGCGTGGCGTTTTATATTCACTTGCAATCGGGCCATCTGTATCGCCGCGCTGTCGTGGCCGTTCTCGATGGTCGCGACCGCAAACTCATCCCCGCCAATGCGAGCGATGATGTCGGACTTTCGGAATGTTTTCTTCAATATCTCAGCCGTCCGAGTGATGGCTTGATCTCCCGCCTGATGTCCCGCTTGATCATTGATTTGTTTCAAACTGTCCAAGTCGGCATAGATGACGAAAATCCGTTTACCGCGGCGTTGGGCCAGGTCTAAATAGATTTGACTTAATACCTCATAGCCGCGGCGATTATATAAGCCAGTGAGCTCGTCGGTCATCGTTTCGCTTCTTAAGGACGCATGGAGTATTCCCAACGCATTTTCCGACTGTTTACGTTGAGTTATATCCTCGACCGCGAGAAGAAGGATCCGCCTCACGCCAGGGATCTCGACGCGGCGCGCGTTAAACATCACCGTTCGGCGACCGATGGATGGGAAATGGCCGTCGACCTCGAAATCCGCTAGATCGGACCGCTTGGCGAGAATCGCCTCCAACCAGCTCCGCAAAGCAGGTGTTTTCCACGCGCCGTCCCCGAGCGAATCAAGACACTTGCCGTTGATCTCCTTGGGCGAGAGATGAAAGTTCTGGCAAAAGGACTTATTGACCAGTCGGATACGCAGGCCCCCATCAAGGACCACGAAGGGTTCTCGAATAGTATCCAGAATCGCCCGGATGTGGTCAGATAGCCGTGCAAACCGTAGTCGGCCGCGGTTACGAGCTGCCCGATCAAGAACACTCATGGTCATCGTAACGCTGAACCCTCGTAATCCTTCCTTGATGGATGCTAGCAGGAAACGGCATCGCTGCCTATCAGGACGGAGCGCTATTTTCTTCGTCCGACAAACTACCAGGCCGGGACTAGGTCAACTGCTGATGGAGTCATTGACACCCTAGGACAGTATAGGGGTTTGGCGTATTCTCGCCCTGGTAGTTTTGAGGAGACCAAAAATAGGACTCAGGACTGATAGGCAGCCGCGGTGTTCTTTACTAGTATCGAAGAACAGATCAGGGAGAACGCTCTCGGGTCAAACGCCTAGCGCGGGCGACGTCGTGAAACGGGAGCATCGTCGTTTGAGAGAAGCTCCATAAGTTGCTGGAAGTCGGATTCGGTGGCGTCTGGGTCGTTTTTGGCAAGAGCTCGTTTTTTGATGGGCTGGTATTGAATCAAATTGCGCTTTTCTCTTCCGCTTTCTCTCAAGCGAAGGACCAGTGAGAAATAATGGGTACTACCGAGATCTCCCAGGGGGACCCAGGCATAGGAGAATTCCAGCTTATGAGCATGAACCCCGAAGCCCGTCGAGAACCCGGCCAGCGCCCCCAGCCCTCGGACGGTATCTGTCCGGTAGCCTGTCCGGAGGGAATACATCGGCAATGGATGCCATTCGAAGCCTAGGTGAGCGCTTGCCAACCCTGTTTGACGGTAAACCGCTTCCGTGCTGATATTCCACCGATTGTTGGGCTGATACGCCGCTCCCAGGCGGAAGGCCAGCGGCAGGGAATCCCGTTGCTGCAGAAACGTCAGCTTGGACCCCACATTGGTGAGCACAGAGGAGAGAGTAAGCTTTTCGCTCGCCCGGAACATACTTCCGAAATCGAGTGCATAAGCATTGGCCGAGACATCGTCGATTTTAGCATTGATCCATTTTCCCGTGATCCCCAGGGATAATTGGTCCGTCACGACGCGGCCATACGCCAAGTTGTAGGCCGCATAATGGCTGGAAAAATCGCCAATGGGTTGTCCGGTGGCGTCGGTCCCAGCCACATTGCCGCTTCCCAGATATTGAACGGAACCTCCCCAGGACGCCCGTGGGGCCATGGGTAGCGGAAGAGCAAAGCTGAGATATTCGTAGTGGATGGAATCAACGTAGGAGAGATGTTGTGCGGCAAACTCAGTGGACGGCAGAAAGCCCAGGCCGCCCGGATTCAGGGTGGCGGCGTAGGCATCATCCGCGCGGGCGCTGTAGGCCGCCCCCATCGACGCCGGGCCGGCCCCTACAGGAATGTCCAGAAAGGATGCCCCTGCCGTGCCGGAGGCGGCTTGCGATGGGATAGTGAGAGTTGAAACAGCACTACTTATCATAATGATTAGATAGAGTGCGGCTCGCGGAGACTTGATACACATAGGGGTACTATAAGCGCTTTTTTTCCACAAAAAGCCTTATGTGTCTTTATTCCCCCCCCCATGCGCGTCCAATCGGGGTGAGTCCTGTTCGGAAGATAGAAAGGAGCTTGAGATGGGTACTGCGCACTATTTTGTAACGAGCGATGTGATAGCCTTCAAGCGTCGTCTGGAGGCGGAACACTATTCCTGCAAGGAAGTGTACGGCTGGGAGGTCTGTTCTAAAATTTTCGCGCGGGCGGTAGTCAAACATTACGGCTTCTGGCAGACATCACCCGCCAAAGTTCGCGTGACTTACGAACTCCTCAAAGAAGGTAAACCCCTTCTGCAGCTGACAAACAAGCTGAAAAAGCTGAATTGGGAATACTTACAGGAACTTCCGGTCTGGATCACCAAGCGCGCGCCTCGAGCGAAGGCTCGCGCAAATAAATGGAAGGCGCTCCGGGCTTTTCTGCACCGGTACCGGGATCTCATCGGTTGTTTCAGGTATGCGCCGGACGAGATCCTGCTTGAAGGCAATCACCCGTTTAATATGGAAATCGCGGCGACCGCGAACGGACTGACAATCTGCGTCCAATTCATCAGAGGTTTGTTGGCGGCTTATTCCCCCTTTGGCCTTGTGCGGGGACGCCGGCAGGTGGACAAACCCGCTCAACAGCGCAACGGGTGGATCAAGCGATATGCGAAAACCTATAAAAAGCGCGGATGGATAGCCCGAGAAATCGCGCGGGAGATTCAAAAGGAACTGCGGGAAGGCACATGGAACGAGCGTTCAAAACTTCAGTACAACCTCGCGGGTGATACCATCTGTAAAATAGCAGGGATGAAAATCAGCCACCGCAACATGAATTGACGATGTCGCCGGCTAGGGCCCGGCCTGCAGCGGTTCGGAGCGCCCGAAGCGCCAGCCGAGGCGCAGTAACACAGTAGGCACGTCGAGGGTCCCGGTCCCGTAGGTGGATCTGCTGACGCCGAAGACGTGCCATGCCGACTCCAGTCCCATTACGAGGCGGTCCGTGATGTTCGTCTCCACTCCCACCCCGAAAGAAAAAGCCACGCCCAGCGACCTGACATCTTGAATGTCGCGCGGCTCCGTTGTGTTCGTATCGGACCAGGCGGAACCTGGCAGAGGCGTTCCGTCGACTTTCTGACGAAAGTAAGCCAGTCCCACCCCGCTGTGGAGATAGGGCACCAACCGGGCTTCCGGAATCAACGTATAGCGGCCCAAGATCTCCAATGTGGCCGCGCTGTCCTGAAAAGTCGCGTCCAGTTGGCCCCCCGCCGGACTGTCCAACGGGGTGTCCTTGCTCGCGAAGGTATAGTAGTCGGCCTGTAGCCCCACTCCAAAGTAGTCATCGATTCCGTAGAGGTACCGGGCTCCGACCGTAGGACCAGGCCCGGCGTATTTCGAAAGGTTATTGATCGTTGTGGGAAAGGCGCCCCCTGCTCCCAGATTTAATTGCTGAGATCCCGCTCCTGTAATCGGCCAGGCGATAGTCATCGTACCCATCCCGAAAAGCAAAGCCAGCGCGAATTTAAGGATGTTTTGAATTCTCAAGATGACTCCTTCTTCGTCAGCGGATGGACAGGGCCGATTGCGGCATACCGGGTGGAAGCAACAACCTGCAGGGGCCGCCGGTACCAATGACCCGGTCATCCAGGTTCAGGACCAGGCTGAGCGTTCGGTCTGAGGATACCGTCAGCGGGGTCAACGGACAGGGGCCGCTGCAGACGCAGCCCGTATGGTTCGGCTCGAAACAATTGTTGATGGTAGAGGCCAACGGAGAATCTGAAAAGTAGACCCAGGGGAAATCTGAGACGTTGGCCGTCGCGTGGATCGCCATGCCGTCCGGGCTGACCGAAAGGTCATTGACTGCATCGCCGAAGATGTCCAGGGTCACCGGGCCCCCCGTACAAAGGCCGTCCGCCGCCAGCGGGACCAGCGTGACGAGATCGTCGATATGAAACATCAGGCAATGATACGTTCCATGCGGGATGGCGCCGACCCCCAGAGTGGGATGGCCGGCGAGATCGACCGCCGTCGGGCTGGCGGTTCTGAAAATGGTGACTGCATCGGAACAGTCGCTGTTTTTTGAAACCCTCATTTCGAAGACCTTCACGATCAATGACGAAGGACTGGTCGCGGCCTGCCCGTTCATCGCCCCTCCCAGAAATAACGTGATTAAAACCCAATATTTTGTCATTGGGCGGCCCCCTTCACAGTCAGCACGTGCCTTTGTGCGGCAGCGCCTCCTCCGGCGCCGGCCGCGGAAGGATCAGTTTTTTTATCGCACGCCGCGAAGCCCGCGACCCAAATCATTCCGAGGATTCCCAGCAAGACCTTTCGTATCCCGAGCGGGGCATTTTGCATGTTTTTCACAAGTCCTCCTTGTTAAAGACAACGGATCTGAAAGGCAGATTGGGCGATCAGCCGGTCATCCCAGCGCAGTACGACGTTCCAGGTCCCGTCGTAGAGGGCCCGGTCTGCGTCCCCCGGATCCTGAACTGAAAACGGATTTCGAAATAGGTGCTCCTGGGTAAACTGCAGCCAGATTTCAGCAGTCCGGCGCCCGGATGCAGGGAAGATCACCTCGTTCCGGCTATGCTGAATGACTTTCCCGTGAGGTCCTGTCCAGATGCCTTCCAGAATGTGTTTGCCGACGGCTTTTTCCGGAAGCGTGATGTAGCCGTGAATGGGACCTGAGCAGGCAAAGGTGCTTTGGGATTCTGTTCCATTGTCCTTTGCGGTGAGCAGAAGAACGGGAGGCTGCGGAATTTCGGCTCGCACAAGGCCGGCCTGCGAAAGGATTACGAAAAACAGCAGGACCATCGAGCGCACCCCCGCCCCCATGGCACTGGGGGCGTCCCGGACGAGGGAATTCTGGGGAACGGCTGTCGAAGCTTTCCCGTCAAAAGCCACTCCCAGTTCGGAATAGAACCCTTGGAGTTTCTGGAGCCACTTTTTTTGACTGAACTCCCGGGCCACACGTTCCTGAAAGCGTCTGGCCTGAACCTCGAGCTCGGTATGGCCCTCCCGGGAAAGGGCCCGCAGGAGACTTAAGGCGGAGACTTCAGCCGGCTCCTCGGGAGCGATCGAATGGCCGTAGCTCTCATCGGGAATTAAATCTATCACGCCCCCGACACGGGTGCCCATGACGGGAGTTCCCGCCCAGCCGGCCTCGATCAGGTTAATCGGGAGGCCCTCCGCCTTCGAGAAGGACAAGAGCAGATCCAATCCAGCCAGTTCATCCGCCACGTCTTTTCGATAGCCCATCCAGAGGACGCGTTTTTCGAGTCCTAGATGAACCGCCTGTTGACGCAGCGTGGCTTCAAGGGCCCCTGATCCAAAAATCAAACATTTCCAATCTCGGTTGCAGGGCAATTGATTCAGGCACGATAAGACTCGCAGCATCCGGTCATGGTCCTTCTCAGGGGACAGACGCGCGATCACGCCAAAAAGAAAAGGCCGATATCCTTGGAGTTCCTGGGGAAGCCAAAGCGCCTGGACCTTGCGCGCCTCTTCCGAGCGGTGCTTAGGGTCCGCCCGGCGTCCGTCGATACCATTTAAGTGGCAGCGGAGCTGTTTCGAATTCAGCCCGGAGCGTAATAGAAATTCGTAGTCGGTGCTGGACACCGCAAGAGCCCGGTCAAAATTCTTTAGGACATATCGACGGTACAGGAATTCATACAGCCGCACCTTCCAGTCCGGTAAACCATGAACGCCGTGGTGCGTCGAGATGATCGGAAAGCAAGGGTGTTCATTTTTTCGCCGGGTCAGAAGCAAATAAACCGAGGCTTTGATGGCGTGGGCATGAACCAGGTCTGGATGGAGATGCCGCAGAAGTTGATGCAATTCGCCGATGGCCTTCCGGTCCCAGCGTCTTCTCACAAGGATAGTGTGATAGTCCAAATTCAGAGCCTGCGCATAGTCATGAAGGGGATCCGTTTTGTGCAATCGACCAATCCTGTCCTCCAATAAATTTACGATCACACAGGGAGTCCGGGCGCTCGCTAGCGCGGGTAACACCAATCGCTCAGGTCCGCTGACGGAACTGGAGTTAAAGAGATGGACAATCATGATCCTCCTGAACGCTTAGCAGGCCACACGTTCGGAAAAACCTGCCTTCTCGATCATGCGTTGAGATGCCCGATTGGCGAGGATCGTATCGACATAAAATCGCCGGTATCCTCGTTGCGAAAGAAAAACAAGACCGTGGTGAATGGTGGCGGAAGCCAAACCTTGACCACGGTGTTGCGGGTCCGTCCACAAGGTTTCCACAACAATGGCGTCTCGTTCCACGGGATACGTGCGGCACTTTCCCAGATTCAGCCAGCCGAATTGGACCACTCTTTTTCCCCGGATGACACCGAATAAGATGCGACTCCCGCTCAGGACTTTCAGAGAGGTCTTGAGTGCTTCCTTCCACCCCCAGGTCTTCACCCAAATTAGAAAATGCGCAGCGATGCTCCGAAGTTTTGCGGCCACAATGAAAGCGCCTTCAGGTAAAACCTTCGGAGTCAGGGGCCCGGGGACATCCATCCGATAAATTAACCGTTCCTGCTCAGGTGATGCGGGCCTGAGTGGGGTTGAGAGGATCCAGTTCGCTTTGTGAGGATAAAACAGGAATTTACGCTTGAATCGCCGCATCGATTCCGAGGCGCCAAAATACGTTCCGTAACTGTAGATTTTGACCGCTGGATAGGAGGTGTAAAGCTCGCGAGCAATCTCAATGATCAGCAGAGGAACAATGCCGTCGTTGAGGTACCGGTCATGCCCGTAGAAATCGGCCAAATTGCAAAGATCGCCAGCGACGAGACAGCCGGCATAGGCCAGGAGTTTGCCATCTTTGAAAACACCAAAATAGGGATAGTCATGGTAGGGTGATTGGGAAGGAGGATGGGTGATCGGACGAACCCGGCCCTCGCGTATTTCCAGAGGAAGCGTACCCTGCCGGACCGGAGTCGACTGCCAGATCTCACGAATATCTTCCAAGCGGGTGTTAAAATCGAACCGCTTCATTTCGTACCCGAGCCGCAGGGCCTTCCGGTGGTTTCCCCGCGCCGGGGACTCGAGCAGGCTGAAATACGTCTCGAAATCAACGGGCATTTTGCATAAGGAAAATCCGTATTTGTATTTTTCAACAAAAAACAATTTGGGATGACGCGACCGGGCTTCGGCATAGTAGCTCTTGACCACTTGGGCGTAGAAAGGATCGTTCTGCGCCGTTTTTTCCAGCATCAAATTGATCGACGCGGGAGGGAGGTGGTAAATATCGATGAGATCATGAATGCGCATAGAGTTACCGGATGATGACCAATTGTCCTCGACCGGTTTGGTCGTTCGTCGTTTTAATGACATAGAGATAAATCCCGGAAGCCACATGGTCCCCCGAGTCATTGTTCAGATCCCAGGTGGCGATACCTCCGCTTGAATTCAGCCTTCTAACGAGATGCCCTGAGACAGTGAATACTTTGAGGGTCGCGCCAGCGGTGAGGTGGTCGAAGGTAATCGGTAGTGAGGCGTGACGGTCGGCCCGCCAGGGAATTGGGAAGACCCGCAGGCTCGATAAATCTGATGGGACCAGCGTGACATTAGCTTGGGCCGGGGATGAAATATTATTACTGCTGTCGACGGCCATCACAGAGATTTGGTAATCGCCCGGGGATAGATTCATGCTGGCCAATTGGGCCGAAGCGCTGGGTGTAAAAAAATTAGAGGCCGCAGTTCGAGCCCTTGTTTTCGATCCGGAAGTCGGGGACCCGAAAGAAAGAATCCTAGGAATGATCGACCATTGAAACCCGGCAATGCGATGGCCGGAGGGATAGCCGGCGCTGATTTGAGCATTGACGGGTAAGATAGGAGGAAGGTTAAGAGTCGGCGCTGGCAGAGAGCCGGGATTGTTCACCCCAGAAGCATCCAGTATGCCGGCCAACTGCAAGCGAGCAGCTTCCCAGACCCGGGGATCGTTGGACCAGCTGATGTCGGTGTGGACAAAGGTGGGATCACTGGGGTTGTCCACACCATACTCCCACAAGACCCTAGGCACCATCTGGTTGACGATGTTTTGCGTGGTTGTGGGATCGACCGTAGCAGCCAAGGTCAAGTAGTCCACATCCTGAATGCCTCTGCGCCAGTGCTTGAGGCGCAGGCTGGCAATGGGGCCGTTCACGCCGTAGGAGCTGGCCGGGAATAGCTGGTCGGTCCCTGGGTAAAACAAAACACCGTCTCCGTTGCTGTAATTCCACCCCGTCTGACCGATCACCGGGTCCGTGGTTCCCCTCCCCCCAAATGTCTGAGCGGTTTGGAAGACATCCGTGTTTCCACCATTGGCCTGATAATTGTTGTAGTAGGTCGCGTCCCAGAAAAACCATCGGTTAATGTGCTTTTTGTACTGGCCCCACGCCAATTCACGCAGCGCAACCCCATCATCCTCGGTTGCAAAGGAACCGGAGCCCGGCCGGCGCCCGTTGTACACGTAAAACCGTTTGCGGGCATCGTTGGTATAGCTGGCTACCAGGGGCTGCCATACGGATGAAAGACCAACACCGAAGGTGGTGGCGGCGATATCCAGGGAAGGGGTCTGGCTGGCGGCGGTTGGGAGCGGGAGGGTCGCCATGGATTTCATTTGACGACCCGGTCCGGGATTGCTCAAGATCCATTGCGCCCACGTCTGAATTTGGGGGTAATTGGACGATTCATCGATTAAATACAGGAAATATTCGGTGCTGGGGGCGTTCTGACTAAACCAGGTGGCCCAGGCATCGGAATGCTGGTTCATGTCCGTTTGAGTCCCGTTTTTCCAACTCCAGGAGCTATACGTCCCAACGGAATAGACGTTGTTGCCCGTATTCACACCGGGTCCGTTGTATCCGTGGGCGGCGGTAAAGAGACTGCCGTCCAGCCGGGGTCCCCAGTCCGCGCAAGGATGGTCTCCGAACGCCGCACAATCGTTGGATGAATCGTCATTGATCAAGGAAATGCGGTGACGATGGGCCAGCATGAAATGGCGGTCCCTCAGCAGACTGGCTTCGGCGCCCGCGGCAGAGGCGGGATTGACATAGATCGCACCCAAATAGCGGGGATTGATCTCCGTGGATGAAAAGGCCAGCATGGTCTTGGAAGCAGGGGTGTCCGGGAGCGTATAATTGTAGACCTTCAACTGGACCGGAATACTTCCCACGATGGCCCCGCCCTCCTGTACCACCAGGCTCCCCAGGTAATTGCCCACCGGAGCGGTTTTAGGGATATAGACATCGACCCAGATGCTCTGGTTGCGGCCGGCGGCAATCGTAAAGGTCGGGATCAGTTCCAGCGGGACGGCGATTTCAGGATAAAATTTATCATGGTCCGGCCGGCTCTGCCATGTGCCGCTCGCCGATCCGTTCCCGCTCCAAGGACGTCGCATCCGCTTCGGTACATGCCTTTCATCATAGGTCTCATAGGATAATTTGCTCAGCCCTTTAATTTGCAGATACCGCACGTAGAAGAGCTCAATGTTGCGCTGGGTCCAATCAAAGACGCCGTTTCCTGTGGCCGGGAGAGAGGCGATGGTGGCCCCGGCGGGCCCATTCAGGCTGTTAAAAGACACGGCCACGTTGCTGGCGCCGGCGGTGCCGGCCTCGAGAATCACGTTAAAAGCCACGACTTCGTTGCGCCCACCAAAAATCAAGATCTTGGAGCCGTCCCAAGCCTGGTTGTTAACGTTGGTGCCCCGCGTGGCGCGCAATTCGTCCCGGGTCACTTTGTCTTCGCCGTTATTGGCCCAGATGGCGGTGATGCCCTGAGCCTCGGAAACGGGAAAACCGAGGCCTACCAAACGGAGCAGCAGAAAAATGTAGATGAGCGCCGCTGTGTGCTGCCGCCCCGGAGAACGGACCCAGTTCCTGGCGACCAGCAAAGATCGGCCTCGCGCTAGCCCATAGACCAAATTCAACAACGTAAGAGGGAACAGATCGGCCCACGTCTTCCGCCTTAAGGTTAGTCGCAAGCTCAGCAGAAATGCAGGCAGCAGCAACACGCCCAAAGAAACCGCGGCCACATCCATTCTCTTTTGCCAGGCGACCAGGACCGCGCCGATTCCCAGGCCGGCCAGACAGACCAGGGTATAGAAACCGAACAGGACCGGCCGCGCGTTGGTGAGCGCCGAAGGATCGCGCAGGAACACCCGAAGTCCGTCCGTGGCGTGCCAGACGATCTTGCGATAAAATTCCCATACACCGGCCGGCGTCCCCAGATGCGCCACGGCAATCCTCGAATCGCCGATCACCTGATACCCTGCGTTGCGCACCCGACCGCAGAATTCGCAGTCCTCATTGGTCTCTATGGATTCGTCAAACCGGCCGACGCGCTCAAATACGTCGCGGTTTACCCAGGTATTGCACGCGGGGACCCATGCGAGCACTCCTTGCTTTTCGACTTCCAGTTTCCCGTACCAGGTGCGCGCTACCCATCCCGCATCGTTGGGAATGCGAAAGTGAGCCCCCACCACACCGACCCCCTCCTGGGACAACAAGGCTGTGGCTTGCATCAGCCAATCGGGGGGAACAATGCAATCCGCGTCCAGGAAAGCGAAGAGGTCGCCGCGGGCGCGGGAAGCTCCAAGATTGCGCAGCGCCGAAACATGCACGTCCGCTTTTTCCAGGACTGTCAGATTCAGAATCCCCGAATACGACCGCGCAACGTCAAGGGTACGATCGGTCGAGCCGTTATCCACCACAATGACTTCAAAGGACTCCCGCGAAGATCCCAAGTGGACCAATGAATCCAGACATTGCCCGATCACGTTCTCTTCATTCAGGGCGGGAATGATGATCGAAACGACTTTAGCGTCCATGAGCGGCGCGCTCCTTGATGGCGCTGGTGGCAAGAACAAGCCCGGCCAACAGATACGGGTACAGCATATAGGTATGGGATAAAAAACTCATGGCGACGCCATACCCCGCCAACGCATAAAACTGATCCGGGTTTTCCCGACGATGGATCCAAGCGATCTGGAAGACAATCACAAAGAACGCGATAAAAAGAAATCCGCCGACAAAACCTGACTCAGCGAAAGCCAGGAGCCAGCTCGAATGAGCCGTCCGCTGACCCCATTCATACTTCACGGTCGAGGCAAAGGTCTCGTAATTCGCGGGATATTGTCCGAATCCCACACCCCAGACCGGATGGTGAAGAGTCATGTTGACGGCGGCTTTCCAGTAAATGAGCCGACTCTCCTGAGATATTTCCATTTCTTTCGTGGATCTTGAGCTGACATGGAGGGCCAGGACATAACCGAGGCCGAGAAAAGCGGCTATTCCCAGTAGTCTCAGACTCCGTCCCTGAGCCTTAAAGAGAGTTCCAAACGCGAGAATCTGCGCAAGAAAAGCGAGCAAGGCGCCTCGTGACTGGGTGTACCAGATGGCCAGAAGCGAGATCCCCGAGAACAGGATTCCCCCCATCCGCTGGACACTAGGGGCGAGAGGTCTGAACGCTGGGGCTAGCATCAGGGGGAGGACGATGATGATACCTGCGGCCAAATCGTTGGAATCGCCCAGCATCCCGATCGAATGGAGACGGCCGCCGAAGGCCGCATCCCGCGGCAGAATGAGATATTGATAAAAGCCCAGAATCACCAGCGCAAACGTGCTAAGCACCAGGGTCCGCTCCAGTTCCAGGACGCTGTGTTCGTCTTCAATGAGAAACAGGCACATGAGAAAGACAATCATGGACTTAAAAAATATGTTGAACCACTCCACCTGTGCGGCCGTGATATCCGGAACGCGAAACGTCGTCAGGAACAGCCAGGCGCTGTAGCTTAGAAGGAGAATGAGCCCACGCGTCGTCCGGATCGTCGGCTTTCCACATTTTCCCGGATACAGGAGCCAGGAGACCAAACAGACGGCCGCTAGAAGCCGGGGAAGGGCCAGGAGAAGCGGATGGGTCGTCAGGATTTCCCAGGGTCTTAGGAATAACATATGGACAAAGAAACAGAGCGCATTAGCAGGATGAATCAGAGAGAGCGTAAATCCGGCAGCGAGCGCAATGCCGAGCAGCGGCGAGACGCTGTAGAGGAGGGCCCCCAAGCCCAGGCTCAGCAGCCCAAACACAATCGATAACCCGACTATTTGCACCCGGGGGTTTCGTGAATAGTAGCCCGGGACGCTCGCCCGCTCAGCCTGAGTCCCAACAACCATGAGGAGGAAGAGGAGGAGGATGCCCGTTTCCAGATGAATATAAAAGTTCAATTTCTACGCTCCAATTTCAGGGGACCCTCCCATGAAACGACGGGGAGTACGCCCAGAAGCGGTACACCCAGCTGCTCTGCTAAAACCGCCGCGCGCAGTGTCGTCCGATGAAAATATTCCCGCAGGGCCGCCATGGACAGAGAGCCGATAAAACCCAGCGCGAATCCCCAGAGCGCCAGAAGCCCCTTCTTGGGCCAGAGAGGAGAGTCGGGGTACATCGGGCTTTTGACGGTGGCAAAGTAATCCCCTTGATGGGCTCGGTCGGCGTCCAGTGCGATATTGAGGTAATTCATTTTCTTCATGAGATCGTCATGAATCTCCTTGACAGCCGGCAAGGATTGATCCCCCACCACAGCGTTCTCCTGAGCGGAAGGGGGCACCCCGCTTCCTAAAGAGGCACCCTGCCAGCGCCTCAGAATTCTTTCCCGGTCCCTGAGGGCCTTGATCATGGGATGGTCCTCGGTATACTGAGCGCTCAGGGCGCGGATCTGATTGCGAATATCCCCCAGTTCATCGCTGACGACCTGAGGGCGAATGGAAGCGCGCGGGTCCGGGATGGAGGCGATCATGCTGAAAGCCAGTGATTCCAAGCGCTTGCGAATAGCGTCCCGGATATTCACGAGGTTATTCCTATGCGTCTCAAGAAGTGTACGAATCACTTGAGCGTAGATCTCACGCGTGACCTGCAGGGTCACCTCCGGGTCGGTATAAACAAAGCTGACGTGAAAGGTGGTGTTATTCAGATCAAATATTTGAATGCGGGAAAAGAGATCTTCACGGGCGGCGGGCACCTCAGACCCCTTCCGGGCTGGTTGATAAAGACCCAGCCCTTCCGCCAGACGCTTGAGGGAGGGGAGCCGTTTCAGAATCCTTGGGTAAAAGGCCTCGGTGCCCTTCCTGGAATGATACATTCCGTATTTTTCGCCGATGGAATCTAGAAATTCCGGGGTCAGGGCTTGCCGGATCAAAGAGTCTCGTTCGGATTTCATTTCACCGGGATCACTGAGGTTCGGGATAAAATCTTGGATCAAAGGATTCTGAAAATATTTCGCATAGATGGTCAGGGTAAAATGACTTTTGTATTTTTTGGGCAAGGTGTAAGCCGCCACCGTGAATAGGGTCATTCCCAGGGTCGTTCCGATCAGCATGAGACGACGGTATTTCGAGAGGAGGCCGAAGACCTCTGCGGCATTGAATGTTGTTTCGATGGGTGTCTTCATTGGGAGAACTCCTCGTTAGAGACCATCCCGATCAGATGCAGCGCAGGATCCTTCATCACCTTCAGGCAGGCGCTTAAATTTGACGCATTGAGAAGTTTTGAGCTCACCATGAGAACCGATGCATCCGCCAGGTGCGCGACCAGTAGGGGATCAATATTGTTCTTGTTTTGGGCCATGAGAGACACCGTGTCCAGGAGGACAAGGCCATAGTGCCCGGCGTTTTCTCCGGCAACGTGGCTGATCAGCGCGTGATCGCTTTCTTTAACGAGGGAGACGCTGATGGCGCTTTCTTTGACTACTTCGGCTTCGACGGCAGATTGCTGCCGGACCAGACGAGCATCCATCGGTATGTGGGGGGTTCCATTGGATTTGTTTCGGCGATCGGCCAGCGAGAGGTAGTCAATCTGCGAGAAGGACGGATCCAGGCAGTCCTTTAAATTCAATGATTTTGGATTGTGATAAGTCGTCGCGTCGACCACCAGTACGCTCGACCGGCAGGTGTCGACATAGGCCATCGCCAGGGCGGCGCAAAAGAGCGTTTTCCCTTCCATGGGAAAAGAACTGAGGACCGCCAGGGAGCGAAACCGCTTTTGCCTCTGCAGCGCGACGATGCGATACGCCAGACGCTTGAGTTCCGAATAGTGCGTGAGATCCTTGAGCCGGTCGTAACGTGCGGGCTTGACCTGAAGCCATGGGGGGTGAGCTGCCATAGGGGTCCTCATCGGTTGAGATTGTTCGTGCGGTTTAATTCATAGACAATGGCCGCGGACGTAAGGATCGAAACTAGAATGGCGGCGATCTGAACTTTGATCTCAGATTTTGATTGTCTTACGGCATGAACCAGGATGACGTCGCCTTGCACCAGGGCCGGCGCGCGCTGGAACTGATTCCAGGAGAATTCGTAGATGCGCTTGCGTCCATTGGTTCGGCGAATGAGTTCAATATGATCCAGATTCGCCTGTTCCGTAAAGCCATCCGCCTGGGTCAGAGAATCGACAAAGTCCGACCCCGGTTTCAGAGGGTGCTCGCCGGGTTTGCGAACCTCTCCAAGCACGTAAATGGGCAACCGGTACGGGGAGGATGGGGATCGGCCCCCGAGAGAGCCGGAGTACTCCTTTTGTAAAAAGACAAGCTCGCCTCCATACCATCCCACGATCTGCGGTTGGTCCTCGCCGACGCCGTAATATTGATTCAGGTCAATAACAAAAAGCTTTTCGCCTTTCTGAATCCGGGCAAACTGAGGAGGCGTTTCTTTGATCGTCCCGCCCGCCAGGGCGATGACTTGATCCAGGGAGGCGTTCGGTTCCACCAAATAGCGGCCCGGCTTATGGACCAATCCCCGAACGTCAACCCAATAACGTCGTTCCTTGACATGAAGGCCTATATCGGGGGAGGTTTTGAAATAGGGGTGATACAACGCCGCGAGTTTCTTTTTAAGTTGCGCCAGAGTGACGCCGGTCGTATTGACGTCAATGTCATAAGGCAATTGCAGACCCCCATCAAAACCTACGCGGAAGTCCTCGTTAAGTTTGCGGTCGGACAGGGAACTCATGGTTAGCAAAAAGCCCGGTGCGATCATGGGATCCTTTACGTTAGGCCCTTCGGCATCGCGACCCCAGCTTTGCAAGATCGATGAGGTCTGAGTCGCATCTCGGCGACCTTGAGCGCCGAGATCTTTCCAGACATATTGGGGCCGGCCGGTGCCGCATGCTGTGAGGCCCGCCAACAAAAGGCAACACCAGCTTACGCTCAAGGGAGTGGAGTGATTCGATTTTGTTTTAGCCATTAGTCAGTTCCTCTTTCTGTTTGCGAAATGAACAGTTTCAATTGAACTGAAACGTTTCCGCGTACGAAGCCGCCATCGTAGGCGTGTCCCACCGTTTACGAAGGGCCGCCGCCGCCCCCCATCGATCATCGAAAAACTTTGTTTCTCCCGCCGTCTTCAGGGTCGCCAGGATTTCGAGGATTCTCTGCGCCCCCTCTTCGGGTTTTTTCACATCAAAATAATGCGCCCAGGGGCTCAAAAAGCGGTGCCCTTCAATATCGCTGAGGATCGTCGGCAGGCCTGATCCGGCCGCCTCCAGAGGCGCCAGCGGCATGCCTTCGAGCAGAGATCCGGAGATAAAGAGGTCGGAGGCCTGGATCCAATCTTGAGGGTGCTCGGAAGGGCCGGCGATGAAGAGGCGTTCCCGATCCGGCAGATCAAGAATCTTCTGATCAAGATATTCGCGGTATCCTGCCTGGGTCTCTTGTCCCACAAAAAACAGGCTGAGCTCGGCGCGAGCCTCTTTCGACAGGGCTCGCCAGATATCGAGCACAAGGTCTTGTCCCTTACCCGCATGCAGTCTGGCCAGGCAGAGCATCCACCGGCCTGCGTAAAGATGCGGAGCCAGGCCGGGCATGAGTCGCTTCCTCAATGTCTGTTTTTCCAAAGGGATATTCGAAACGAGGGATGAAAGTGAAAAAGCGACCCCGTTGGGGATGACTTCGATGCGCTGGGGCCTGATACCGAGGGCTACAAGCCCGGATTTGACGCCTGTGGAAACGGCAATAATTCTGTCGGGAAAGCGAAGAAAAAACCTGTAATAAAATCGATACCGGCGATTATGCTGGATATCCAGCAGGGTGTGTAGCGTGACAAAAAGTCGGACGTGGCCCAGTGAAAGGACCTTGGCGATACTGCCATAAATGAGCGGACCCAGATCGTGGACATGCAGGACCCGGGTATCATTGGAAAAAATGATCTGCAGGAGACGGACCACACTCCGGAGCGAAAATCCTTTGCGTTTCTGCCACTGTACCAGGGGAATACCCGCTTCTCTGAACTGGGTTTCGAGAGAAGGATCCCCGCCTTGATGATCGTAGGTCGCTACCAGGACTTTGAAACCCGGACGCTGATGCAGCTCCTGAGCCAGTGAATAGACCATTCTCTCCAATCCTCCCAAACCCAGGGTTTGCGCCAGTTCCAGGACATGAATGGTTGCCGGGTGAGCTGAACGCTTCCGAAGATAGACCGCGTAGGCCCCGCCAAAATAGATGACCATAAAAATCGGACCTGTCACGAAGAACCACATTCGCGGATCAGAAAACAGCGGACGGGATAAGACGGCAAAGGCCCCGGCGGCCGCCGCCAAACCCGCTTGAACTCCCATGTCTTTGAAGGGAAGGAATTTCGAATAAGTGACGGCAAAGCTCCGCCGCTGATGGTCCAGGGAATAAAGGCGTATCGTAAACTGTGTGGCCAAGAAAGCGATCAACGCCCCCATGGCGCCCCAATGGCCCACGGCCAGCCAGGTCGCTCCGATCGAAAACGGAGCAAAGAGAAGCGCCGCCCGCAGGATCCACTTGCCGTCGCCCAGCGCACGCGCAACGGAGTCATAGGGCAAAGCAAAACACAGGTAATACAGCGCGTAAACGCGCATAAACGGGACCGCGGGCATATAGCGCTCGGTAAAAAGTATCCGAACAATCGGATCGCTGAAAATCATGAGTCCGATGGTCGCAGGAAGGAGGAAACGAAAAAGCTCGGAGACGCTTTCGGAAAAGAGCGCGGCGGCATGGGTCTTATCTTTTGCTGCAAAGGCCTGGGAAAGCCGGGGGATCAACACGCGGTTCACCGAGATCTCAAAGACGAAAAGCGGTGGAATCATCAGGCATCCCATCGCGTAGAACGCAAATGCTTCCGGGCTTAGCCGAACAGACAAAATCAGCTGGTCTAGATTTTGGAGAACCACCCCGGCGAGCGCCGCGATCGAAACAGGAAGCGCGTACCGGAGCACTTTGACAGATTTGTCCCGAGAGAAAAGGGGTTGAATGTCCCCCGTCTTAAAAAGAAGAAGCCATCCGATCAATGTGCGAATCAGCGCTCCCGCAACGAAAACCAAAATAACCCATTCAATACTGCGCGTCCACCAGGCCGCGGCCAGAAGGCTCACCCCTCTCAAAACATTCGCTCCCGACGAATAAAAAGATCCGGTCCAGATTTTTCCGCGCGCAATGAGTAAGTCTTCGAGGAATTCTGAGGCTAAACCAAACGGCATGGCCATAAGGAACAGGCGCAAATCGGCCAAGGGGATCCGGATGAGCGGGGCGATCCAAGGCGAAAGAATCAATCCGATCGCGCACAAGAGCAGGCTGATAACGACGAGGAGCGTCCAGCTTTGCCGGACCTCTGGTTTGGTATCAGGATATTTGCCGACCCAATGATAAAGACCATTCGAGAGACCCGACAGCAGAAATAAACCGGGGCTGATCATGACGTAAAGAAAAAAGATTTTGTATTGCCCCATTTGATCAGGGGTCAGAATCCTCACTAGAACGAGCGGCAGAAAGAGATTCAGGACTGCCGCGAACCCATTCGTCAGGGAGATCGGCCAATGGGAAGTGGATTTATCGGCCACTATTCCCCCGCAACACCATGAAGATCGTTTTTAGGATTACCTGAAAGTCCATCTGAGGAGACATGCGCTGGATGTAATAGAGGTCGTATTCCAGCTTCGTTTTACACTCTTCGACGGAGGCGGCATATCCATTCTTGACCTGCGCCCATCCCGTGATGCCCGGCCGCACAAGAAGGCGCAACGAAAAAAGCGGAATGGCTTCGCTTAAGAGTTGATAAAACTCCGGGCGCTCCGGTCTGGGACCCACGAAACTCAATTCCCCGCGCGGAACATTCAGGAGCTGGGGCAGTTCGTCCAGACGGGTCTTTCTCAGCCAGCGTCCGAGACGCGTCACCCGCAGGTCCCCCTCACTCGCCCATTGGGGACCTGAGGACTCCGCCGTCAGGGACATCGTCCGGAACTTGAATAATGAAAACTTTTTCCCGTGATACCCCAGGCGCTCCTGGCGATAGAAAATCGGCCTTCCGCTGGTCGCGTAGATTGCCAGAGCCAGCCCCAGCAACAAGGGCGAAATAAGGATTAGGAGAAAAATCGCCAGGACCGGTTCGATGAGAGTTTTTAGATAAAAATACAAGCGTATCGAAGGACTCTGGTAGGTTGACCCCAGGAGGAAGCTCCAGGCATCGGCCGTGCCAAGATTCACCCGGCCGCGGATCTCCTTCAGGAGGTGTTCCACATCGACAATCCGCTGGCCGCGAAGATGCGCGCTGATGAGCTCGCTGTAGGGTTTGAGCTTGTGGGCTGATCGTCTGGAAATTACCAAAGTCTCATGACCCCGGGGAGAGGAGCCATTGGTATCCGAAAGAATGCAGGGATGAATGGTGATCCAATCCGCGGACCCGGATTCCTTAATCTGTGCGGACAACGTTTCCTGTTCTTCCGGAAGCAGATAGGTCGCCAGACTCAAGGGCCTTTTAAGATTCATTTCCAGGCTCCCTGCGGCTGCTTGTTCGCCTGAATAATAAGGATGGGAGCAAGAAGAGAGATTAGCGCGGCGCCGCTGAGCTGTCGGAAACTTCCGGAAGTGACCATCAGGACCCCAACGGCAGCCGCCGTCGGAAGCACGACGAATTGAAACGCCAGGGCTAACCCGAAAACGATCAAGGCGACCCAATAAGCCCAGAGCACTCGGAAAAGCCTTCGGCCTGCCACCACCCCGGCGACAGGATTGCGTCGTAAACAGGAAGGCAAGAGCGCCCTGACCCATTGCAGATTGCCGATCAGTAACCGCTTTCGCCTGCCGAGATCCAGTTGGTGCTGTTCGACACCGGCATCCCGGACTTCCCCTACGGGGTAGAGAATGACACCCTTCGGGTAAAGCGCTCGCAGCGTCAAAGGAATCACCACATCATCATTCAACCAGGGAGTATTCCCCAGAGAGTCCAGTGCCTTCTTCAGAAAAGGAGTCTTATAGCCGACGGTCGCGCCATGGAGGCTGACGGGACCTCCGCAAATCGCTTCAATGCGTTTCAGGGTGGTTTCCAGGCCCCAGAGGATGCGATGGAGCCAGCCAGCTCGTTGAGGCCGATAGGAGGGAGCGATGGCCATAATGCCCTGCTTCCGGGTGCCAATGCGCTGCATGACGTCGGAGAGGAAAGTTTTGGGCCAGAGAGTCCCTGCATCTACCAGGAGGACCCAATCCGAACGGGACTCTGTCACCAGCGTCTTAATCACGGCCCATTTCCCGCTTTTTTCCTCAAATTTTGTAATACAAACCCTGGGGAATCGTCGCACTTCCTCGGATGTTTTATCCGTACAGGCATCCGCTCCGACGTGAACCTTGATCTGGGGAACCGGCTGAATTCGAGGACGGGTCCGGAGGTATCGGATGGCTTGGTGGATACTCTTTAGAGTCGCGCCCATGAGCGCGGCTTCATTGTGCGCGGGAATGATGATTTCGATGCGCAAAGGAAAGGAAGACAGGTCGGGCCCTGAAGACGATTTTTCTTCTGACTTTCGGTGTAGAAAATAATATCCGGACAGGGCCAAAAGAGGACACAGAACCGAGAGCCCTAAAATTCCAAAAATGCCAAGACTCAATAAGATAGGAATCATATTCTCTTTACTCGACCGTGACGCTTTTAGCCAAATTGCGCGGTTGGTCGACGTCGCATCCGCGAAGGACGGCGATGTAATAGGCCAACAACTGCAGGGGAATGACCGATAAAAGGGGCGCTAGATATTCGTGCGTTCGAGGGACCGTCAGAACATAATCCGCCAGATTTTCCACCGCCGCATCGTTTTCCGTGCTCAGGGCGATGAGCCGGCCCCCTCGCGCTTTCACTTCTTCCATGTTGGAGAGCATTTTCTCGCGAACGGAAGATGCGGTAACGATTGCGACCACCGGCATCTCTGCATCGATCAGAGCAATGGGGCCGTGCTTCATCTCTCCCGCAGGGAATCCTTCGGCATGGATATAGGAGATCTCCTTTAATTTGAGCGCCCCCTCCAGAGCGATGGGGTAGTTGAGATGGCGCCCCAGGTAAAGAAAGTTCCTCTGACTCGATACGTCTTGAGCGATCGTTTTAATGCGGCCGGCTTGTTCAAGCAGCGCACACACCGAAGCCGGCAATCTAGACAATTCCTCGAGGAGGAGACGCGCCATCTCAGGGGTCACCGTACCGCGGCATTGACCCAGGTAAAGCGCCAGGATAAAGAGGGCCGTGAGTTGGCCCGTAAAGGCTTTGGTCGAAGCGACTCCAATTTCCGGCCCGCAATGCGTGTAAAACGCATGAGCCGCATCGCGCGCGGCGGTCGATCCCACAACGTTGGACAAGGCAAGGGTCGTTAACCCTTGAGCCTTGGACCGTCTAAGCACCGACAAGGTATCCGCTGTTTCTCCGGACTGCGTGATAGCGACGACCAGCGTCCCTTTTTCTTCGGTAAAACGTCGGTACCGATATTCGCTAGCGATCTCGACCGTACAAGGAACGCGGGCGATTTCCTCGATCCAAAAGCGAGCCACCAGCGCGGCGTGATAGGACGTCCCGCATCCGATCAAGCAGACTTTCGATAACGTGATGGCGGTCGGCATTGGCAGGATATCGTCCAGCAAGACCCGGCCTTCTTGTGTTGAGATACGGCTGCGATAGGTGTTGGGGATGGTCTTCTGCTGTTCGAAGATCTCCTTAAGCATGAAATGCTCATAGCCGCTTTTCTCGGCCATGAGGGCATCCCCGGTGATCGCCTGCGGCGGGCGCACAACGGAGAGGCCGTTTTTTTCGAAGATCTTCACCCCCTCCTGGGTTAACTCCGCGATGTCACCGTCTTCAAGAATAATCATGTTTCGCGTATAGGACAACAGGGCGGGAATGTCGGAGGCGAGGAACGTTTCGTTTTCCCCTACCCCCAGGACGAGCGGGGAGTCTTTCCGCGCCGCGATTAAGCGTCCAGGATCTTCCTCGGATATCACGCCGATCGCGTAGGAACCCCGGACCTGTATCAAAGCGTTTCGGACGGCGTCCAAAAGGTGTCCTTTGTAATGCTCCTCAATGAGATGGGCCAGCACTTCAGTGTCTGTCTGAGATTTAAAACGATGTCCCTCTGCGGTTAGACGATTTTTAAGTTCCATATAATTTTCAATGATGCCATTGTGCACGACAACAATATTGCCGTTGCAGCACGTGTGCGGATGGGCGTTTTCTTCAGAAGGACGACCATGCGTGGCCCAACGCGTGTGGCCAAGCCCCACGGTCCCGATGACGGGATTTTTCTGGAGCAATGCCTCCAAGACATGAAGCTTGCCCACGCTGCGGCGCACAGCCACGCTGTCACCATTGAGGACCGCGACACCCGCTGAATCATACCCACGGTATTCGAGTCGGCGTAAGCCGTTTACCAAAACAGACGAGGCGTTTTGAGCGCCTATATAGCCAACGACGCCGCACATAACTACGTAGAACCTTTCATCGCTGATAGCCTCGGAGTCTACCACTCATGCCCAGGGAGACGGGGTCTTTCAAGAGATCAATCATGATCCTGGCGTAATCCAGATGGCCACCCCGTTTGCGTACATCCCGTTGCGTCCGCGCCGTTACGTCCTGAGTCCTCTGCTCGCCATCATGCAGCGGCGGCTCGCGTTCCTGGGCGTGATCGACTCCTCGCTGCCCCTTGTTTTTAAAATTCCTTCGAAAATGATTTTGATCCATGGGGTTAACCTCCTTAGGGGTATATGGTAGGAGTCTATGCGCCGGCTGCCTATCAGGGTTCAGTTCTATTTTTACTCTCTAGGAAACTACGATGAGGGGGGTAGGCCAAACCCCTAGGGCACATAAAGCGAACGAGTGATTGCTTTGGGAGTGTAACGGTTTTTGAACACCGCTGAATTATTTTGTTGCTGAAAGAAATTGTAAGTCTCTTCAAGACCTTTTTGGAGAGTGATCAGGGGTTCCCAGCCCAAATGCTTCCGGGCCCGTTCGACGCTCAAAACACTTCGCGCCAACTCGCCGGGCCGGACCGGAGCATAAGCGGCTTTTTTTGCATCCTTATCTAGGCGAGCGAGGTCCTCATAGAGGCTATTGACGGATGTGGTCAACCCCGTTCCCACGTTAAAGGTATCGTTTTCTCCCTTCGTGAGAGCGGCCACGTTGGCCTGAACGACATCGGAAACAAAAACATAATCTCGTTCCTGTTGTCCGGTTCCATAAATCGTCACGCGCTCTTTGGCGATCAATTTACCTGCGAAAATGGCGACGACCCCCGCTTCGCCATGAGCGTCTTGACGCGGCCCATAGACGTTGGCGTAGCGCAGGATGGTATAGGGAAGGCGGTAAACTTTGCCGTAGTAACGGATGTAGCGTTCCGCCGTGTCCTTGCTGATTCCGTAAGGCGACTCGGGACGCGGCGGGTCCTCTTCATGTGCGGCCCGGGTTGTGCATTCGCCGTAAATCGTTCCTCCGGATGAAGAGAAAATCATCTTGCGCACGCCGTAAGTCCGGCAGCATTCCAACAGGCGAAGGGTCCCAAGAATATTGACGGAGGCGTCGAAGCAAGGGTCCTGGACGGATTTTCGCACGTCCAATTGGGCGGCCAGATGCGTAACGACTTCAAAACGCGAAGCCGCAAAGAGCGCACCCAAGTTGGGATCGCGGATGTCCGCCGTGACCAATCGAGCCTGGGGGTTGACGTTTTTCTTTTTCCCCGTAGATAAGTCGTCGACCACAGTCACATCGTGCCCCTGCGCCAGATACGCATCGACCACATGGGAGCCGATAAATCCCGCCCCGCCAGTCACTAAAATCTTCAATTGTACACTCAGACGTTTGCCTCCTCCTTGTGCATCGGATTACATCTTTTCTATGCGATTGACCTGACGGGATCTAGCGAAGTTATCGACCATTGGCCCGGACCCATCGCGCATAAAGAAGATTTCTGGTATGCCGAAAGCGGGCTGGCATCGACCGCGCAAGTCCGATGAACCCTTTTCGTCCATTAAGGTCTAGATGCGTGTGGGCCGCAATTTCGTCAATCCGCCCTTTTTCGACGTGCTTTTGCCGTTCCCTCTCTTGGTCGTTTTCAAACCTTCGCTGTTCTTTGCTTTTGAAACTCCAAAAACCATTATGTTGATGCACGGGGTCTCCTCATGACGTGAATGATACGAGGTGCCGCGGTTTTTAACTATCGGGGGCGTAAGCTGTTTTTCGTATCGTGGGATCTACTAGGGTGAAACTAGTCCAACCACCTATGCGGCGTAGGATGCGATGCAGGGCCGACATTACGGCTGGAGCTTTCCGCGCGTTTTGGCTAACTGCTCACGAAGAGCCTTGTGATCGAAGGGAGCCGCCGCATCGGCTTCATCCAGCGACGTCCGGGCTTCCGCGTAACGCCCCTGCTGAATGTAAATGCCAGCCAAGGTCTCCAGGGCGTACGGTTTTAAAGGCCCTCCCTGCGTTAAAGCGGTGAGGGCAAACTTTTCTGCCGTATTCAAATCTTTTCCGCGGCTCAGATAGATCATCGCTAGATTGTTGTTGGCGCCGGCGTGACTGGAATCCCAGTGCAGCGCCTGGCGATAGCGCGCCTCCGCTTCATGTAAGTCCCCGTTTTTGAAAGCGAGATTACCGAGAGCGATCAGTGCAGGAACATTGTTCTTCTGAAGATGAAGGGCGGACGCGTATTGCTGGACGGCATTTTCCCTCAGCCCTTGATCCTCATAAGAGGCTCCCAGCCGCAAGTGCTCATCGGGCGTGAGTGGGTCGGCGTGTCGAACGAGCTGCGGAAAGGCAGAGCACGCCTGCAGGACACTCAAAATCAGAGGACAAGCCCACGTCCCGATGCCCTTACGAACCCGCATGGGTTGGCCCCTTGCCGTGCCCGGGGGGTAAGATCAATAACGTCGAACGCTTCGTCTTGTCCCAGTCTCCCAGAAAGCCCTGATAGGTGATAAACCGGTCTTTCTTCAAACCGGAATGAAGGGTGAGCCCTTGGCGCGTATCATCATAGCCAGTGATCACGACGAAATGGCCGATAGGGAGGAAATCAAACCCGCGATTAATAAATGCGATCAGCGGGTGCCCGGCTTTCAGTTCCGATTTGAGATTCTCGATGCTCCCGTTATACAGGTGGGCTTTAAAACCACGGTTCTGGGCGGCCAGCAACAGGTCCATGGGAAGGCTTCCCTTGAGCTGCGCCAAGTAGATTTCTTTTTTGAGTGTCGGATGATCCACCGGATGGTTCCAGAAGGTGAGAACGCTGGCCAACACCGAGGGCCCGCACTGGTCGCTCCGATCAGGAAAGAAGGGTACGCCCAGAAGCCGTCGGTCGTTTGCTTGGGATGGGCCATCCCGCAGAGGTGGCCGCTGAATGCCAGCACATCCTGCGAACACCATCCAGAGAGTCCCCCCAAAAACCATCAACAAGCCAATTCTTAACCTGCGAGCCCTGGCCATGGAGAGGTGGGATCGTTAGACCCGTTTGAACAAAAAGACAAACAGTAGAACGAGAATCCCAATAACGAGTAATCCGACAATGATGCCCAGACCCGCGTCGCCTCCTGGATGGATCGTACGAATCTGCTTGGCCATTTGATGGACCTGCGCATCAGAGAGCTGACTTAACCGCTGGTTGATCTGTTCTGGGGTCAACTTGAACTCGAGAAGTCGCTGGCGGATCATTTTAGATTCCAGGACGGTCTGGACCGTTTTGAGATCGGCCGCCCGAGCGGCACTCATTTCATGATCTGTGTTGACGATCTCTGCGGGTGCCAGCATCGCCCACGCCTGGGGCGGTAGGGTCATCGCCAAGGTCGTTGCGACCATCAGCGTTCCGATCAGGAACTTTCTGGAGAATGAACTCTGCTTGTTTTGCATACGAGCCTCCTTTAACTTTCAGACCCATGGTAGGAGATATAGGACATGACTGCCTATCAGGACGGAGCGCTATTTTCGTCGTCGGGAGAACTACGAGGCAGGGACTAGGTCAAACGCTGATGGGGCAGGCTAATTGAGATGATTGCTTTCGACCCAGTGGACGGCGTGCTGGGTGAGTTCATGGGCGTTGGCAAGATTCATTTTCACTTTGATATGAGCCCGG
>MGUR01000075.1:0-9262 GCA_001800075.1 Elusimicrobia bacterium RIFCSPLOWO2_01_FULL_59_12
TGCGTATTAATGAGGAACTACAAACTGCAGAAAACCGGGGAAAACACCGCTGCGCCTTTCATTTGCTTGACGGCACGAGTGTCGGCAATAGATCGCATCCCTTCGTGAGCCCCAAAAGCTATCCCCGCAATGGGCACAGCTCTTTAACCGGTGGGATAGACGCCATTCCTTTCGGCGAAGGATGTAGGCGTCATTTCTGCAACGATAGGAGCAATAGCGAGCGTCCCTTCGTCTGGCATAAAACACTGTCCGACAATGCACGCAGTTCAATTCGTAAACCCCATATAAAAAGCTGTTCTCTTGATACCTACGCCGCAATTCGTCCTGATACTCGAAGTGAGTGCCATAGCCTAGTAAGCTCATGCCGGATTTCGATCTTCGGCCCGATCACTCATGCCGCGCCGCCCCCTGGACCGGGTGCGAGTGGGCCGGAACGGGGTGCGAGTGGAATTTTTTCGCTCTGGCCCTATTCCGGCACGCCTGGGAGCAATAATGGCCGTAGCCGCGCGCCAGGTCTGAAACCCGCGACTCATAGGGCTGGCCGCACAGTTTGCAGAGCCGGACTTCGAGCTTGGGCTGGTTCATGGCAGCACTTCCCGGACCCGGCCGCCGAAAACACGGAGAGCCGCCTGGACGTTGGGGTGGGCGGCGGGGTCATGGCCGTTGCCCTGGGTCGCTGGCAGCTCGGGTTGGGCGGGGGGGGTCGCCGAATCGTTTCCATTTCTCCCATATATAGGGTCAGAAACGTGAAACAATTCTTTTGATGGGTTTAAATGCGTCTTTTGCCGGTAGTAGGACTTCGACGCTCCTTGGCCTTCCTTGCGCTTTTCGGCTTCCAGCCGGTCGTCCAAAACCCAAGTTTTGAGCGCCTCATCCAGGTTTTTCTCACTTACCCCGGCTTCTCCGGCATGGCCGACTAATTCTTTGCGGTAGTAGCCGGAATCTTCATCGGCGTACAGGTGTTCCAAGAGTTGAAAGGCTGCTTCAAGCCTGGCGGCCTTCTTTAAAGGCTCTGCTTCCCCAACGTATTCCACCCGCGTTTCGGTTTTTTCGGGGTTGTCATAAATTCGGACGGCAAAGGAAGGGACCGGCTCGGCGTAGCGGGACTTGGAATGCTCGACAAAAAGGGTCCCATCCCGCTTGGACAAGGACAGGAGCGTGTCTATGAATGCGGTCTTTTCGCTGCTGCCGCGCAGCATTTGATCCCCAGGGATCCCGCTGGCCGCCGGTTGCTTCCGCTGGTGATCCGCAAACAGAACAGCGCACCCAAAATCGCGGACAAGGGTTTTGACGGGGGCGAAAACGGCCGCCATGTCCGTAGAACTGTTTTCGTCTCCCTTGAATACCCGAATCAAGGCGTCGATAATCACCAGCGCCGGGCGTTCCCGTTCCAGAAGTCGGCGAAATTGCTCTACAGATTTATAGGCCGTAAAACAAAGCCCGCGTCCCACCAGGAAGCGGATATCCAGGTCTTGAGGTTGCAGTCCCTTGGCTAAAAGCAGCTTGCTTACTCGCTTGCGGATAAGGCGCTCGGAGGACTCCTCATCAACGTAGAGGACCGGGCCCTTACTGGTCTGGAAATGATTTAGCCACAGGCCCCCCCTGGCGCACTCAATGGCCAAATCCGCCAGCATCCAGCTTTTGCCGTAGCCGGACGTTCCGCCCAAAATGGCCACCCCTTCGGTGGGGAGAATTCCTTCAACACTCCACGTGATTTCGGGGTCGCCGCCTACCATGAATTCACCCAGCGGGACGGCCTCCATCCGAATTGTTTCTTGTTTCTCCCCTATAGGTGTGGAAACGTGAAACAATTTGGCAGTAGGTGTCCAAAGGGGCGCAGCCTGCACCAAATCCATAAGGTCCTTTTGGGTCCCGCCAGCCTCAAACCAGTCTGCACTATCTTTGATCCCATCCCCCGGCAATTCCAAGACCTTGACCCGTTCAATGACCTTGGAAACGGAAGCCGCCACCTCCCCGGCATGTTTGTGGCCCGGTTCGTCCCGGTCGGGTATAACCACAGCCTCCAGAAAACCACGAAGGGACTCCGAATACTCCCCTCGCCACTTCCCGGCCCCCATGGGGTTCGTGGTCGCGGTAAAACCACGCCCCCGCATCATCTCAACGTCTTTCTCACCCTCGACCATAAAGACCGTGTCTTTTGGGGCGGCCAGCAGTTCCGGCAGCCGGTAAAGCACGCGGCGCACACCGTTTAAGTCCCACGTCCAGTTGCCCGCCGCATCGGGTCGGCGTTGCCGGAATGACTTGGGGTCAACTCGGACCACTTGGTAAAGAAGCTGGCCCTGCTCATCTTGGTAGTCGTATGCGGCAATGATCCGCGCTTTCTCGCGGACCTCCCAGCCTGGGATCTGTTCACGCGGGATCTTTAAGCGGTCGGTGAATGTGAGGGCGTTGCCTTTTTCCTGGCAGCCGTGGCAATTCCACAGACCATCGACGATGTTCACCGATAGGGAAGGCATTTTGTCGTCATGGAAGGGACAAAGGGCCTGGGCCTGCCGGTCATTGAGCTTGCGGAACCCTTGAAGGTGAGATCGGTAGAACGCTTCCCACTCCGAAGGTCCCACGGTGTTCATGCGGACCACCACACGCCAAGCGCGTGCAACCTGAAAAGCAGCCGAGCGGCCAAGGTAATATCTCCGGGTGAGACGCTCTCTCGTGGATCGCTAGCTGCGACGAGTTTTGAAACCACAAACTCTTTGTCTTTTGCGAAGGAGCCCAACGAGGAGAGGTCCCAAGCGCTCAGGCTACCGGCGATCATTGAGCGCGGCCCTTTCCAAGCTGAGATAAAAATTCCCGCCAAAGGATGTCTGAGAGTTCAGTCGTCCGCTGGGCCGGTTCGCCAACGCGGTATCGCGAGAGAAGACATAAACCGCTTAAGATATCAGTGACTTGCGACGCGGAGAGCGTTACTTGGATTTTTGGATCGGAATTTTGTAATGTCGTCATCGTTTCCTCACCCCCCGCATTGATCGCCAGGTTACTGCGGGGGGATTTTTTTGTTTTCGAAATCGGGCCGGGGTGGATTAGCGGGGTCACCGCTGGAGGACACCCCCCCGGCCTTCGTCGACGGCGTATTTTCCCGGATGCAACCGGGGCCTCGGACCGTCGCCGCTTCAAGCCCGGCCAGACATGGATTACTGGCCGAGAAAAAAATCAGGCGCCCGGGATGCCCGCCGCCCGCAGCTTCGCGCGCTTGGCCAGGATTATTTTGCGGTGCGCGGCATATATCGTCGGATTATCGTTCCATGAGGCGGCGTTCGGCGACGGCGGCTTTAAGTTGCCCCAAAGCTTGCGCTTGACCTGAAATTCCGTCGGAGCATCGGGCGCACTGCCCAGCCGTTTTTGTATTTTGTAGTAGCAGAGGAGTTTGTCGTTTTGGACGACAAACCTCGCGCTCGATGGATTAAGATTTCCCTGCTCGTCGAAAACTGCGACGGGCAACTCATTTTTATCGACGAACGGCTTGAAACTTTGTGCGATCAGGTTAGACATTTTTGGCCTCCTCTGCGATTTCTCTGGACGTTTGGATTAGCGCGTCGCGGAAACTCATTTTTTCCGTCTTAGAAAGCTCAAGCGCACGGTCGGCCAGCTCGTCGTCACCGGCCTGGCGCATCAACGCCTCAATCTTTCCGATGAGCTTTCGAGCGTTTGACCAATCCGAGCCGGAGACATTGTGGATGTACTTTTCCAGCGACTCGTCGATTATTTTCAATTCACCTTGAACGAAGTCCATTATTTATTTCCTTTCAATTTTATTTTTTGCTTTTGAGACGAGGGCATTTACAGCCCGCTCGTCTATCATTCTGTGGCCGAAGTCATTCTTGCGAAACGGCAACACGCCCTTGTCACACCACCGCCAGATGGTACTGCGGTCGACGCAGAGACGACGCATGACTTCGCCGGTAGATAACTCGCGCGGCGTGGGCATATTTGGAGTTTTCATTGTGTCGTTATTGTAATACCGCAACCATGGGTGAGATAGTCACGTAATTTAACCCCCCGATTTCAGGGGGTGTTAGTCGAGTGGATTGACGAGGCGAGGCAGGCGTTCTGGTCTACGGAGACTTGGCTTCCAATGTGTAACGCGCTTGCGAGGCTTGCAGGTCTTTGCGTATTCGTTGGCCACCCGTTCCAGGGCGCGGCTCCGGTCATGCGATTGCTGGTCGAGGAGGTTGAGCAGGGCGTCACGGAAACGGGAACACTTGGCACATGTTTTGACGTGGATAGATAATTTATCGGACAGGTCAGGCGATTTCAGGAACCGGAGACGGGATTCCTTCATCGCACGCACATACGCCTCACGCGCCCAGCCAGGGTACGGCGATTGTCCGATTCCGAAAACTATTCGGAGAATTTCAGCGTACCTCTTCCCTTGGAGATGTAAATCCCAGATTTCATTGACACGATCAGCTCCTGACCTGCGCCCTGGCCGTTCCTTGCGATCTTGCCATCGATACCACTGGTCAAACCATGCAACCGGCGGCCGGTAATGTTTGCGATCTATTTTCCGGAGCCGCTTTTTGATCCAGGCGCGAAGGGCTCGCAATTCTGCCCTCGCTATCTTGATTGTGTGGCTGTTCCGCCGGTAATGCTCCTCTCCTTCGACTGTAGAAAATTGTCTTTGACGCTCGATCTGGCCCAGCCAGGAGTTAATTTGACCTTCCAGCCGATAGAGCGTGCCCTTGTCGTCAGAATACCGCCCCTCGCGCTTAATGCCGAGAGCAGATAATGTGATCTTGGAAAGTCGTTGGGGCTTCGCGGATATTTCAGGACGCGCCATAGTGGTATCTCAAGAAAAACCCGTCCACCGGAGAGATGGACGGGAAACTTTGGGGCGCTCTCCGGTCGCTTATGTGCCTACATTATACCGCGCGTACGACTTTTCTGTACCTCTGCCGCCACTGGGTGGCCGCTGCGCGATACCGCTCCATTCGCCGCAACGTTTGATTGGCCTCTGTCGCCAGGATGTGCAGCCCATTCGCCAAGACCACGCATTTATCGACAAGGTTATCGCGGCTTAGCCCTTCAAATTCTGAGCGGTCTACCCGGCGCTTTCTGCTTCAAAGTCTTGGCGTCTTGGATATAGCGGGGAGCGATATTCACAATATCAGCCACAATTTCGGTTGATTTTGGAGCGCGTTTACCCTGGCCTAAAATTAGGCTAGGGTCAGATTTTTTCCCAGCCAGTTCCCGCCCCTTCGCCTCCGCTTCAAACTTCGGCAGCAGTTCAATGGATTTTGGGTCTTTCTGGTAAATTCGCCATAAACGCACGCTTTCTGATGCAATATCTTTACTAAGACCCAGGTCAGCCAATGTCTTTGTATTTTCCCGTGGTCGGGTGAGGCGACCACGGCGTAATACTCCTTCGTTTTTCGGCGCTATATCCCAAAATTTTCCAACTAGAACCTGGGATCTAACTTTGATACCCAAGCACCCGGTCCAGGTCGAGAGCGGACCGCTTCCCGCTGACCATGATTCCCCAATTTTGGCGGCCTTCCGTGACGCGCGTTTTCGAAAACAATTGGTTGGCGATCGCGTAGGCCATGACCAGGTCGTCGTGACTGCCTGACTCCGCGCCCAGCGATCCGCCGACTTGCACAAATTTCAAAGTTTCTTCCAGCAATAAAACGTCGGGGACGGTAAACTCCGTTTCAAAGTGTTCCACGTCAACATCGCTCGGGCCTTCCAAGGCAAGTTTCAGGGCGTCGAGCATCAGCGGCTTGCTGGCCGCATCCGTTGTCCAGCCGGTCCGGCGCATCCGGTCGGTGGGATCGAAAAGTATCTGTGTCGGTTCACGGTATCTTATCGCCTTCTGCTGGACGAAAAGATTCGGATAGCGGCTATTTTCCACAAGCCCCTGAATGATGCTGTGCCCGTGATTATTCTTTTCGATCGCCAACCATGCGTTGTTGAACTTGCGGCCCCACTCGTCGCAGACGCGGTAAAATACATCGATGCCGACATGGGCGCGAAACCTGAACGCGGTTGTCTGCTTCGTCACGTTCAAAATCGTGAGCACGCTATAGTCCCCGTTCCCGCCGCCCTCCGCCGTGTCCGCGCCTGCGACGTAATTGCAAGTCGGATCGGGTTCTTCCCATTGCGTGTAGTCCTCGGTTTGCTTCACCGGGGGATGCGTTCGCTCCCGCGCGCGGGCTTCTTCCAAGAGGGCCATCATTTTCGCGCAATCAAAGAACCGTCCGCCCGTCGCCAAGAACGCTTCTTCGTCGTCGGACGGATATTCCTGCTGAAACAGGCGCGGCATGGTGGCCTTTTTCATTCGCCGCCAGTTCATTTGCGCGTCCGTCAGCGTGATGCCGTATTCTTTCATCGCCCGCCTTGCGATCTTGCGTTCTTCGGCGGTCCTGACCAGAGGAACGCCTGGCTCAACGGCATACTCCTGTTGGATAAACCATGGATAAAAATGACTTTGGAAGTCGGATCGGCCCTGCTTGGCGTCCTGATAGGTGAGGTAGCCGCTGTTGCCGACGCCGTTCGGCGTGCTTTCGCCGGTGATGTTCGTCTGCGGTCCGCACGCGCCCAGCGTCGCTTCGATCTCTTTATCGTCGCAAAAGCACCATTCCGAAATGTGGAGGTTGTTCACCGCCGCCGCTCTCACGCTCAGGCTGATAAAAATTTCCGAGTTCGATCCGGCGAACTCCAACCTATGGGCCTGATCTCTTTTTTTGCGCGGCCTGAACTCCGGCGGGAGGTTTTCAAAAGCGACTTCGATGATCCGCCAAAGCCGCTGAAGGTTCTCCCAGCTATTCGCCAAGATGCCCGTCAACGTGTTCGCGTTGAACATCGTCGCATCCAGCCACCAGAGCAACCAAAACGTGCTGACCCCGCCTTGACGGTATTTCAAATAAAACTGTCGGATCGGAGTCTGCCCTTGGATCGATCGGTAGATCCGCTCTTGAATGTCGTTGAAGCGAAACGGAACAAGTTCCTTGTCCTTCGTCCTGATCTTGTAGAGATTCGTCAGCCGCCAGAGCTTCGAACCGAATGTCTGCTCGATCTCACTCGGCGGCAGGGATGTCATTTCGCTGTTGAGGTGCGGTAGTTGTGGCATCAATTCGATTCCCTTGCACGTCCCGGCCCTGCTGATTCTGAATAAATGCTAGGAGCGCGATATAGTTATTCCCCGATGAACCTTCACCCTCCGGCGCGGCCCGCAACCAGCCCGCCGTCCGCAAAAGCAACTCACCCGCCCGCACTTGATCCGCCACTCTCGCGCCTTTTACTTTGCCGTACAGGATATCTACAAGACGCTCAATGATCTGCTCGCCATGCTTTGTCTTGCTACTGATAACCGGCAGTAGGGACTTTGGACGACCGGCAGGGTTCCCACTCTGGCCGGGTTTGAACAGGTACGGAGCGCGAGCCGCCGCTAATGCAGTGTTGGTACTCATGTCAGGTCCTGGATCAGATTTGAAGGGGCGAAAAGGGCCCAAGCCCTTAAAAAAAATTCGGATTTTTCAGATTTAAAAAGTGTCCAAAAAGTGACCAAGTGGGTTACGAAACGGGGTAGTTTCTGATAGTTCCAGAAAGTAGTCATTGAGGTGTGTTTTCCGTCGTAGAAGTGGGGTTATCGTCGGGGGGTAGCGGAGGGGTGATTTCGGTTTTGCAGACTGCTGCCTTGCCACTTGGCTACCGCACCGGAAATCGAGCGCCACACCACAGGCGCTCGTCCGCCAGTTGTGTGGCGGACGGATTTTAGCAAAATGCGGACAGCAGGGGAATTTACGGATCCGCGGGGCGCTCCACTAACAGATCCGGGGAAGCTGCTCTCCGCTGAGCATGTCCACGATGCGGGCGGATAAGACGCCGAATCCCGTTCTTCTACTTGTTGAGGGTCACCACCGCGCGATCGTTGTCTGACGTGGAAAGCACCGTGAGACACTTTGCGTCTGACGAATGCGTGGTGGCGTAGAGATGATGGATGTCGATCTTCGCCGCTTTAAGTTTCTCAGCGAGTATCTTGAGCATCCCGGGTTTATGAGGCAGTTCGGCCACAACCACTTTCGCTTCACGCGATTCGTAGTGATGCTTCCGAAGCGCATCGGTCGCCCGGAGATTGTCATCCGTCACCAGATGAATGATGCCATTGGCGCCCTCCACCCAGCAGGTGACAGCCAAGAGGCTGATGCCCATATCAGCGACCACTCGGGTGATGTCCGCCAAAATGCCGATATCATTGATCACCTTGATCACGATTTCCTTGCCTAACTCTGCTTTCAGCATGGGAGTGTCTCCTTTTTGAGTTCCGGGATCCGCAGTTCCTTTTCCATAGCCCTGATTGGCCCCATCTTCTCAAACGGCCGTCGCACACATTAAACATAATCCCTAACCGTCAAGTATGACTACCGTCATAATCAGCCGGAAATGGTGTATATATTGCTAACGGGAGGATTCGATGCATTGGTGGGCGTTAACGGAAGACGAGATCGCGAAAGCTCTGGGTACGGACCTTTTGACGGGTCTTTCTCAGGGGGATGCTGAAGCGCGGTTTTTAGAACAGGGCCCCAACGCGCTGGGTTTTGTCCAGGAATTTCGCGCGGAGAAATCCCTCGAAGCTTTGAAAAAGCTCTCGACGCCCACCGCGCGGGTCATTCGCGAAGGCGCCCGGCACCTGATACCCGCCGTCAGCCCGGTCACGGGCGATATCGTCGAATTGGACGCGGGTGACCATGTTCCGGCGGACGGCCGGCTGCTTCTCGCGCTCCTGACACTGGCGGCCTTTGCCTGGGTATACTTTCGAGGGCCGGAGGGGTTGGACCGGGCGCGGTCGATGGCCTTTTTCGTCCTGGCCGCCACGCAGCTCGCGCATGCGTTCAACGCGCGGAGCGAACGTCAGTCCCTTTTTCAAATCGGATGGTTCACCAATCGCTGGCTCTGGGGAGCGGTCGCCCTGTCCCTGGGCTTGCAGTGGATCATTACCTTCTGGCCCCCCGCTCAACATATTTTCAAAACGCAACCTCTCCGCATGGAGGAACTCGGGATCGCGCTCGGCGCCTCCCTCCTGCTGATCGCCATTGTGGAAATTGCCAAGCGACTCCGCCGCCGCACGGCTTTATGACGGCGCTCATAGTCATGCCGGGGTTCCAGAGAGGTAGAATTTGACTGGAGGTAAGGGAGGCCCCTGTGGATTCCAGCCCGGATGTGGAATGGCATCGCGTCGAATGGCGGCCCGAGCGCCGGGGAGTTTCGCCGGCTGCGGGAGCAAATCCAGCGGGTTTGCCCCCTG
>MGUR01000075.1:9288-12064 GCA_001800075.1 Elusimicrobia bacterium RIFCSPLOWO2_01_FULL_59_12
CAGCGGGTTTGCCCCCTGTTGGCCAGTCGGCCCCTCCCATTTTTGAACGTACGTTCACCTTGCCCTTCCCTATCGCCCCGGAAAGCCTCCGCACCGATTGGCTCATGGGCTATCTTCTCATCCAGGCCCAGCGTCTTTCCCAAGACAAACCCAGGGCCGCCTAACATGGCGACCGTTATAGAGCCCCTCATCCAGGCCCTCCAGAACCCCGCGATTTATGATCACCCCGTCGCCGAGTTCAAAGTGGTGGAAACGCACATTTCCTGGGTGATCCTGACGGGACCCGTCGCTTACAAAATCAAAAAGCCGGTCGATCTTGGATTCCTCGATTTCACAACGCTGGAAAAACGGAGGACATACTGCGAGGAAGAAATTCGTATCAATCGCCGGCTTTGCCCCGATCTCTATCTGGATGTCGTCCCTATAACCGGGAGACCCGGCCATCCGGAACTCGGAGGCAGGGGAACACCCTTTGAATATGCCGTTAAGATGCGGCAATTTGACGAAGATTTATTATGGGATCGAATGGTTTTGAGGAACGAAATCACCCCGGCGCAGTTGGAGCATCTGGCCGCGATCGTAGCGGAGTTCCACCGTAAAGCCTCCAGGGCAACTCCCCCTCAGTCATGGGGCACTCCGGAGACAATTTGGACAGGCATCGAATTGACCTTAGGAAAGCTTGTTCCCCACCTGGTGCGGAGCGAAGACCGGGCTCTTTACGGGCGGGTCGTCGACTGGAACCGGCAGGAATTCAAACTCATGGCCCTGCGGATGCTTCAACGCTTGCGGGAAGGTTTTGTCCGGGAAGGGCATGGGGATTTGCACTTGAGAAACATCGCCCTGTTTTCCCGGGACAAACCGGACATCCTGGTGTTTGACGGCATAGAATTCGATGACACATTGCGTTGGATTGACGTGATCAACGACGTGGCCTTTTTGATGATGGACCTGAATCACCGCGGCCGGTCTGATCTGGGCTGGCGTTTCTTAAATTCCTATCTGGAAATAACGGGTGACTATAAGGGGCTGGATCTTCTGCGGTTTTACGCCGCCAACCGGGCCTTGGTGCGGGCGGAAGTGCTCGCCATCCTATCGGGGCCCGGACTCCCCCCCGCTTCACGAGAATTCTTAACTGCAGCGGAGGCCTACACGCATTCCCCGACTCCCTGCCTCTACATCACCCATGGACTGTCGGGCTCCGGCAAAACGACGTTGACCAAAGAATTCGCCATCCAGAAAAGCGCCATCCGCATCCGTTCCGACATTGAACGAAAAAGGTTGTACGGTTTGGCTCCCGAAGCGTCGAGCTCCGAGGCATTGAAAACCGTCATGTACGGGCCGGAAGGGAACCTGCGCACCTATGGTCACTTGAAAGACCTGACCGGGCACCTCTTGAAAGCCCGCTGGAACGTGATCGTCGATGCCACCTTCCTCAAGCGGGAATCGCGTGGGCGCTTCCAGGAGCTGGCTTATGATTGTGATGCTGATTTTGCGATTCTGGATTTCCGTGCCGATGAGGAAACCTTACGACGCCGTATCCGCCAAAGGATCCGTGAGCAACAGGATGCCTCTGAAGCCGATCTCCAGGTTGTCGACGACCAAATTCGGACACATCAGGACATCACGAATGAGGAAAAACCATTTGTCATTGCTGTCGATACGGAAGCAGCCCAACAGCCAAAATAAGCAATTAAACTGCGTTTTTTGTTTGGAAAAACTCGAAAATAAACGGTTTATTGCTTTGACGATCCGGGAGTAGGACTGGGAGCGCTGATGGCGGGATAGCGCGGTACTTCGATGGGAACCAGAACGATCTCGATACGGCGGTTTTCCTGGCGGCCTTCGGGGGTGAGGTTGGAGGCAATCGGATGAGTCTCGCCGTAGCCGGCCGCGATCAGGCGGTCCGCGGGGATGCCCGCTTGCTCCTGCAGATAGCGCACCACCGCGGTGGCGCGGGCGGTGGACAGCTCCCAGTTGGTGGGATATTTGGCCTGCAGCGCCGCGCTGATCGGCACGTTGTCGGTGTAGCCTTCGATGCGGATATCTTTATCCTCAAGCTTCTTAAGCACCTCCCCCACTCGCTCCAGGACTTTACGGCCTTCCGGTTTGACCTCGGCCTGTCCGGAGTTAAACAGGATTTTGTCCACCATGTTTACAGAGAGACGGCCTTTGAGCTGGGTGATCGACACCTGCCCGGCCTCGAGTTCAGACTTAAGACCACTCACCAGCTGGTCATAAGACCCTTTGAGTTTAGCTATCTCCGCTTCCTTGGCCAGTTCGGCTTCGCGCAGTTTCTGGGTGAAATCCTGGTTTTGCTTGGTGAGCTCGGACAGGCGCTGATTCAGCTCACCCTTTTTGGCGTCCAGTGTTTTCAACAGCTCGGCATTTTCGGATTTCGCCGCGCCCAGGCTGGACTGCAGCGCCTGCATCTGGCTTGCGAGACTCTCGGTCTGCGCTTTTAGCTGATCAGCGCGCTGGGTCTCTTTCGTATAGACCGATTTGGAGACGCAGCCCGTTGCCGCCAGGAGCGGGACCATCCATAAAAGCCATGCCGTTTGATAGGGATTCACAAGGACCTCCGCGCCGAGCATACCAAAGATACCGCTTAAGGTCACTATGACGAAGGTCATAGACCCCCCTTGTGGGTTATGTTAGGGTGGAATTGCAGAGAGCAACGAGGAGGCCTGATTATGAACCGTATGCGAAAGGAATGCGAGACGCATAGGCAAGGGGTTCCTGTGGCGGGTTTTAAGCTCACTTTAAGGACGGCGTTGAG
>MGUR01000075.1:12093-34965 GCA_001800075.1 Elusimicrobia bacterium RIFCSPLOWO2_01_FULL_59_12
TGGATGCCCACCGGTTCCCTGGCCTGTCGCATGCGGTGGACGCCGTTTTGTTGCGGCATCTCGGCGCCTGTCTCGTTGACATGGGATCGCCCCCCTACGATGTTTGGGCGCGAACCGGAGGGGAGCGCAAAGCGGGGTCGGACAAGCGTGCCGCGTGCCGCGATCATACGCGGCGCCTTCTTGCGGAAACGGGTGGTGAACTCCAGCTTCTATTGACGGATCTTGAAAATGAAATCAGTCAGTTTTTATTCAGGCATCAATCCGCGCGGGAGAAGTTTAATCATGGTTTTTCCGAATGCGTTCATCGGGCCGTCACGGAGTCCATCGCGCCGTATCTCTATCAAAACCTCGCCGCGTCATGCTGCCTGGAACTGGCGTCCTGAGAAAGAGGCGCTAAATATCGAACACGATTGTGGCTTTCCAGCCGGCGGGGGTTTGGAGCACTTCGAAACGGTGGAGCGTGACGGCTTTGGCGTCAACGCCCTGTGTGTGGCGCGCAGGGTCCAGGGGTTCTCCGGAGAGCGTCGCTTCCAATTGGTTGCCATGAGCATTCGATGTGATCGTGACTCTCTCCGGCCGGAGCAGTAGGCGTTCGGAATCTTTCAAGAAAATGAGTTCCTGTAGAAATCGGTACAACAGCAGGTCCATCTGATCATGGGAGACTTTCACGGTCTGACGTTTCCTGCGCTGTACGCTTTCGATGTCTTCAATTTGGATTTGCAGCAGGGCCTCCGCCGCGCCCGCGAAGAGTTCTTCAACCGTTTCCGCGACGACTTCCACCGCCACATCCGCCCGCGTGATATCCTCCAAGAAACGAAAGGGCATATCAGCCTTTAATATTCCCCACCGGCGCAAAACGGGCCACCCGGCGGCTCAGGCCCGCCCGTTCGGCGGAATCCGCCACGTCATCCACATTTTTGTAGGCGCCGCCCGCCTCTTCGGCCAGGCCTTGAAAAGAAACACTCCGTACATAAATTCCTCTGGCGCGCATTTGGTCTTGCAGCTCACGGCCGTGAAAGACCTTTTTGGCGTGTGTCCGGCTCATGGTCCGACCGGCGCCATGGGCGGTGCTGAAGAAAGCCTGCGAAGCGGCGGGGGTTCCCACCAGCAGGTAGGAGCCGGTTTCCATACTCCCCCCGATGATAACCGGTTGCCCCACATCGCGGTAAAGGGCGGGCAGTTCGGGAAAACCCGGGCCATAGGCGCGGGTCGCTCCCTTCCGGTGAACCAGAAGGCGAATCTTTCTACCGCCGATCTCCTGATCTTCGAACTTGGCGGTGTTGTGGGCGATGTCGTAGACCTGCCGGATTCCCAATTCCTCCGCGCTCTTCCCAAAAAGACGAGAGAACACTTCTCGGATGCGGTGCAGAATCATCTGCCGGTTGGCGAAAGACATGTTGATCGCGCAGCGCATCGCGGCGTAATAGGCTTTGCCTTCCGGGCTGGAGATCGGGGCGCAGGCCAGTTCACGGTCCGGAACGGTAATGCCGTACTGAGTTCCCATCACCCCCAGAAACCGCTCCAGATAATCGCTGGCGACTTGATGTCCGAACCCGCGGCTGCCGCAATGGAACATGATGACGACCTGATCGGGAAATAGGCCGAATTTCCCAGCCAGCTCGGCGTCAAAGATATTTCCTTTGCGGACCACCTGGATCTCGAGATAATGGTTCCCCGATCCAAGCGTGCCGATTTGTTTGAGGCCCCGAAGGATCGCCTTGTGCGAGACGACCTCCGGGTCGGCGCCGTCCGCGCATCCCTTTTCCTCCGTATAGTCAAGGTCTTCCGGCCAGCCGTACCCGCGAGATACGCACCAAGAAGCGCCCTGCACCAGGATTTGCCGGAACTCCTCCTCATTAAGTCTGAGGAACCCGCGGGCGCCGACTCCGGTGGGAATGCGGGTAAAAAGCGTATTCACCAGTGTTTCCATCTGCGGTTTGATGTCATCGTAACAGAGCCGGGTCCTCACCAGGCGCATCCCGCAGTTGATATCGAACCCGATGCCTCCTGGAGAAATGACCCCATCGGTCTCGCGCATCGCCGCCACACCGCCGATCGGGAAACCGTAACCGGAGTGACCGTCCGGCATGCAGCACGCATACCTTTCAATGCCGGGCAGGCAGGCGACATTCGCAATCTGTTCAAAGACCGTACCCTCCATTTGGTCGAGAAGCGAGCGGCTCGCAAAAATCCGCGCCGGGACCCGCATCCCCGGCTTGAAGCCGACGGGGATTTCCCAGACGGCCTCCGCGATCCGCTCGATGGGGTTAAGAACCGTCATGGGCCGCATTCTACACCTTTCATCCGCAATAGAGGGTCGCAGGCAACCGCTCAAAACTCCAAATCCACAACCAGCGGCAGATGATCGGACGCCAGTTTTTCGAGCTCTGTGTCCGGCACATCCACCGCCGTCACCCGCAAGTCGTCCGTCACAAAAACATGATCAATCCGTCCGACCGGAAAACGGCCGAACCAGGTCTTTTTAGGCGGGCGGCCGGCGTGCCTTAACTGGGCATCATGAAAAGCGCTCCCGAACATACGGCAGACCGGCGATTCCGGCCGCGCATTCATATCTCCGCACAAGATGGTGGACGCCCGGCATTCCGGATTCCCCGCCCATTCGGCGCTCATAAGGGCACGGGCCTGGACCAGCGCCTTGGGCGCCCAAACACTCAAATGCGTATTCAGCAAATTAAGGTCCCGGCCGTGCAAGCGGACAGACACCCAAAGCGCGCCCCGTGATTCGGGGTCCCGGAAATCGAGCGTTCCCGGCAAAGAACCTTGCCGCACCAGGCGCATCGGGTGGCGGCCGAGAATGGCGTCGCCGTATTGTTCGTGTGCCCGGCGTTCCGCGGGGAAAAAGAGCTTGTTCATCCCCAGCCGGGCCGCGATCGCCGCCGCCTGATCCACATGCCCCGACCGTCTGCGATCCATGTCCAGTTCCTGAAGAGCCACAATGTCTGGGTGGCAGCGGGCGATCACCCGCGTAATCCGCTCGATCGAGACGCGCCCGTCCATCCCGCGACAGCTGTGGACGTTGTAGGTCATGACGCGAAAAACACCCTGCCTGCCGGCAGGCAGATCCGGCGGCCGGATGGGAACAAGGGGAACAGGCGTCACCTCCGTGGATTTGCCTAATAGATGCAGGGCGGCCTGGCGAAGATCCCAAGGCCGGAGGAAAGCTCTGCTTCCGGAGGGCAAGGCCGTGTCCGGAGGAAGCAGGGCGAACGCTTGCGTTTCGCGCGACCCCGGGCCTCCGTGCGTCCCGCTTGTCATCTCCCAACCCACCGCTTTCTTCCCCGGCTGCCAGCCGAGCACGACCAAATCTCCCGCGTTGGGATGATGCGCCAGGGCCACCAGATCCCGTGAAAGTTCGCTTAAAAACGGATGGTCCGGACCCAGGACGAGGTCTGCCCTCTCAGGAAGGTCCACAGCGCCCTTGGCGGTCCATGCGTGCGCCGAGCCGGGTCGCCCCACACTCATCACGCAAGGGACATGTCCCGCGGAAACCAGCTCTTCCGCAAGGGCAACGCGATCGTTTGCGGCTGGGCGCGTCCAAAAATAGACATGTCCCACAGGCCCCATGGTGGCGATCGATAGTCCATTCGCATCTGTGCTCGCGTCGCACGCGTGTCGAAACAGGCGCGGCAGCCACCTTCCGCCCAAAGAACGGGCGCGTGCCGCGGTAGGGTCGGCGGCGTGGCGTCCATGAGGGATTTTGAGGCCTGCGGCGATGCGGCTGGCCATAGATGAGACGGATTCGCCTTCAGCCGCCTCATAGGGGACGGTCTCCTCCTGACCATGGTCAGAATAGATCCAAACGTCGTAGGAGCGGCGTGCCGAACGGTGGGCCGCTTTCCAGATATCCCGTACGGCGCGGTCAATCGCCCGGAGGGACCATTGGGCAAATGCGGAGGAGGGTCCTCGGCGGTGTGCATGCTCGTCATATCCGACCAGGTTCAAGTGGATCACCGGCAGGCCGCGCGCTATGTCGATCAGGGCGCCGTAGGTCACAAACTCCCGCAAAAGAACACATATCACCAGGCGGGACAGAACGAATTGAAGCTCCTTCCAGATGTTCTGCCCATGAATCACGCCTGAGATGGCCGAGGCGAATCCCAACACCCCTTCCATCACCAGAAGCGCCAGGCCCCGAGGAGAAAAGCCGACGCGAATCAAAAGGAGAAGCGTGGCGAACAACCCGCGCGCACGAATTTGCCTGCCCCAGCCCGCCGACGCCATGCAGAAGTGCGCTTCCGCCGCGCCGCCGGTAAAAATGTCCGAATAGGCAGATCCCCCCTCCAGTAACCCCCGTCCCTGCGCCGCCAACTTTTTCTCCAGACCCGCGGCGGCATCCGGTTCGAACATGCAGACCATGCGCCCGAGATCCCGGTCAAAATACTGAAAAGCCGGGACCGCGCCCCGTACACCGTAGAAGAGCTCTCCCTGGACTGCCGGGGTGGTGGCTGGAAGGCCGCTGTACAGGGAAAAAAGCGCATGGCGCTCACGGCGCAGAAGCTGGCGCATGAACGGCAGCCTCCCGTCCTTCACGGCGCGCTCCAGGTGGCGAAGCGAAAGGCCGTCGATCTGGATCATCACCAGACCGGGCCTCTCTTCTTCCGCAGCGGCAGAGGGGAACCGCCACAGCCGGGTAAACCACTCGGCTGGACTTAAGAACCTGGCGAGCCGCCGCAGGGACGATTCGATCCATCCAATCATAAGGGGTGCCTCCTCTGGGCTCTCGGCAGGCTCGGATTCAGTCTAATAAAGCTGCCGGAAACTCAGTATGAGCACCGTCATAGTGCAGCGTAGATGTTCATGGTAGTGTGAAGACGGGTCGAGATAGAGTGGGCAAACGTCTAACACACAAGGAGGCCAGTCATGAGCGGCAAACACGTCGCGGTCTACAAAGAAAAGGAACGGGCCTTGAGCCCCCGGAGCAGCGGCTATCCGCTTTTTTCGCTTCAGCGCGAAATGAACCGGGTGTTCGACAACTTCTTCCGGGGAATGGACCTGTGGCCATTCGCACAGAGTGAAAAGGAATTGGAAACCTTTGATCCAGGGGTGGATGTCATTGAAACCGAGCATGAAATCCGTGTAAAAACGGAACTCCCAGGGATGGACGAGAATGACGTCCATGTCTCACTCTCTGACAGGACCCTGACCATCAAAGGTGAAAAGAAAGAAGAAACCGAAGATAAAGGGAAGAATTATTATCAGATGGAAAGGCGCTGGGGCTCTTTCTATCGTTCAGTCCCCTTGCCGACGGCTATCGACACGGCAAAGGCCGATGCAGCCTTTAAGAAGGGTGTGCTGACGGTCACCCTTCCCAAGTCTGTGGAAGCCAAAAAAGGAGAGAAAGAAATTCCCGTTCATGCGTGAACGGAACCTGCGAAGGGAGCGGGCCCACCTGAGGGAGCCGGCCGCTCCCTGGCGGGTCCCGCGTGCGCTCAGGTGGATCCCATGATGGAAACCCGCTTTCATGATCGGAAGGCGGCCGGCCGGAGGCTGGCGAAATGGCTGGCGGGGTATCACAATCAGCAAGACGTCGTTGTCCTTGGCTTGGCAAGGGGTGGGGTTGTTGTGGCGTCCGAAGTGGCCCGGCTATTGAACCTGCCTCTGGATGTCCTGGTTGTCCGTAAACTGGGGACGCCCGGTCAGCCCGAACTGGCGATGGGCGCGATTGCCTCGGGTGGCGGACAGGCCGTGAACGAAGACGTCGTGGGCGCGCTGCACATCCCTGGCGAGGCGTTCGATGCCGTCGCCAGGTTGGAGACAAAGGAACTCCGCAGGCGTGAAGCGCTCTATCGCCAAGGACGCGCGCCCCTGAATGTCCGGGATCGCACGGTCATCGTGGTCGATGACGGGTTAGCAACCGGGGCGACGATGCGGGCCGCTGTCAGTTCATTGCGACGCCAGCACCCCGCGCATCTGGTGGTGGCGGTCCCTGTGGCGGGTGACGAAGCCTATACGGAAATCCAAAAAATGGTGAACGAAATCGTCTGTTTGAGCATGCCCGGCTCCCCCCGGGGTGTTGGAGCCTCCTACGAGGATTTCAGGCAAACCACCGATGAGGAAGTTTGTAGTCTCTTGCAAGCAACTCAGAACCGGTTTCCTCTCTCCTGCTTCCCTAAACGAAAGGCTTCCTGATCCTAAATCGCAGGCGGCCGCCAAACTCGCGGCTGTTGGCGTAGCGCGCACGCACGGAAGCCTGTACCAATTCCCGTGTCTTTGAATAGCCGACCACTTCACCGGTATCGGTTCGAAGGATCGGCCATCCCCGCGCGCTTTACTTCCCATTCATGTGTATGGTACTCTCCCGGTATCGTTTCCCCCCCCGGCAGGCCTTTCCTTATCTATGGACGACATCGTTAATTGGCTGTTTTTGGACCTCAACGCCTACTTCGCGTCCGTGGAGCAGCAGGTGAATCCCGCGCTGCGCGGAAAACCGGTGGCGGTCGTTCCCATGATGGCGGACTCCACCTGCTGCATCGCGGCGAGCTACGAGGCCAAGGCTTACGGCATCAAGACCGGGACGCGGGTGGGCGACGCCAAAAAACTTTGCCCCACCCTGCAGCTGGTGGAAGCCGTTCCCCAGCTCTACGTGCGCTATAACCACCGGATCGTGGAAACGGTGGAGTCCTGCGTCCCGGTGGCCTCAGTCCTCTCCATCGATGAGATGCCTGCCGGTTGACCGGCAGCCAGCGGGAGGTCCCGGCGGCCGTCGCGCTCGCCGGAAAAATCAAACGGCTCCTGGCGGAGCGGGTCGGGGACTGCCTGCGGTGTTCCATCGGCCTGGCGCCGAACCGTTTTCTGGCCAAAGTCGCCGGCGACATGCAGAAGCCCGACGGGCTGACCGTCCTGCGACTCTGCGATCTGCCGCAGGCCCTTCACGGCCTGGAGCTTTCCGACCTGCCGGGGATCGGCCCTCGGATGGAGGCGCGCCTGCATCAAAAGAGAATTTATTCCATGGAGCAGCTCTGCCGCTTAAGCGTCGCTCAGATGCGGGACGTCTGGGGCGGGATTGTCGGCGAGCGCTTTCATGCCTGGCTGCGCGGCGCGCAGGTGGATGAACCGGAAACGCATCGTTCGAGCGTCGGTCACTCCCATGTGCTGCCGCCTGAACTGAGGACGATGAACGGGGCTTTCCAGGTGGTGAAGAAGCTCACCGGCAAAGCGGCGGCGCGGCTGCGCCGGCTGGGCTGCTGGGCGAAGGGCCTCACGCTGTCCGTGCAGTTCCTGGGGGGAGGCGATTGGAGCGACAAAACCAAATTGATGGAGGCCCAGGACACCCCGACCCTGCTCAAGACGGTGGAGAAACTCTGGGCGCGGGTCCCCGCGGGCCGGCCGCTCTGGGTGGGGGTGACCCTTTTCCCCCTCGTTTCGGTGGATCAGCACACGCCTTCCTTGTTTGACAACCCCAAGCAGGAACGGCTGTCCGGGGTCATGGACCGGATCAACGAAAAATACGGAAACGACACGGCCTACTTCGGCGACCCGGGCGACGCCCGGGAAAAAGCGCCGACGCGCATTTCCTTCACGAAAATCCCGGACATCCGGGAGTTTTGAGGAATTCCGGATCAGGCGGCTGTTCCGTAATAATGAACTATGTTTTGAATTGGTAAATTTTTTACTTGACAAGAAAATCCGCCCTGTGGTATTTTGACCTCGCTCGCAAGAGCAATGGCCTGCCAGGTCAGTAAGAGCAAACTTCCTTCCATTCAAATAACGCACCTCTGAAGAAGTCCCTGAAAGGCGGCCTACATGGCCCAGGGTCTAGGGACACTTCGCAGCGTTCAGATCATCGATCTGAGTATTCCCATCTCGCCAAGCACGGCCGAGCCGGATCCTCCCTGTATTGACTATGTAGATCATCACCATGCCGCTCATGAACTGGCGGCGGTGGCCACGCGCCTCCTGGCACAGGCGGCGCCGCCCTCGGCCGCTCCAACGGTCATCACCGAATCGGCTTTCCAAGAGGGCCTGGGTTTGGCTAACGAAAATCTTCGCCTCGATACGCATGCCGGAACGCATATGGATGCGCCCTGGCATTTCGGCCCTCTTTGCGAAAACAAACCCGCCAAAACCATCGATCAAATACCGCTGGCGTGGTGTTTCGGGCCAGGCGTCGTTCTGGACCTGCGCCACAAGCGCGCCGGGACCCTGATCACGCCGTCCGACCTGGAGCAGGCGCTCGGGCACATCGGGTATGCGCTCCAACCCAACGACATCGTTCTCCTGATGACCGGCGCCGACAAGCACGTTCAACAACCGGATTATTTTTCAGCCCACGCTGGCATGGGCCGCGAGGCTACCCTGTGGCTCCTGGACCAGGGGATTCGCGTGATCGGCATCGACGGCTGGGGGTTTGACCGCCCGGCTGGAGCGATGCTGCAGGACTATTTGCGCACCGGCGATTGCGCCGCGCTTCTGCCTGCGCATATGGTGGGCCGGGACCGCGAGTACTGCCACATCGAAAAAATGGCGAACTTGGACAAAATCCCGGTCGCTTATGGATTCTGGGTTGTCTGCTTCCCTATTAAGGTAGAGCGGGGCAGCGCCGGATGGGTCCGGGCCGTGGCCTTGGTCGGAGGAGGTCCCGAATGCGCTTAATGGATAGCATCCTGATCAATTGCTCACAAGACTCTTTGTACCGGTTTTTGAGCGACGTCGAGCGGCATCCCGAAGTGCTCCCCGGGTATCTGGAAAGCCGCATCGTTGAACAAAAGGATGGCTTCTGCGTCGTGCAGCGCGAAGCGATCATTCGTGGAAAGCGCCGCCGGTGGAAGTCTGAAGTTTGGTTTGAAGAAGGAAAAGCGATCCACTTTCGTCAAGCCGAGGGGCTTTTAAAGGGAATGAGGGTGGATTGGTGCCTGGAGCATGATTCCAAAATGTCCCGGCTAAAAATTATTCATGAGTTGAATCTAAAACCACGTTGGCGGGGTTGGTGGATCGAACGGTGGGTGGCCAAATCTGCGATCGAGCAAACGGCACGCTTGGTTCTCGAAGCGATCAAGAACGTGGCGGAAAAAAGAATCGCCCTCGCATGACGGCTGCCGAACAATATCTTTGGGGTTTCCTGGCCGGGAGTCTGGTTTTTCGTTTCATCCGGCTGCGGTTTGCAGTCCACAAAGCACGGGAAGCGCGGGGAAGGGTGGCCGCAATGCCGATCTTTTGGATCATGGCGGGGGGCTACCTCCTCTATGTCTTCTTATGCGCTGCGGAGGCGTTCAGGCACTTGCCGCGATTTTCTTACACCGTTTCTTTCCTAGGGCTCATTTCTTTTATCGGCTCCTTGGTTTTGCGGGAGCGCGCCATGAAAGATCTCGGACGTTTCTTCAGTCCTGATATTGAAATACGGCAAGGGCACCGTCTGGTCCGGGAAGGGCTCTACGGCTACATGCGGCATCCCCTTTTAGCGTGTATGGGATTGGAAATCCTCGGAGTGGGACTTGTCTTCAATGCCTATGCGATGTTGCTCGCCGGCGGGTTTGGGATTTATTTCCCTTTGATCTGGGTGCGGAAAACGTTAGAAGAGCGGGCGCTCTTGAAGACGGTGGGTGAAAACTACCGCGCGTATATGCAGGAGGTCGGCGCTTTTATGCCTAAATTTTTTCAGAAAGAGATCCCACATGGATAAAAGACGTGTCGTTGTCACGGGAGTCGGGGTCGTAGCGCCGAATGGGGTAGGGAAGGAAGCGTTCTGGCAGGCGCTTATGCAAGGGCTCTCAGGGGTCCGTCCCATTCGGCGCTTCGACTCCCACCAATTGCCCACACAAATAGCGGGAGAAGTGCTCGATCTGGACCCGTTGCAATACTTCGAACCGCATGAGCTCAAAAAGGTGGATCGGAGCAACGTGCTGGCCATGGCGGCAGGGCTGATGGCGGTCCAGGACAGCGGTCTGGATCTGCACCGCCAGAATTTAGAGCGGATGGGAAGTTCCATCGGCAACGCGGTCTGCGGGATCGAGTACGCGCAGAAAGAAAGCGATGTCATCAGCCAAAAAGGGCCGCGCTGGGGCAGCCCCTATCTCGCGATCGCTTTCTTCCCCTGCGGGTCCAACGGGCTTCTCTCCATTCGGCTGGGGATGAAAGGTCCCGTCCTGACATTCTGTAACGGCAATACGTCCGGCACCGATGCCATCGGCATGGCCTACCGCATGATCAAGGGCAACAAAGCCGATGTGATGCTGGCCGGAGGGACGGAAGCCCCGCTGATCCCGCTGTTTGTCGGATCAATGTCGAGAGACGGCTGGCTTTCAAAACGGAACCACCTTCCGGACAAAGCGTCCCGTCCCTTCCATCGCGATGCAGATGGAATGGTCTTGAGCGAAGGCGCGGGGCTGCTGGTGCTGGAGGAGTATGAACACGCTCAACGGCGCGGCGCGCGGGTGTATGGGGAGTTGTCGGCCTATGCGACCGCCAACAGCGCCTTCAGTGTATTCGCGCCTGAGCCGGACGGACATGGCATCGAGCGCACGATGAAAGATTCGCTGCAGGAAGCGGGCGTACGGCCCATGGACGTTTCGTGGGTCAATTCTCAGGGATTGTCTATCTTAGAGTACGACCGCATGGAAGAACGCTGCATCCGGAACGTCTTTCCAGGCGGCGAAAAAGGCCCTCGGGTCAGCGCCATCAGCTCATGGATCGGAAATCCCATCGGTGCCTTAGGAGGCATCCAGGCGGTCGCGTCCGCGCTCGCGCTGGAACGTCGCGTGATCCCTCCCCACGCTCAGCAGGACGGATCTCCTGAAGAAGGGGCCTTGCCGCTCATGCGCCTCGCCTCGGGTCCCAGCGATGTATCGGCCGTCGTGCAAAATTCATTTTGCTTCATGGGAAAAAACAGTTCTCTCATTTTTAAGCGCGTATGAACCCGCGAAGAGTGGTCATTACTGGACTTGGCGTGGTAGCCCCCAATGGGGTCGGTAAAGATGCCTTTTGGAAAGCGCTTGTTGAAGGGACCAACGCGGTGGGACCGATCACGCGTTTTGACGTTTCCTCTTTTTCGACACGGATAGGGGCGGAGGTCAAAAATTTTCAACCGCATCCCCGGATCCCGCACGAGCATTTGCAGCAGATGGACAGGGCCTACCAGATGGGAGTGACGGCCGCCCTCCTGGCAACAGACGATGCCCTTCTCGACCCCGCCCGGATGGATGTGTCCCGTTGCGGCGTTTATATGGGACTCGCTGTCGCTGCGGTCGATGCCTACGAGAAAGATTTCCGGACCGCCAGGCAAGCGGATTGGTCCCATGTGCAAAAGAACTGGTACCAGGGTTGGTTTCCCAGCGCCTGTTCAGGGTATATCTCTCTCCTGCTGGGTCTTCGGGGGGCCAGCCAGGTGGTGTCAACCGGATGTTCGTCCTCTGTGGATGCTCTGGGAATGGCCCTCGCATCGATACGCGAAGGCTGGGAAGACATCGCGTTGGCGGGAGGAACGGAAGCTCCGCTGACGCCGCTCTGCCTCAATTCATTTTGTGCGATGCGGGCTCTGTCTACCCGCAATGACGCCCCCGACCAGGCCAGCCGGCCGTTCGATAAGGAGCGGGACGGTTTTATTTTGGCGGAAGGAGGGGCGGTGGTTGTGCTCGAAGCGTTGGATTACGCGTTGGAACGCGGGGCTCCGATTTATGCGGAGGTAGATGGGTACGGTACGACGTCCAACGCCTACCACATGACCGCGCCGGAGCCCTCTGGCGAACAGACCGCGCGCGCCCTTCAACTGGCCATGGACGATGCACGGAAGCGACCGGACGACATCGGTGTCTTCTTCGCGCATGGCAGCTCCACGCCGCTCAACGAAACGGTCGAGACCCTCGCCGTCAAGAAGGCGTTCGGGCCGCAGGCTTCCAAGCTGTTGCTGTCGGGGATCAAATCCATGATCGGTCACACCCTGGGCTCTGCCGGGATCCTGCAGATCATCTCAGGCACGCTCGCGCTGACTCATCAATGTGTTCCCCCCACCATCAACTATAAAGTTCCCGATCCCACCTGCGATCTGGACTGCGTGCCGAACGTAAAACGCTCGGCGTCCTTTTCTTCCGTCATGACGAATACGGCCGGTTTCTCGGGGAAAAACAGCGCAACCGTTCTAAGTCTCTATGAAGGGAGAACATGATCATGTCTACACAAACACTCACCCGATTGGAAAAGGTTCCCGTATCCCCTGAGCTTCTATACCGGCTTCTCTTCGGAAGGCCAATGACCCAGTTGTTGTATGCCGCCTGGGACCTGGGTCTTTTTCAATTGCTGTCAAAAGCTCCCCTCACGCTGGCTGAGATTTGTGAACGCCTTGCGCTTCCCAGGCATTCCACGGACATGCTGTTGAATACCTGTGTCGCTCTGGGGCTGCTGAAAAAAGAGGACGGCTCGTACGCCAACACGCCTCTGTCAGAGAATTATCTGGTGGCGGAGAACACGTTCTACTTGGGCGGGCTCCTGGAACATTTTCGGCGTCACGTCTTCCCTGCCTGGGATTCTTTTAAAGAGGCGATCCAGCAGGACCGTCCGCAGATCGTGGGCGATGCGGGAAAATCGGATATTTTTGAAGCGACGCGCCGGCCCGACGTCGATACGGAACTTTTTATCGCCGCGATGCACAACCTCAGCGTTTCGGATGGCCTCATTCTAGCCGAAGGGTTTGATTTTTCCCCTTTTACCCGGCTGCTGGACATCGGTGGCGGGTCAGGAGCCCTGAGCCTGGCGGTCGCGGAACGCCATCCAAGGATCCAGGCCGTGGTCTTTGACCGTCCGCAGGTATGTTCGATTGCCGAGCGCTATATCCAAGCGGCAGGACTGGGGAGTCGTGTCTCCACGCGGCCGGGGGATGCCTTTTCGGATGCTTTGCCGGAAAGGGCCGATGTCGTGGTGTTGTCGTTGTTCATCCATGCGTTTGGTTTGAAACGCAGCACGCCCATTCTTGAAAAATGCCTCTGCGCCCTGCCGCCCGGGGGTTGCGTGCTGATCTACGAGCCGATGCTGTATCCCGGCCGGACGGGTCCGCTCACGACGTTATTGTCCAGCCTGAACATGCTGCTGGTGACTCCCAGCGGCGGCGATGTAACCGCGCAGGACTACATGCAATGGCTGGAGAAACTTGGATTCGAGTCTGTCTTTTATAAAGCGCTGCCGTCCATCCGTCACCTGGTAGGCGGGTTTAAGCCGAAGGCCTGAATTTTTTTCACCCCCCCTTTGCTCCCTTCCCCCTCCAACGGGGGGGAGGGAGGTTTCTGCCGTCTGTTTTCTGCCGTCATTTAGGCCCGAATTGAACTTTGTACAATAGCGCTGTTTATGCGGCGATCCCGTTTGAAGCGCCTGGGAGTTTTCAACTGCCTGGTGATGGCGGTCCTTTCTTCCGTCGCCTATGCAGGCGGCATCGAAGGCTCCGGCGTCGGCACACGAGCTCTCTCCATGGGAGGGGCGTTTGTCGCCTTGGCGGACGATTGGAGCGCGCCTTTCTGGAATCCGGCGGGCCTGGCGTTTTTTAAAGGATGGGGTGTTGGCCAGGGGGTCGACATGATCTCGCTGCGCGCGTTGGATGCCGATTCCATCGCGAATCCACTTCCTCCTATTACACGCTCGAATGTCGAACAAGGGGATCCTTTTTTCCAGTTGGGCGGCGAACCTTCACGCCTCAATGCCACAGATACGACCATTCAAGCCGCGTTGCCTTCCCTGGTGGGGTATAAAGCCTGGACATCGTGGACGTTTTCCGCCGGCGTATTTTCTCCACTGGGTTTTGCGTTCAGCCTTGAAGACAAGACTGTACCGGGGATAACGGTCGCCTCCTTTAACGGAAGGGGATATGTCGTTGCTTACAACATCTCGCTGGCGCATCAGTGGCAGAATCGATGGGCGATCGGCGTGGGGGTGAATTGGCTGGATGCCCGGCTTTCGCGAAGTTCCATGAAGCAAACACCCACGTACATCTTTAATTCCACCTCCGACGGGCGCGGGCAGGCACTTCAGGGGGTGATCGGCTTGCTGGGCCGGTTCACCGAAAAAATCTCGATGGGAGTGACCTACAAGTCTCCGAACAGCATCGACATGGACGGTACCGCGGTCGTGACCGACAGCCGTTTGCCGTTGACAATTCCCCCCTTCGGGACGGTGGCCAATGAAGCCAGCGCCGTGACGACCGAGCTTTATAATCCGGCCACCTATACGGCGGGGTTTGCCTTTTTTCCTGTTTCGTCCTTGAAACTCACCACTGATTGGGAAGGCACCGACTGGCGGCCGACGCGCACCCAAGCGACGTTTCAACAGCCCGGCATCTTTCTTCAAAATCAGGACTTTGACGCGAATTGGCGTTTCACGCATCGGGCCCGCGTGGGAAGCGAGTACCGCTGGGCCTATCAGGCGGAGCGGGAAGCGGCCGTTCGTTTAGGATACACCTGGGATCCCTATGCGGTTCCCGATTCCGCCGTCAGCGTGACCAATCTGGTGGATGTGTCGAGGCATGTGTACACGCTGGGAGCGAGTTGGCGCCTGGGGAACTGGGAACCGAGCGTCGGTTTCGCTTATGCCGCCGGTTCACGGACAGCCAACGGGGTTGACTATAAAAAGGTTGATCGTCTGCTTTCCGTTGGACTGGAATATAGAACGCTATGAACCCTTACGCCCTTCCCCCCTTTGTGGCGGCCTGCCTGAACGGGGTTTTGATTGTTTGGGTGTTTGCCCAGGCCGCCCCTGGAATTTTGCGCCGCACGTTTATTGGGTGGAATATCTTTCTGGCCTTGTGGAATATCGGGATCGGCGTCGGGTACAGCATTTCCGATCCGTTAACAGCCCAAGCCTGGTACAAGCTGGTAAGCTCCTGTGTGATCGCGGGGATCGCTCCTTTCTTTCTGCATTTTGTGCTGGCGGTGACCGGGGCCCCGGAAAACAAGCTGAATCGATGGTTTCTTCGGGTCGGATACGCGAGCATTGTCGTTTTTGGAAGTGTAGGAGCCCTGACCGATCTTCTGATGCAAGGTGTTCAGCATTACCATTGGGGGTATTACCCGATCGCCGGCAAGGGAGAGGGGGTGTTCGGGTTGTTCTATACGGCGACCGTGGCCTATGCGTTCTGGAACCTGATTCAAGCGCTCCCTCGGACCAACGGCTATCAAAGAAACCAGATCAAATACGTGCTCGGAGGGGCGGCCGTCTGCTTCCTCAGCGGTTTCACCAATTTCTTGCCCTTGTACGGGCGAGCCATTTATCCCATGGGCAATCTGATGAATTCCGTCTATTCCCTCCTAGTCGCCTATGCCATTATCGAATATGAACTGATGGACATACGCGTGGTGCTCCGGCGAAGCGCGGTTTATGGTCTGCTCTCAGGAGCCCTGACAGCCGTTTATTTGTCCCTTGTGATGGTTTTTGAGCGGCTGTTCGGGCACTACGGTTTGGACACAGAATATGTTTATTATACGGCGGCCGTCCCGATCACAATCGCGTTAGCACCTCCGATGAAGGCGCGTCTGGAGTCGTTGATTGAAAGTGTTCCATTTTGGAAAACCCATCGCTACACCGAGGTTCTGGGGGATTTTGGACGATCGGTATTAACCATTCTCGATCTGCCTACGGCGGCCCGGCGGGTGATCGAAAAAATGTGCGCTCTGGTGGACGCCTCGGCGGGCGCGGTTTATCTTAGGCGGCCCGTCAGCGGCAGTTTCGCCAGGACCTGGCATCAAGGGAAGGACGGCCCGGCCCTCCTGGAAAGCGCCCATCCGCTGGTGCGTTATCTGCAATCGGGGAAGACGGAATTTCTCAAAGAAAAGGCCTTGTGGGAGTCCCAACTGGGCCAACCCCGGTTTAAAGACGGGGAATCGGGGGAGTGGCTGGACGCCTGGCCCTATGCGCTGGCCCTGCCGTTGCTGGTGAAGCAGAGGTTTTTTGGGATCATTGTGCTGGGCGATAAGGCGACCGGAGATATGTTTAACGGCGATGATCTTCGCCTTTTAAAGATGCTCGCCGTCCAGGCCGCCGTCGCTTTAAGCAACGCCCAGGGCGTCGCGGAGCTGGAAGTCCGTCAAAAGGCCCTTAAAGATATCCACGACAACGCTTTGATCGGGGTCCTGGCGACGGAAATCGCCCACGAGGTGACCAAACCGCTGACTCGGATTATCAACGAGCGGACCCGGCTGGAAGCGGCGATGAACAGCCGGTCCCATCAGAGCCTCAAGAAGATTGAGCGGGAAGCCCTGCGGGCAGCGGAAATTATGGAAGGGTTTGCCATGCTGTCCCCGAACGTGCCTCTTCGACGGACGCGCGCCTCCCTCGCTGTCCTCATGGAAGAAGCTTTAAACGCATTGGGCATCGAGCAGGATCAGGATATCCGTGTCGAGCGCGAGTTCGACACGGTCCCCCCTGTCCCGTTGAACCCGGGCCAGATCCTGCAGGTGATGACCAACATTATTCAGAATGCCTGGCAGGCGGTGCCGGAGGGCGGCGTTTTGACGTTGTCCACCCGCTCGCACCACGCGCAGGGCGAGGCCTTCGTGGAAGCGTCCGTTTCCAATACGGGGCCCGGCATCCCGTCCGAGCTGCAGGATCAGGTTTTTGAGCCTTTTTTCACAACCAAACAAGCAACCGGAGGACGCGGGGTCGGCCTGACGCTCAGCCGGGCCATGGTGGAGCGCCACGGGGGAACGATCATAATCCAAAGCCCTCTGACGCCTGCCGGCGGCACGCGCGTGGTGGTCCGGCTCCCTGTTGTGGATGGAGAACAACCATGAGGCGCGAGACGGCCCGGGTGCTGATCGTGGATGACGATCGGGAGAACGGGGAATTCCTGCAGGAACAGCTTTCCCGGGAAGGTTGCAGGGCCACCTGGCACCGCGATCCGCGAAATGCCTTGAAACTGGTTCGCCGGGGAGTCTTTCAAGTCGGGATCTTGGACCTGAAAATGCCTCACATGAACGGGGTGGAGCTGTTCAACCGCATCCGCGAAAAAGACCCTGACATTGGTTTGATCATTCTGACCGGATATCCCTCAGTCGACACCGCGCTGGCCACGCTGAAAACCGGCGCCTACGATTATGTGAAGAAGCCGTTTAAGCTGGAGGAGATTAAAAAGGTCGTCGGCCGCGTGCTGGAGGAAAAAGGGTTTTTTCTGGAAACAGAAATGGTCACGAATCAACGCATCGGCCAGCGCGTGAAGGAATACCGCCTGCGCCGCAAATGGACCATCGCCAAATTGGCGGCGAAAACCCGGTTGTCAAAAAGCCTGATTTCGCAAATCGAAAATGCCAAAAACTCCGCCTCGCTGTTCAGCCTGTCTAAAATCGCTCGCAGTCTTGGCGTGCGCCTCGCCGACCTCGTACAGGATCTCTGATCTCTTCCTTCAGGCCTGTCGGACCTGAGGCCGTGGGGGACAGAGAGGCCTTTGCCGCGCCCCGCCAAAAATCAGGCGGCCTGTGGACCAGAGGGTTCTCCCTGTGGCAAGAATCGCGATGAATTGATAAACTGATGCAGCCAGGCCCAACTTGGAGGTGGGCGCCGCAGCCTTCTTGCCGGAAGGGTATTCTGATGGCGACTCACCTCCAAGTTGGGCCCGTGTATTCGGGAGGGGGGAACGGCCCGTCCTTTCGGTGTGGGTGTTCAGTAGAAACGCAATTCGTACAACATTCGTGATCATTGCAATTCGCACGAGAGATGGGCAAGGAAACATTCCGTTAAATAAAAGGGAACATTTTGTTAACAAGGAGACCGGAAGGCTCACCCTAAAAGGGCGAATTCAAACTTTTTGCAAATGTATGAGGAAAAACACCCATGGCGCCTAAACCCAGGAAGTCCCGTCCCGCCAAGGCAAGGCCGCGCTATCGGGTACAGGTTTTCTCCAGCGCTTGATAGATGGCTTTTTGGAGGACTTGCAAATCAAACGGTTTCTGGATGCAATCCGTGACGCCGGAACCCTCCACTTGCAACAAGCGTTCTTCCGGTGTGAGGGAACCTGTAATCACAAGCACGGGGGCCCCCGGGTATTTCGTCTTAAAATGCCGGATGATATCGACACCGTTGCCGTCTGGAAGACGCAGATCCGCCAGCAGCAGATCAAAGCCCATTCGATCAATCTGTTCCATCCCTTCCTGAACGCTGCCCGCTAGAATGAGGTCGCATTTCGTAGGATCTATCGCCCGTTGAACCAAAGCCCGGATCACGGACTCATCATCAACGACGAGAATTCTCTTGGGCGTTTGCTCGGTGTTCTTCATGAAAACCAATTTCTACAAGCCATTTCGGAGAAAGAACGCTGGATTTAAACGCAGCATGCGAAGGCCTCGGCGGTCTTATCGACTTTGCGACCACTTTCGAACCAAGTGACGAAACAGAGCAGGTTCCAGAGCTGCCGGCTGTAGTTGATCCGCCCTCGTTCATGTTCTTGGAGCATGCCCAGAACCACCTCCGGCCTGACGAACCCGGTTCTTTCCAGGCGGTCCCGTGTTAGTTGCTCCCTGAGATGGTCCCTTAATGGCCCTTTGAACCAGCTACTGATGGGGACATCGAATCCGCGCTTTGGCAACCGCAGTATTTCATCCGGCAGTCGCCCGCGCATCAATTTTCGCAGGGCCACTTTGGTCGTCAATCCCCGGACACGCGCGCTCGGTGAAAGACGGAGAGCAGCGTTGACAACACCCAGGTCCAGATAGGGCACCCGAACCTCAAGAGAATGGGCCATGCTCATACGGTCCACCTTCGTCAGATTATTGTCAATGAGATAGGTCTTGAAATCAAGATACTGCACTGCAGTGAGGGGTTCGGATTCCACCCGTTGCAGCCATTCTCTCCAGGCTGAAAAAACGGGTTCATTCCTGGCCGCACCCAGCGATTCAAGAAAGGCAGGGGTGTAAAGTTCGGCCTTTTGCGTTGAATTGAATATCACTCGCCATGCCGCATACTGCTCAAGCATAGGCAATCGACATCCCCTCAGAAATTTCTTGAGCTGATATGGGTGTGGGCCAAGAGCCTGAGGAAACGGCCCTTGTTCCATCAGGAGCAGGATTCCTCTCCGAATGGACTCCGGAACAAAGCGCATCCACCCTGCCAGGAGCGAGGCGACGTATGTTTCATAACCACCCAGGATTTCATCACCGCCATCCCCCGACAGGGCGACGGTGACTTTCTGACGTGCCAGGCGGGAGAGCAGGTAGGTAGGGACTTGGGACGCATCGGCAAAGGGTTCTCCAAAATGCCGAGCCAATTGCGGAAGGTTTCGAATATCGTCCGGTCTCGCTAGGATTTCTTCATGCTCAGTGCCGAGATGGCGGGCAATCAGACGGGCGTGGCCTCCTTCGTTATACGCTTTCTCGGCAAAAGCCACGGAGAAAGTCCGAATACGGTGAGGCGAGTAATGCCGCATATGGTAAACCACAGTGCTCGAATCCAACCCCCCGCTCAAGAAAGCTCCCAAGGACACATCGCTTCGCATCATCGCCTGTACGGAACGTTTCAAAGCGTCGTCGAACCTTTCTAGAGCTTCGGTTTCTTCCAAGGGTGCCAGGAGAAGCGGCAAATCCCAGTATTTTCTCTCGGAGACGCGCCCCTCTTCTGCCAACAAAAAAGTACCCGGGGCAAGCTTGCGAACCTCACGATAAATGGATCGAGGATGAAGGATGTAACCCAGCGTGAAATATTGGTCCGCAGCAACCGGATCCAGATCTCCGGACAACCCTGGCATCTTCATCAGCGGCTGGAGTTCCGAGCAAAAGGCGAATGGCTGGCCCGGCGCCGGCCGGGTGTAGAAGAGCGGCTTGATGCCGAAACGGTCGCGCGCTAGAAGCAAGCGTTTTCGTCGCCGGTCCCAGAGCGCGAACGCGAACATCCCATCAAGATATTGGAAGAGGCTCAGTCCATATTGCTCGTAAAGACGGACAAGGACCTCAGTGTCACTCGTGGTCCTGAAAGCGTGGCCAAGGCTCTGCAGCTTGCGCCGCAGGGATTCAAAACGGTAAATTTCGCCGTTGAAGACCACTTGGACGCTCCCGTCCTCATTAGACATCGGCTGCGCACCGGTCTCAAGATCGATGACGCTGAGCCGGCGCATTCCAATGGAAATATCCGGCTCCTGAAAAAATCCTTCTTCATCAGGTCCGCGATGGCGCATGGCATCGGCCATGGCCCGCAGAAAGGGGGCCCATGGGCCGGGGCGTTGGTCGTCATGATAAATCCCGCAAATACCGCACATACGATTCAGACCAAGACAGCGGTTGACTTGGATTCAGGCGGACCGACGGATCCGGCTCGGATCTCCGAGGCCCATTGCCTTGCCTTGCCGATAACGCCACAGATTCGATCGACCGTCTGAAGGGATAGCGACCCAAAGATGGGCAGGCAGAGCATCTCCTCCGACAGGCGCTCTGTATGATTCAAAGGAGCGCGAGGCCGGAAGCGTTGATACAAAACCTGGCGGTGCAAAGGCGGGTCAAAATATCGCCGGGTTTGGATATTTTCCCGGCTTAGGACCCGGGACAACAGATTGCGTGACAGGCCGAATTCCGGTCCGACACGAATAGCGAAATCTTTATAGCCGCACACATTCCCCTCGCGCACCGTCTGGAACAAGATTCCCGGCGCATCGGCCAGGTTCTTCCGGTACTCTGCCGCTACCCGCTGTCGCAAGTTGACGTGGGTCTGAAGCGAACGCAGGCTTTCCTGCGCGACCGCGGCATGAAGCTCACTGAGCCGACCGTTTAATCCAAGCAGCGAGGGATTATAGTCCCCGTCATTACCATAATTCCGCAAGACGCGGATCCGCCGTGCCACGCCCGGATCGTTTGTCAACAAAAGTCCTCCCTCTCCCGCGCAGACCATTTTGGAAGGCGTCAGGCTGCAGACCTCAATGAGACCATGGTGCCCGGGTGGCCTGCCCTGGCACCGGCTGCCCATCGCTTGAGCCGCATCCACGATCAACGGAACACCCGCGCGCTCCGCCAGCCGTGCAAGCGCCGGGAGATCCGGCGGATTTCCGAAGACATTGACCGCGAGAATGGCCGCGGTTCGTCGATTGATCAAATTCTCCACGCTCCCTGGGTTCAGGGTGAATGTCTCTGGATCGCAGTCAGCGAAGACCGGCGTAAGCCCATTCCAAAGCAGAGCATGTCCGGAGGCAAAAAAGGTGAAGCCGGGGAGGATGACCTCTCCACGGAGGCCGAGCGCGCGAAAGGCGAGAATTAAGCCGGTCGTGCAACTCGATAAGGCCACGCAGTGCGTGTGAAACCTTTGGGAAACGCTTTCTTCGAGCCGGCGCGTATAGGGCCCGTCCGTCAGGATTCCGGAAGCCAGCATATCGATCATGTCATCCACGATGCGCTGTTGCCGGCCCAAATAGGGCCGCGCCAGAGGGACCGCCGTTGCAAAGGTGGGGCGCCCGCCAAGAATGGCCAGTGTCATGCGGGTTGCTCCGTCAGCATGGGCCGTCCGGCCGGCTGGTAGGTCGGGACCATCTCCTGCAGCTTGGCGATCAGCGGCGGCTCATCGTTTTCAAACGCCAGTCGGCGAAGTTGCTCGATTTCTTCATGCAGTGTCTCCGGAATCGGGGGCTGGGACCGCAGCACCATCAGATGCCGGTGATCGCACGGGATCACCATTTCGCTGTCCTCCGTCAGCTTTTCATGCAGCTTTTCGCCCGCCTTAAGACCCGTAAATTCAATTGCAATGTCCCTTCCCGGTTCCAATCCCTTGAGCAGAATCAGTTTTGTGGCCATATCCAGGATGCGGATGGGAGACCCCATGCGAAGGATGAACGTCTCGCCGCCTCCGGCACGCGCGAAGGCCTCAAGAATCAGTTCCACCGCCTCCTGGACCGTCATGAAATAGCGAGTGACTTCGGGATGCGTAACGGTCACAGGCCCACCCCGTTCGATCTGTTCCTTGAAAAGTTTAACCACGCTTCCGGAACTCCCGAGAACATTTCCGAATCGCACGGAGAGGAACTGGCAGGACGACTGGGTCGACAGAGTCTGCATGATGCGCTCGGCCGCCCGCTTGGTCGCGCCCATGGCGCTTGTAGGCTCAACCGCCTTGTCCGTTGAGATGAGGACAAATTTTTCCACGCCGTGCGCCTCCGCCGCCCGGGCCAGCGTGTAAGTGCCCAGGATATTGTTTTTGATTCCCTCGGTGATGTTCGTCTCGAGCTGAGCCACATGCTTGTGCGCTGCCGCGTGGAAAATGACCTGGGGCCTGTGGCGGCGAAAAATGCCATTGACCAAAGCGGAATCACGGATGTCCGCAAGCAGAGGGACCACCGGCGTTTTTACTCCCGTTAGCTTCCGCTCAATATAAAAGAGGTTCGTCGCGTTATTTTCAACGAGCACTAGGCTGGCGGGTTCGTACATGGCAATCTGCCGGCACAGCTCGCCTCCGATCGTTCCCCCGGCTCCGGTCACCAGCATCCGGCATCCCTGGATCTTTGATCGGACCAGGATCTGATCCATTCGGACTTCCTGTCGGTTTAAAAGATCAGCTGGCTCGACCCGCCGGATTTCGGGTTCGGGAACCGCCGCGCTCAGCACTTCGTGGAGACCCGGAACGACCCGGAAGGCGACTTGCGGCAGACCGTCCCTCCGGCATAGGGTGATCAGTTCGCCCAGGACCGCCCCTCGGCGGGTCGGTGGAACGGTCAGAATCACCTCGCTCACGCTCAGTTTCTGTATCACCGAGGGAAGGACCTGTGGGCCGCCGAGAACAGGGACATTGTTGATGCGATGGCCCCAGAGGTGAGGCTGATCGCTGATGAAACCGACCACCCGGCGGTGCTTCATCTGCCGCAGTGCATGCATCGCGTGATCGGCGAGGTCTTCGTCGCCCACAATGACCGTCCGGATTTCGTCTTCGCCGGATCGGGGCCAGCGCCAGGACCGCGACAGGCGAATCCACAGGCGGGCGGCG
>MGUR01000075.1:34985-77509 GCA_001800075.1 Elusimicrobia bacterium RIFCSPLOWO2_01_FULL_59_12
GAACGCGGGAATTCCCCATGATGCAGAAAGAGGACGATCGCCGAAGCAACCACTTGTCCTACGGCGATGCTTTTGATGATGGAGATGGCATCCGACAGGCTCGCGTAGCGCCAGACACAGCGATACAAACCGAAATAGTAAAAGGCGGCCAGGTTGGCAACCAGAACCATGGGCAGCGTCGCCCAAAAATGAGACACCCAAGGTTGTCCCACGTGAAAATCAAACCGCAGGAGGAACGCGACCCAATAAGCAGCGAGCACGGAGATGACATCCCAGATGAAGATGCTCAGTCGCTTAAAACGGTCTTTCTTAATCAAACCCATACATAGACCCCGAACGCGAGCAGGGCGGTGGCCCCCAGACAAATCGCCACCGATCGCTCTGTCCCCAGCCCTGATCGTGCCAGCACATCGTAAAGATGGTCCCGATCGCCTTCAAAGAGAGGTCCTCCGCGAAGAAGCCGGCGAATTACGGTGCATCCGAGGTCCAAGAGCGGAAACCCAAAGAGCAGGGCCATCGAAACAAGTTGAAGGGCCGTCGGCTGTTTTTCGAAAGAATAGGCGATCAGGCCGGCAATCCAGGACCCCAGCAGCAAGCTGCCCGCATCCCCCATCAGAATTGTGGAAGGATGCCAATTAAAGCGCAAAAAGCCGAGGCAGGCACCACAGAGGATAAGGCCCAATAAAGCCAGCCCCATTTCCCCTTGGCGGAGCGCGATCAGAGCGCTGCCGGCCCCGAAGAGAGCTGCTGTGCCGGCGGCTAGGCCGTCCATGCCGTCAATGAGATTCATCGCATTGCAAGCAATCGGGAAGAGTAGGATGGAAACTATCGCGATCGGCCACGGCAGTTGACTGGTCAAGGTCCATAGGAGCCCCACGACTATTTGAGCGATCAGGCGGCTGTAGGGCGAGAGTTTCTGTATATCGTCGAGCAGACCGACGGCCATCAAAAAACTACCGCCAATCAGGAACTTCAGTGCCCAGGCATATTTCAAAACTCCCGGAAAGACGGTTTGAGCCACCACGATCCCCGCCAGCAGACCCCAAAACAAGGCGAAGCCTCCCAAGTAGGCCTTTGGCGTTGCGTGTAACTTGAGAGGTCCCGGCCGATCCACGATATCCCAGGTCCACGCCAGGCTCCGTACAACCGGTGTAAGGATCGCTGCGATAAACAGCGCGCTCAAAAAGCCCGCTGGAAGCGCTCTAAGCATCGGCCGTCCCAACTTCCCGAATGGGTTGCCAAAAAGCTTCAGCGCGTCCCGTGCAGGCTTTCCAGATTCCTACGGCGGAGGCCGCCTGGACGACGCAGAAATGATAAGGCGCGCTCGTAAGTTTCAGTATCAAGGGAGAATTCCATTGCCGTGATTCTGCTAGGGCACCGGCAGCAGCAAGGGCATAAAAGAACGTTTGGCCTGAAAAAAACCATAATCCGATACGGTCCGCGTGCATGCTAACACTCAGCGTGTAAGCGAGGAGCATCGCAGCGAAAGCCCACCAACGCAGGAATTTGTGCGACAGCAGAGCAATGGCATTCCATCCGTACCTGAAGGGATTGAGCAGGTGACGGTTGCGCCAGAGAGACAAATAATCCTTTGAAATAATGCGCACTTTGGTCCGAAAAAGCCCTTTTGAACTGCGAACGACGTCATCGTAAACCGTTGCGCGGTCCACCTGCACGACACGGAAGCCGGCTTGCAGAGTCCGCAGGGGCAATACCCAATCGTCGCCTTCCGTAGGCTGCAGGGGTTTGAATAAATTCCGCCTGAGGCCCAGCATCCATGCCGATCCCATCATTAGAATGCCCAGACGGTTTTCCATCCCACGAAGCCAAACTTCATACTTCCAATAAAGTCCTTCGCTGGTCCCGGCCTCTGATCCATGAACCGGGCGGTAAGTGCTCCGTCCTGTGGCACATCCCACGGAAGGGTCTGAAAAGGCTGCCGCCAGGGACCGAAGCGCCATAGGGTCGAAATGAGCGCCGGCATCCGTAAAAACCAAGATCTCATGACGCGCTACCTCGACCGCTTCGTTCTGCGCCTGGCTCTTGCCTTTCTGGCTGCGCAGAGCCACGCTATCCCAATTCGGCGACCCGCCTGCCCGCGCCCAGTCCTCCATCATTCTTTCAAACCGGGCGACCGTCCGGTCCGTGGACCCATCCGACGCCAGAATCACTTCGAGCCGTTCCATGGGGAAGTCCAGTCCGCGCACATTAGCTACTTTGGATGCTATGGCCTGCTCCTCGTTATGTGCAGTGATAATCAAAGAAACCTTGGGAACGGATTCGCCTGACGTTTGCGGCGGTTTTCTCCGCGACACCCGGCTGGCTATCCAGAGCGCGGCCGGATAACCGAGATAGATATATCCCAGCAGCGCGAACATACAGACCAGGATGCCCGTCATCCACTCCATCATCAGCTCGCCATGGCCCGGCCGTAAAACGCTTGGTAATCCGTGACCATGCGCTCCGCCAGGAATGCCTGCTTCACACGCTCGCGTCCCCGTTGCGCCATGGCCGTCGCTGCCTGGCGGTCAGAGAGGACCTCCAGGATGGTGTATGCCAGCGCGGTGGGATTCTGCACAGGGAACAAGGATCCAGACACGGTGTCTTCAACAATTTCACGGAATACGTCAATATCAGAAGCGATCACAGGAATTCCCATGTACATCGCTTCGGCGAGAGCCAAACCAAAACCTGCCAAGGTAGGGGCAAAGACGAAAAGATCTAAGGAGGACAAAGCGGGGGCCAAATCTTTCATCCGATCAACGAAGAGAACACGGCCCCCGGTGCCTAGTTGTTCGGCCAATCGCCGCAGCTGGCCATCGGTCTCCGGCTCAAATACAACTTTGGCGCCGATGAACACGAAGTAAGCGTCCGGCCGGTGTTTCAGCACTTCGGCGGCCGCATAAAGGAGACAGAGTTCTCCCTTAATCTTCTCTCGACCGGTGAGGGTCCCGATGACGGGAGCGCCGGGAGGAATCCCCCATTGCGGACGGAGGTCCGCTTTCCCCCCGGACATTTCGAAGCGTTTCGAGCGGATTCCGTTATAGACACGATCGACGCGGGCGAATGACGGATTAAAACGGCGAATATACCCGCAAACTGTCTGAGAAACTCCAGCGATCCTGTCCCAACGTCCGCAGAAGCTCGATAACAACCATCGACGCAGCCGGACGGTCTGGTAAGCAAACGTCCGGCCGTCGGAATAGTAGTTTAAGGGATTATGCATGGTGAGCACGCGACGGACCTTTGGAAGGCCCATCGAGGCGGCCAGGCCCGTAACTCCCGCAAAGAGATTGTGTGCGTGGAGAATGGCGATTCGCTCCCTGACCAAAAGCCCGCGGATTTGCCATATCACCTTAAGCAGGCGCAGGTACTGCAGAGGATCCAAGGGCGATCCGATATCGTAGATGTATACGGGGATCCCTTTTTCGCGGAGCATCTCCGCGTAACAGCCCCCGCCGCGGATCCCACACACAACGGGGCGAAACCGATCAGGATCCAACCCGCAACATACGGTGGAGGCTATCTCCGTCACGCCATCCCCGCGTTCCAACCCTGTCACCAGATGCAAGACCGTGAACGGTCCGCCCGGCTCGTGGTTAGCGAACACCGGCCGCCTCCTTCCCCGCTAGGGCTTGAAGGCAACCCTCAATTCGACGGTTCCAATTATTCTCGCGAGCAAAAGCCCTTCGCCGTTCCACCTGTGCCGGGTCTTGCTCTTTCATCGCGGTATCGATCAGCTTCACAAACGAGTCCTGGTCATGGGCCACGTACAGGAGATCCTTTAGCCGAAGTGATTCATGCATGGCTGTCGAGACGACGGGCTTGCCCAATGCCAGGTACTGAAAGACCTTGTTAAAGAAAGTGTGATGGGTATATTCCATCACCCGAAAAGGCATGAGGAGGACATTCATTCTCTGAAGATAACTGGGGAGATCTTCATAAGGTTTTTCCCCTAAATAACGCACATTGGGTTTAGAGAGAAGGCGGTTGAGCCCCAATGACGTCCGAAAGGCTCGACGGCCATTGATGGGACCGATGAGCATAAAGCTCGCACCGGGCCAGCGATCAGCGGCATGACAGAGCAAGTCCAGATCCATTTGTTCATTGATCGATCCAGCGAAACCGATCCAGGGACGGGGCAGAGCGTTGATCTCCAGCTCGATGGGCGCCTTATTTTGAGATCCAAAACACTCAGTATCGGCGGCGGCATACAGAGGAAACACTCGGGGATGTCGTTCGCGGTATCGCCAGAGGAGACGTTCCGAATTGACAAAGATGAGATCCACTTCGTCCACCACGGCCTTTCCCAGCCAGGCGTTCAGTCGATTTTCAAAACCGGTTTGCTGAGGGTTGCGCTCGTAAAGGTCGTAGCATTCATAAACTTTGCGGTATTCGCCGGCCAGGCCCAAGCAGTTCTTTTGGTAGGGATGTTGGATCCACGAGATCCGAAGCGGTGAACAGAACTTTGAAGTGATGAGCGCGCGTTTGATTTGACGGCTAAGGAGGACTCGGTTCAGGGCGAGCCCCCCTGGAACGAACGCTGCCAGAGCATCATGGGCCCAGACCATCGGGGTCAACATGAAGAGGTTTTCAGCCAGCGCATGCAAGGAGGGCTCTTTCAACCACCTCTGGAATTTTTGCTCATGTTTCCACGGCGTCGTCCAGGGACAGATGGGCCGTTCCACACATAACAGACGGCCGCCCGAAAGCTGTAGGGCCCGCGCCAGATGCTCGATCATGGGCCGGCGGTGAAAATTACTCCAAGATGAGTACTGCGGCAAATACATGACGATGTCAAAAGAGGACGTTCTCGGTGCGATCCGCAGGCATCGAGCAATCTCATCGGCGCGACTTTGCCAAGTGTGCAAAGCGACTGCGTGCCTACGTCCTTGAGCTCGTTGGGAACCGCTTTCACTCATGGCTTCCGCAATGGCTTTCTCTAAGCGCTCGGGATCTTCCGGGACGATGGACACGACGTCATGGAAAGTGTCTGCCTCCGCGCAAGGAGTCGAAACCACGGGTTTTCCCGCCGCCAAGTAGAGGTAAATCTTGGTACAACTGCCTGTTTTGTTCAGTGCTGTGTCTCGGTAAAGTGAAAGGCAGACGTCAAAACCAGCCAGGTATCGAGGCAGCTGCTCATAAGGCCGCGGGCCCAAGAAATAGGCATTAGGCAGTTTTCGAAGTTCCTCCACTTCGGAAACTCCGGGGGAAACGTCCCCAATGAATACGAACGACCATTCGGGGCGGTTGTGCAAAATAGGCCGGAGCAGCCCGAAGTTCATACGCGGTGTTAATCGGCCCACGTACCCGACCCGTGGCCTTGGAATAGACCGCAGTTCTTCAGCCATGCCGTCGGGACCCGTTTTGGCGAAAGCGTTAAGATCGACTCCGTTGGGGAGCAGCGCCACGCGGGGATGCTGACGGCGCTTCTCGTCGTACACGCATGCCGCGCTAGCGAAGATCTGATCCGCGGCCGAAGTTAAGCCGCGGTCTTCCTCTCGGAGCCATTCTTGTATGGAGGGGGATAGGCCGGGAAACGCGGAGAAATCTTCATTGACGTCATAGCACAGGAGACGCTCTCCAAACTGGCCAGCCCATTTGGAAGTCCCAAAAGGATGTGTGATAAAAAGAATGACGTCCTTGAACTGATGTCTTTTCATCAGGCGGCGAATCGTAGGCCTCTCCAAGATCCATGCCAGCCTTTCTTGCAGGCGACGAAGCCGAGACCAAGGCAGGAATGGAAGAAGCTTCAAGGGTGTCCATATATAGATGCTCCCCTCTTGGTAGAACCATCCGCGCCTGAAGACCCTTTTCCAGCGCGAGGCTGTGGCGGCGTCTGTTTTGCCCAGGAGATATTTCAGAAATGAAAATGCCGTCAAAGGTCTTTCGATATACAAAACCTTCCGGACGTGGCCCTGACTCGCCAGCGTATGCATCAATTTTTGGCGCCGGTTGTGCCAATCGTCCCATTGATCTCCGAAGCACACCGTGTCGTAGGACGTGCCTTTACGGACCCACATCGAAAGCGCCTGGCCCATTCCCAACCATCCGCCTAACGCCACAAAGGCTCCGCGCCAACGACGCTCAAGTCTTTCCGTCCATGTCCCATCGGAAGGAAAATCGTTCTGGCCCGGGGTGACTTGGGTTTCAATCACCGTGAGGCCGTTTCGTTCGACCATCCTTTGCAGCGTACGGGGAGAGAATCCGAACACATGAAAAGGCGAGTGGAGAGGCGAAAGCCGCGTCGTGTAAGACGATCCTCGCAGGCGAAAATAGAGATCTCCGATCTTTGACACCAAGCTCTCCTCATTTGGAACGCAGATGAACAACACGCCTCTCTCTTTTAGTATTCGGGATATTTCCCTCAGAAGTCCGGACGGATCGTACGCATGTTCGAGAACCGAATTCAGGCAGACCGCATCAAAATAATCCGCTGGGAAGCGCGCCTCGTGGAGGGTTCCCTGATGGATCTCCGCAGATGTGAGTCTTTTCTGGCAGAATTCCACCAGGGGCTTCGATACGTCGAGCCCATGCACGTCCCAACCAGCTTCCTGGGCAAGCGACAGAAAATCACCGGCGCCGCACCCTATATCTAGAATCCGTCCGCCGGAGATGAGAGTTTCCATTTTATGAAGGACATCCCGGTGGCCTTGCAGCCGGTGGTCCCGGAAAGAGATATTGTGAAAGTCATCAGGCGTAAAGTCCGAAGCTTCAGAAGCTTCCTGCACCGCCATGGGGTAGCTATAAATTAGGCCGCACCCCGAACATCTGGCGACACGGACGGTTGGCGCGCCTTTCTTGCCGACAGGCGCATCATGGGTTCCTGCTCCTTTCCAACCCAGAATCTCGGGCCGGTCATGCCCGCAAAGATTGCAGGCTGTCCCTATATCTGGTCGTTCTTGAGCAAGTAACTCAGCAGCTTGCGGTTTTTCCATGGTGACAAGAGAGCGCTCGCCCGTAGGTTTTCTCCAGTGTGGCAAAAACAGTACTTGCAGGCGTCCGGCAATTCCCCCTTCTTTTCGTCGTAACGAAAGGCCCCCAACTTGTTCCAAAGTTGTTGGGCGCTTTCTTGTTTCACATTGCCCACTTGGCTCGACAAAATGGAACAGGGGCGGGCCGCCCCGTCGAAATCAACGAACATGGATCGATTGATTTTCATGCACCGAAAGTCGGACATAAGCTCCTTCTGGAACAGGCCGTTGGATGACTGGCCGAGCGACCGGAAGTAGGGCACGGCATAGAGCTTAAACGTCGGGAGGTTGGTTTGAAGACCGTACCGCTTCGCTTCGGTGATTCCTTCGTCGATGACGCGATTCAGACATTCCCATTCCACCGGCATGCGCGGCACCAAATCGATTTTGGATTCTATGGCGTGCGTTCCATTAAAAATGGAAATCGGACTGATCGGCTGAAACTCCAGCGAAAAGATGCCCAAGCGCGCGGCCAGACGGCAAAGGTGCGGTATCTGAGTCAGGTTCTTATTCATCACCACGGTCGTGATCGCGAGATCCGGCCGCTTTTCTTGCAGCAAGATATGAATGGACTTCATGACGCGTTCAGTCGTGCCGGGAACGCCCCGGAGCTCATCATTTTGCGGAGGGTCTGCCGAATCAATCGAAATGCGCAATAGGCCGACGGCCTTTCGGAGAATCTCCAATTGGGGAGGTGTAAAGCGGTCGACAAAGGTCGCGTTGGAGGTCACCGTGACTTGCGCTTTGCGTTTGTGCAAGTAAGCCAATATGTCCCAGATATCCTTTCGGACAAAGGGCTCCCCTCCAACCAGATGAAAGCCGCGAACCGGCATATGACTCATCATCTCATCGATGAGTTCGTGCATACGTTGCAATGGGACATCCTTCGAGGTGGAAAAAGGGACCTCGCAGAAGATGCATTTGGAATTGCATCCGCCGGTAATGGCCCAGTTGATCATCACGGGCGACCTCTTTCCCGAATAGAGGAAGTTCATGGAACGTTGATCGCGCAGCGCCCCAATGCCCTTTCGAATCGAAATCATTCCTTTACCTCACGCTTTCATTGGAGACAACAAACTCACGGACTCCAATTGCCTCAGGCAACTCCGTAAGACGGCCTCCGGGCTGATGCACGACATGCAGTTTCGGTCGCAGGCCGTCGGGTAATAGCATTCACAAGCGGGCATCGGCTCTAGAATTTCGCCGAGACCGTAAAGTTCAAATTCATGTTTATTAAAAATATTGTTCAGAAGGACGAGCCGCTTTCTTAAAGCCAGCGCGACATGCATGGCCATGCTGACGGAGGTGACGACCAGGTCGCATCGGTTCACCAAGGAAAAGAATTCTTCCAAAGGGCGCACCCCGGGATAAATGGCCCCCGTTTGTCGGGCCAGCGACTGGCTGCATTCATGTTCCTGAGCCCCACCCAGAATGAGGACGGCGGCGCCTTGACGCTGCAAACCCATGGCCAGCGTTTCCCAGCAGGTATCGGGCCAGCGTCGCATGGGCCAACGGTCGCCGCATCCGATATTGAGCCCAACCATCGGAGCTGTTCCGGGAAGCGAAAGAAACTCGATTTGTTTTGGCGCAGCCATCAGGTAGGGCTCCCCTTTAAAAGAAAAACCGCAGATATCAAAAAGCATCTGCGGATAGCTTTTCCGATTGGCACGGCTAATCGGGTCGAAAAGGCCGATCTCCCACGCCTCCTCAGCCAATGCGTTGATGGGATGGCAACATCCTTCTTTGAGAGTAAATCCCCACGATCCATCCGCCTTGACCTGGGAAGCAATCGCGCAGGCCAGGGGATCTTTGTCGAGGCTGTACAGGGCGTCAAAACGTTGGCCGATCATCGTGCTCCAGAATGTCATAAAGTTTGAGGAATGACGAGCACCTGAAGCATCGGGCAACGGCAAGGGAACCACCTTATCGACAACGCCGGTTACGAAAGCAGGGAAGTGCGTCACCCAGGTGATCTCCGCCCCAGGAAATTTCTTCCGGATGGGATGGAGGATCGGTGTCGTCCGAAGGACATCACCCGCCGCCCCCAATTTAATAAGAAGGACACGTTTCCCCCTCTTTTGGTAATAGGAACAGTTCCCGCAGAGAACCCCGTAGCTCTTGTGCGGGGCGCAGGGGCGGTCCCCTTTAAAATGCCGACAGTCCGTTCGCAGTTCAATCATCGACTCAGACCAAGGACCGATAAATCGACTCCAAACGGCGGTAATGGTCACGAACGTTGAATTTTTCAAGTACCCGCAGGCGGCCTGCCTGGCCCATGGTCCGCCGCATGGCCTCATTCTTCAACAGCGTCACCAGATGGCGAGCGAGTTCACCGACGTTGCCCGGTTCGAACAGGAGACCGTTTTGCCCTTCCTCCACCACCGTCGGCACGGCGCTCGCCCGTGTCGCCACGACCGGGATGCCCGCGAACATGGCTTCGGTCAGGACCAGCCCGAAGGCTTCATACTGGCTGGGCAGGGCGAAAATAGTGGCGTGAAGAAAGGCGCTCAACAGATCGGCTCGTTCCAAGGTTCCGCCATAAATGACGTGGTCCCTGATTCCCAGACGCTTGGCCAAATGCTCCATCTCGCGCCAATACCCGAAATCGTATCCCGCGACAAAGAAAACAACGTCCGGTTGATCGCCGAGCACCCCGACGGCGGCCCGGAAGAGCAAATCCAATCCCTTGTCAGGCGCAATGCGCCCGACAAAAAGGACGATCGGGCGGGAAGCGATCCCATAACGTTCAAAGACGTTATGGCGGATGGCTTTGAACTCTTCAGGGTCCACTCCGCTGGAGATCACTTCCAATCGCTTGGGTTTAAAGCCTTCTTGAAGGATTAATCGTTTTTCCCATTCCGAAACGGCCACGACCACATCTGCCGCCTGGATGGTTTGAGCCCCGACGGTTCGTTGATACCGGTTCCAGAAGGTCGAACGACGTGGCGAAAAATGAGGGTTGAATACAAATGGAATTTTCCGTTTCTTACACACTCGGGCGGCCGCGTCCGCCGGGAAATACCAGAACGCATGCGCGTGCACCACGTCCGCCCGGCTCCACCAGAGGCGAACCGGCAACGACGGCATGACCGGATACGTGATCCTCGGCGGAGTGAAAGACCAACACCGTTTCACGGGGATCCCATTTACGGTGGGCGAGCCCTTCTTTAATTTCACACCCCGCAGATGTTCCGCCAAATCGGAACAGAGAACCTCAACCTCATGGCCTTGTCCCTTAAGCCACTCACACTCTTGGCGCAGCGTCACTTCCACCCCTCCATGAGCTGGAAAATACTTGGTTCCCATCTGCACGATTTTCATGCTTCTACCGCCTGCGCGCCGACCTTGCGGGAAAGCTTGAGAGCTTCGCTTACCGAATGCTGCACTGCAGCCAGCGTGAGATCCTGCATGCAGCGATGCGCTTTTTCATCCCGACATTCGTAGCGGTAACAGGGGGCACACTCGACCGGATTCCGAACCATGAAAAATTGCTCGCTCGGGTATCCCCATTTCTGTACATCGCCCGGACCAAAGAGTGCGACCGTTGGAATCCCCAAAGCGGCCGCCAAATGCATAGCCCCGGTATCGACGGAAATAAACAGGTCACAACAAGCCACCAAGCCTGTGAGCTCTCGCAGGGATAAAAGGCCGGCGGCATTGAACGCGGGAACGCCCGCCAATTGAATAAGTCCCTCGATCCGCTGTCGTTCCTTACTGGATCCTGTGAACAGGACTTGGAATCCATGCTGGGTGTGGATCAGGCGCGCCAGCTCCGCCATCCGCTCCTCTTTCCACCATCGGGTCGGCCTCTTCCCGAACGGATGAAGGCCTACCCAAGGCCGATCGGCCGGCGCTCCGTGATTTGTCAAAAGCTCTAAAACCCGCTGCCGCTCCTGGGGAGATACCCTGATCGAAGGCCGCTCTTGGGTCTTGGACACGCCAAGCACTTTGAGTAAGTCGAGGTTTCGTTCGCACTCACGCTTGATCGGTGCCGAAGGAACAAGCAAGTTATAAAATCCAGGCCATTCCGATTCCGAAAAGCCGAGACGATAAGGAACGCCTGCCAACCAGGTCGCCAGACCGAATCGCCCATCCGTCTCTTGCGAGGACATGATGACCAGGTCCGGCTGTTCTTTGCGAATCCAGCGCCAGGACTGTATTATTTGGCGTAGTGACATCGCGTCCCACGCAGGCCATGTTTTCAAGTGGATGTTGTCGCACCCGCTCAACAAAGGGACCACCGCCGCGGCCAAGGGGGTAGTCGCGACGGTGGTTGAGGCACGAGGATAGGCGTGCCGAAGTGCATCCAGTGTGGGCAGAAACACCACCATATCCCCGAAAGCGCCGGTGCGAAAGACAAGGACCTTCCGAAGCTTCTCTTTCTCTGGAGCCGGAACCGCCTTTTGCAGATAACGCGCCACCGCGTGGACCATGGATCCCGCATAGAAACCAAGGCTTCGGGATCGACATAGCCACATGGCCGTTGCTAAGGTCACCCCCCCGGTCGCAAAATCGCTGACTACGGTGGCGAGGCTGGCCCCGCGAGACCCCATCGATGGGATCCATTGCCAGTCCAAAAACGCGATGAAGGAGAGGCCCAACAGAGAGTAGAGGGCATAACGCTTTTGGTAGCCGGCGGCAATCAGAACGCTCCCTGAGAGTTGCCCAATGAATGAGGCCATAATGGACCATGCCAAAATCGCTAGGCACGGCGTGGCGGCAGCAAAGGCAGGGCCGTAGAGCCATTGGACCAGTTGCGCTCGGCATAGAAGGACCCCGAGCGCGGCCACCGGGCCCACCAACAGGAAATATCGGAGGAGGGTCCAAAACGTCGATCGGAAAAGTGGCCGATCGTTCTGGGAGGCCCAAGAAAGGGTTGGGAAGACGGCCCCCATCAGAATTCCAGGAATCAACTGAAACGCATGAAGAATTTGGTAGGCCGCGGTGTACCATCCGACCTCCTTCGGCCCACGGAAGTGCGAAAGGAACATCACGTCGATACGGTCATAAACCGAAAAGGACAGCGCGCCTAAACCTAGCGGGAACGCCCCCCATAAGACTTTTCGGACAAAGTTTAAATCCCACTGCAGCGGCACTTTGAAATAGGCGTATTGAAAGACGGCCACATTCACGCCCAGCTCGATTGCGCTGGCTGCACAGAGCGCCCAGGCCAAGGCGACCACGTCTTTAAAATACCAGGCGGATACTCCAGCGAGGGCCACCCGGACAACTCCGGAGATCCCGTGAACCATCCATTCCAGCTCCATACGCTCAAAGGCCCTAAACACGGGGCTGAAGAGAGACGAGACCGCCGAGATCATCATTGAAACCGCGATGCCGGCCACCACCCAGCGGACATCCTTGCTCTGATGGGAGACCCAGACGGTCCCAAGCATGAGAACCAAACCAAGAACGGCCAACGCCAACTTCAGAATCACTAGATTTCCAAGATACCGCGGAGCGGAGCTGCGGTCTTTGGCAATCTCCCGAGTGCAATAGAGATGAATCCCCGGGTTGATCAGACCACAAACAATTTGGCTTAAGACCGTAGCATAGGCCAGTTTGCCGAAACCGGCATCGCCTAACTGGCGTGCGACGATGGCGTTATACAGGATGGCCAGCGCAAAACCTGTGGCCAGATCCAAATAAAGGAATACCGCATTCTTGGTTATGCGGCGACCCGCGACAACGACCGGTTCAGTGTACGCAGAGGACACGTTGACCCACAGGATCCCTGAAGAGAGACTTGGCGGCTTTCAAAACATCTTCGATGGAGATCGCCTCCATGCAGTCGTGCCGCGGACGGTTGCATTCCGAGAGACCGCAGGGGGCGCAGGGCACCTCTTTTTGCAGCAAGACCTGCCGCTGCCCCAGCGGTTTCCATACGTTCATACGGTTGGTCCCACTGAAGAGTCCCACGAGGGGAATACCCAGAGCCGCCGCCAGATGCATCGGTCCGCTGTCGACGGAAATGAAAAGAGAGCAATTGGCGATCAATTCGGCCAGATCTCGGACGTTGGTTCGGCCGACAAAATTAAGGGGCTGGGTCCGCATCGATCTTTTTGCCTGTTGGTAAAAAGAGACGTCGCCCGGAGTCCCCGTCCAGAGAACTTGAGCTTTGTACTTGAGCGTCAAATGATCCGAAAGCCTGCCGACCTTCTCTGGATTCCAATCCTTGGATGGGCACCCGGCGCGCGCGTGTACGCCCATTAAAGGACGCCGTTCATCCCACCCGTGGTGTCGCAAGTCATCGCGCGCGGACAGACAATCGCATTTCGCAAGATGAACCCGTGGGAAGTCAGTCGATAGCGCGGCGATACCCATCGCCGCCATTTTGCGGCGTTGACGGTCTAAAACAGGGGTGCTGTCATCAAAATCGGTCGCCTGCGTGAGCAAAAAACCCTCCCCCCGACGCGCATCTCCAATGCGGAGCGGCGCGCGACTGAGGTAGGTGAGCAGCAGTGTAATCCAGTGACTGCCACTGGAAAGATCAACGGCCACATCAAAGGGCCGCCAGGCCAAGCGGCACGTTAGACGAAGCAACGCGAGCATCCGCCCACCAGGCACGCGCGTCCCTTGATCCTGGTTCCGATCAAAAAAGGGGTCCTTCCAATAGAGAATTTCATCAAAGAAAAAGATCCAGGAGGCCCATGGTTCTGCATGATGCCCCGTAATCAACGTGAGACGTCCCTGCGGATAGTGGCGACGGATGGCTTCCAGCGCCGGGAGAGTCAGGATAAAATCCCCCAAATGATCGAGTTTGACGATCAACACTCTCGGCCTTTCGGGATTATTTTTGAGGGACTTTTTCATAAGGACTTGCCAGAAGGAGCGGACGGTTTGGAGGGTCGATGAAAGGGCAATGAGGAGGCACGTCCAAAGCCACAGGCGGGTCTTATTCTGGAATCGGTAGCCAGAAAATAACGTGAACGGGTTAACCGCGCGCACTTTCATATCCTTTTAAAATGACTTCCAAACTATGCGCATTGTCACTAGCCGCGATAATAGACTCTCGACCGTTGCGGATACACGCGATAAAATGGTGAAAGGAGTCGGGACCCGCCGGATGGGGCTCTAGGGGGTGTGTAACCCCCTTCGGAAGGCGGTTCGCGTTCCAATCAATGTAGTCACGGGGACAGAATTGGATTCGTGCCATGACCTGATCGCCTACCAGCGTGAAATGCCCATCGCAAGGGTAACCATTCCAGCTCATTTGCAGCGTTACCAAGGGGCCTTGTCGCATCTGCAGGAAAGCCAGCGCCTCGTCTTCGACGTCAGAAGCAGGACGTCGACGACTGTGAATCATGCGGACCTGCTCCACCTCGTCGTCCAACACGTAGCGCGCCAGATCAACCAAGTGAATACCCAGGTCCATGAACACGCCTCCCCCCGCGTGGTCCTTTTGAAAGTGCCACGCTTGACGGGGGCCTGAATGACTGAAGGTCATATCCATCTTGATCACCTTTCCAAACGTTCCCGCTTTGAGCAACTGTCGAGCCCAATACACTCCTTTTGAAAAACGGAAATTTTGGCGTACCAGAAGCAATCGCCCACTCTTTTCGGCCATCAACACAAGTGATTCAAGTTCAGGTGTCGAGGTCACCATGGGTTTTTCCACCATCACATGCAGACCGGCTTGCAGACAATAAGCGGCCATCTCGAAATGATCCGCAGGCGGAGTGGCAATACTCACGGCATCCAGAGGTTCTTCATCGACCATTTGTCTCCAATCCGAGTATCGCTTCTCCACGCCAAAGGACTCCGCGATACGTTCTAAGCGGTCGGGGCCGCCGCGCCCCGACAGCGCTTGGATGGAACAGCCTTCGACCGCCCTCAATCCAGGAAGATGTTGCTCTTGAGCGACTGCTCCAACGCCGATAACCCCAATGGAGATCTTCCTGGCTCTAGGGGGGAGGTGGCCCAGGAGACTCTGCACGATTTGAGTGGCATTCACGAGGACGACCGCGCCAGCACGCCCGGGACGTGTTTTCTTTGCCGCATGGATTTATAGAACCGATCGGCCACCTTGAGACCCGCGCCCATGCTCAAATGCATCGATTCCACGGCGCGAGGGCATTTGGCACAAATGGGAAAAAACGTGTGCTTCCTCAAGTAGAGTCGCAGCCGCCGCATGGGTTCGTTATTCCAAATGTCCCTGAGCGACTCTTGGTAGATATTGCCAAGGACATAATCCGGGAAATCTGTGCAGAGGACGACATTTCCATTCGGCTGGATCGTTAATACCTTGTCCATGACCTTGCAATGAGCCTCGGGTGGATACAACCCGTTGATCGATGGAAATTTAGGGTTCTTAAAAAACCCCTGGAGCTGATCGGCTTTATCGATACCATAGATGATTACTTTCGGGTGGTCCTTCACTTTGTTGATTTGGTTTTGAAGAATCTCCAGATCAATACCCTCGCCGTGCCCTCTCCAACCCTCCCAGGTCTTCGCATGGCACCCGAACTCCTGCATCATGAACTTCTCGTGTTCCTGGCCAAGCGAATCCTGAACGAAACGAGGGAGATGGAACTGAATCATGTCGAAACCATTCGAGAATTCAGTCTCGAAAAACATGAGGCTCTTTTCGAGGGCGTGGTAGTTATGGTGAGTGATCACGGAGTTGATCACCACCACGGGCGCAAAAGGCTTTCGGACGGCCGCCAGCGCTCGGAAGTTCTTCAATATTCGCTCGGTCGTCCCGATGACCCCCCGGCTGGCGTCATTTTCATCGGGATTGGACGAATCGATCGAAACAGTCAACCCGCTGAGGTTTCTGATCATCGAGTCCAGATGAGGGCCTATGATCGTTCCGTTGGTTGTCATCCACACGACCTGCGCCCTCTCTCGCGCGAGTTCCATCAGGGGGCCGATGAACCGGTAGGTCATGGGCTCGCCGCCAAAGAGATGAAGCGACTCCCAGGAGGGCCGTTCGTCGAGCACCCGCTTCAAATCTTCAAAACGAATCTCTTCCTTAATGAACATTCGCTTTTCCGGATCTTCACCAAAAAAACTGACCTGTCCGCACATTTTGCATTTGAGATTGCATCGCAAGGTCATCAGAAGAATCAAGGAACGGATGTTTTCGAAGCGATCGAATCCAAGCGCAACGCCTTCTTTTTCCAAGGCCTCACTCATATGTTCCTCCCACGGGAATCGGCGAACTGGTGCTGTGCGCGATAATCTTGAAAACATTGGGACACCGCAGAGAACGTGCAAGCCCTGTGAGCCAGGCGTGACGGTAAAGACAGAACTTTTCAGACCGAAGAATCTGAAGCCCCTGAGTCTTGAGAACCGCGATCACCTCCTGCTCATCAATGCCGCCGCAAACATCGTGATATTCGACGAGGGAGATGTCGGGCTTTGTCTTGGTCTCTGAATCTGGGGTCCGTTGGCTCGCACCGGACGCATAAAACATCCGCCAGGCCTTTTGGATAGCGTCGGGAAGCGAGTTAGCCCAAAAACGCTCGCAGAGGTATCGAATACGGTACAACGATGCATTAACCCATTTTTCTTCAAGCTCAGAGGCTCTGGCCATCCATCGGTTCAGGGGAGTCATCATTTTCCGGTTCAGGGGATCCGTAGCGATATAGAGAAATCCTCCGGGCAAAAGACGCCGGCAGGCCTGTTTCAGCGTCTCCAGATAATCTGGGAGATGGTGCAAAACGGAATGGAAGACGATCCCATCGTATAAGGCATCCGTGTTGGCAAGGAACTTATCGACGTCTTCTTCAACAATTTGAATAGAAGCCGTAAGGGTGGTGCAGGCTTCAATCGCTATCTTTCTTCTGAGTTCTGCCAGCATCCCGCTGGAAATGTCGACGGAAGTGACCCAGCACAATTGTTCAGCAAAGGCCAGGGTCATGAATCCGGTTCCGCATCCCAAATCCAGCACGCGCGGTGAATCTTTCGGGAAAAAGGACCGCAAGTAACGGATGTCCTTTTGAAATTCGGTAACAGCCGAGGGCATCATATAGGGCTGTTTGTCATCGTATGTCGTGGCCCCCAAATCGTGTGCCCAGCGATTATGTTCGCGGATCTTTTCCGCCTGTTCAGGTGTTATTCCCAAGGGGTTGAATCTTTCTACCTCTGTCGGCATAGGCTCCCCTCAATGCGACGCAAGGCCGCCAATATCCCCAACAACAAACCTATCCATATGGCACTTCGACTGAAGGTTGGACTGGGACCGGTGATGCAAACCAATGCCAAAGTCTGCAAGCTCACCGCCGTCCCCCCGAGGAGCGCCTCGTTTTCCGGCATCTGGCGATGGGCCGTCAGGACGCGGAGAGCATCAATTTCCTGTCCTACTTGACGAAAAAACCATGCGAAGATGGCAAAACCCGTGACGCCGAGATGGAGCAAGATAAAGGCGTAGAAATTGTGAGTATTCGTCTGCCGATAAAGGCGAGGCAGATATTCATAGAGCTGCCATCGACCCCCCATCCCTACTCCGAACAAAGGATTCTCCCACCACGTCCGTATGGCATTCTTCGTTTCAATCCAGCGGTATTGGAAGGAGTAGCTTTGCTGCCAATAATCAAAGCTGTGGTATTTCCACGCATGCCACGCCTGGGAGCTGTCCATCTGAAGAAGGGAAGTCCAGATCACTAACGCGCCTCCCAGTGACAAGAGAATGGCCCAATACTTGGTTCGGGATTGCGCTTGAGGCGTCCAGCGGAAAAAAAGGAGTCCTAATCCAAAGAGAACTCCCACCTCCCACTCCCTGACAAAGGAAAAGAGCAAACAGAATCCCATCAGCGTCAAGCCTATTCCCAGCAGGAACGCTGATGCGATGTTCATGTGGGCATATTGAAGCCGGGCCGTCATAAACAGGATGGCGCTTACAAAGAAAAATAGCTCATCCCCAAGGAAGATTCGGACTCCAAACTCCTCCAGGAATCCAATGCCCATAAAATACCGGAAAACGCCCATCACGGCGCGAATCAGCAAGAGACCGCCCACCGTTTCAACAAAAAGCCTTAACTGTTTCTGCGAACGCACAATCTTGTAAAACAGCCAACAAACGAGCGGCACGTAGGATAAAGGTCGGAATTCGTTAATCGCAATGGTTGCTGGAGAATCGTAGTCTAAAAAGCTGTATGTACCCAAGAGAGCGGAGTAAATGACGCCACCGATGGCGCAGCCCATAAAAGCAACCAGGGGGACTATAAAGCGACTTTTGGGTAGGAACGCTTCATGATCTTGCGAGCGGATGATCACCACGACTACTAACACGAGCAACATCAACTCTAGAGCTGTAAAGTGCGCAAGAGGCAGATGAAGCCTGTAAAAAGGGTGGAATTCGCCGTGTTTGATCTTCTGCGCATGGGTCGGAATATCCTCGAGCAAAATGATGATGCCGGTTAAAGAGAGAAGCCCTGTGAGGGGTGAATAAACGCTGATCGCTGCAAAAATCGCAATGGCGAGAAGACCTAACGTGAAGATCGGTTCGATCGTCTGCACCCGCAGAAATAGGAAACCGGTCACCAGCGCCGTAAGGGCAGAAACAGCCAGCGTGTTGGGGATCTTTCCCATCACCCGTTGTGGTGTAGCGTTCCAAGCCCAAAGACGCATTCCTTCCATCATCGGATCAGTTCCGCTCATTTCTTCTACGTTCTACTCGTTGGGCGATCATTTCAATGGAATCGTGGGTGTTCACGTAAACAAGGAAATCCTTTAAACGGCAGAACGCCAAGATCTGAAGCGCGGTCCGACAAAGAATGGGGTTGTAATTTTTGAATCGCGATACCCAATAACTCAACGTGAAGTATTTTCCGTAAGCGCTGATCGCGAGCGTCCGAAAACCCGCTTCCGCCAAGGCGGCTTGGAGGGTCAGGCGTGAAAAATAGAAAATATGCGCCGGCCTCAATCCCCACCATGCACCCTTCATGACCCTGGCAAAGAAACTGTCGACATCCGGGGTCGCCACATAGGCGATCCCGGTCGGTGCCAAGATACGGCGGATCTCGCGCAACAAACCTTTGGGATCGGCGACATGTTCGATGACATCGGCCAACACAACCACGTCAAAGGTCGAATCGGGGAACCGCGCTTCCTCCAACGTTCCCGCGAATACCGGAACATTGAATTCGCGGCGCGCGTACTCCGCCGCCCAATGGGAAGGTTCTACGCCTTCGACTTGCCAGCGGTTTTGCGCGACGTCGAGAAGGATCCCTGTCGCACATCCCACCTCCAGAAGGCGCCCCGAAGGTTTAAAGCGCTCGATCGCTCGAAGGCTGCGCAGAGCCGCCCCGCGTCTTCCCTCGATCTCCACCACATAGCTAGCATCTTCCACCGATCGGTAAGCCGCAAGAAGCTCAGTCGCGTCAAGCCTCGGGTGGGTATAGAGCAGACGGCATCGGAGACATTCCACGACGCGTCCATAGCCGTCGTAGACATCGGTCGTTGCGGCATAGTGACATGAATCGAGAACGGTCACGTCATGCTGTTCGCTTTGAAAGCGAACCTCGTAGCGCGCGGATCCGCAGAGGTTGCAGGAAACACCATTCATCGTGACACCCGAAAGAGATATAAACCAATTTTGGGATAACGCTGAATATCCAGTTGCATGTAGAGTGTGTTCAGAAGCTGGGGATAATAATCACCGGTCTTTAAGTTGTGCGAAAGGACCAGCCAGGCTCGTTTATAGCGATGCTCCAGAGCTTTGCGCAATTGGGTCTCTTCATCGAGAGTCAGAGGAACGTTTTGTGACAGGGCCATCCGTGGAAGAGGCCGTTTCGCGTAATAGTTGTAGGGGATCTGACTATGGGGGGCATCAAAGAGCAGGGTGTCTCCGTCCAGCGAGTGACTGGCAACGTATTGCGTGACGGCCCGCCAAGGCTCCCGTTGAGAGGCCGGATCAAAATAGTAATGCGCCAAAGAGGTGAATGAAAGAAGGCCAACTAGACCTCCTGCGATCCAGTTCCAGGGATGAAGCAACCGACAAAGGCCCCAGGCCATCAGCAGACAGAACGGCGGAAGGACCACGCTCAGATGATTCGGCATCAGCCAATTGATTCGGAGGCTGACCAAAAACGTCAGGACGAAAGGGACGATAATCAAGAAACGCAAACAACGACCATAAACCCCACGTGCGTTCAACTGCTTCCAACCACTCAGGATCAACGGCAGAATAAAGAGGATGAATGGAGTCTTGACTAAGAGTCTTCCCCACGCATCCGTGGGTTCAATCGGGGCACCAAAGCCGCGCAGGGAGAAAGTGAAGCCGTGCGCAAAGTTAAAAAGGATTGTGCCAACCATCCACATCAAATCTCGAAGGGGCAAGGGTTTCTCAATTCCGAGTTGGTGGGAAGAGGCCCAGAAGTAAAGATATTCACGGAAGGAGAGAAACACGTACGGCATCAGGCAGAGAGCCAGGAACCCCTGGGTTTTTAGCCACGTTCTCCAGAGTGGCCGGAACGCCCGTGCATGAAAGAGCATGAAGACGTTCAGCGCGACAATCGAGAGCGCTGCTACGGATTGAACGTAGGTGCCGATGACAAGCAATCCCGTGGCGATCCACACGTCTCGTGATTGTCCTGACTGGAGCCAGCGTGTAAAATACAGGAGAGCGGCAGTTAATACGACTATCACGATCGCATAGGGACGCGCCTCCTGAGAGAAATAAATGTGAAACGGCGAAATCGTGAGCAACAGAGCGGCAACCATTCCGGTCGCTGCATCAAAGAGCCGTCGGCCGAGAAGAAACATCAAGGGGATGGTAAGCGTTCCGGCCAGAGCGGATGGAAAACGCATCATCCATTCGCCAGTGCCTGAAATAGGGAGTACGTGCAGGAGAAGAAAATAGAGCGGCGGATAGACCGGATGTAGGGGTGAAAAAATGATCTCAGACGCCAGCTGCCGAGATTGGATGACCGTCGCCACCTCGTCATACCAGAAACTAAAATGAGACAGATAGAAGAATCGAAGTGCCGCACCGGCACCTATCAGGAGGAAGAGAATGACCCCTTCGCGCTTCATTCGGTCTCTCGCGCTTGCTGAACACGCCGAGACCATGTCCATACCTCGTCATCGCGGGGATCCAATACATGCCAGGTTGAGAACTCTGCCTGCGCGCCGGCGTAGTCATGGCCCCAATACAGCATCTGACCGTAATATTTGTGAAATGAGACGTTCCTCGGACTAAGCCCCAGGGCTCGTTGCACGGCTTGTATCCCTCGTTCTCGCTCGTCGAGTCCGTAGAAAAGATAATCTCCAAGCTGAAAGTGAAGGAAAGCGTCATCGGGGGTTTGACGGAGGCGCTGTTCTGAAAGTTTCACCGCTTCCCGGAATGCCGCCTTGGCCTCTTGCTTGCTTCCTTGATCTTTCAACACATAGGCCCAGGCTCCCATAAGACTAGGATCGTTTGCAACCCATAGGCTTAAAAGCTTTCTTCCGTTTCCTCTTCGCGCGCATTGGGCCAAAAGGTCCCGCCCCTCCGAAGGGTTCAATCGGTACGCCTCTTTAAAAGAGCCGTCTGCGAGTTCGCCCAAAAGGTAGCGGGCGGCATCTGAGGGATTGTTTAGCAACCTGTAAAAGCCCCATTGAGCGAAAGAACGGTAAATAAAGGGATCTTTAGGCGCGCAGGCGATGGCGCGTCGAAAGGCGCTGATGGCCGCCGCAATATTTCCTAGATTGCCGTAGGTCCAGGCCAACCCTTGCCATGAGGCAGCCAGATAGGAATTGACACGGATCGCCTCACGATATTGGTCTGCCGCTTTGTGCAGCCACTCCCCTGCTTCCAACGGATGGTGCTGCGCCAACAGAACATAGTGACCCGCTAAAACTTGGTGGTATAAAGGATTCGACCGCTGGAGGGAAATGGCTTTCTCAAGGTAAATCTGGCGTTGCTCCAGAGGAAGGGTATGCGTTTTCACCTCGAAATACGCCGCGAGCCCCGGCTGGAGGACCAGGAAGACCAAACCGACCAGGGCGGCACACGTCCCTCCGAGACGGATAGCCCATTGACCTACCTGGGAGCCCCGGACGAGTGGGATCCAGGTCCGACGGCTTAGAGAGCCCGGATGAACGCCGGGCATCTCCAGGGCGTTTTGTGTAAGGGCTATGACCGTCAAGAACAAGAAGAGGATAAACGGGATACGCAAGCTGAACTCCACAAAACCATGGGAGGCCATCGCCGCCATGGAGGCCAAACCGGCGGCTCCCAGGCTGTGGAGGAATACGTCTTGTCGACGACTGAGGAACTGCTGCATCCTCCAGAACCAAAACAAAACAGGCGCCAGTATCCCTCCGAAGCCGATGAAGCCTGCTTCGGACAACCATTCCAGATACTCGTTATGAGCATGTGTCACCGAAAATGGAAAGGCGGCGATTTGATGGACCGGAAATTGTGTGGCAAACGCTCCCAGGCCTACGCCAAAGAGGGGACAATTCCCGATCATTCGGTAAGCCGCTTGCCAGATCTGCAAACGCCATCGGACACTTCCGACGCTTTGAATAGTCTCAAACGGCAACACGTCCTTATTGATCCATACCCAAGTCAAAGCCAAGACCCCGGCCAGAATAATGAGACTGACAGAGATTTTAAAAAAGGCGCCGTAGCGGACCGGCTGAGTTTTCCAGAGAAACATCCAGCCTACACCTGCCGCAGCCGTGAGGCTGCCGGCTCTTGAACCGCACATCCAAAGGGCCCAGCCCATAAAAATCCACAAAACAGCGCCGAAAGCCTTTTTTGCCCCCTGCTCCTGAGTCCATGTGGCCCACCCTAAGGGAAGCAACATTCCCATCGCGCTTGCGAAATGGTCTCTGTTCACAAACGGCCCAAAAAAGTGCGGGGCCCGCGTCAGGCTCAAGTGGCGAACCCAGTAGATTTTTTCCGTACCGCTGAACTGCTGGGCGAGCCCCAGGAAGGCCAGGCTAAATCCAAGGATCAAGAGGCCCCAGAGGAAACGCCGGAGCGCTTCTGGGGTCTGGAGACTATGCAGCATCAAGAGGAAATAGAGGCCGCCAGCTCCGTAAAGAACGAGCATGTCCACCGTGGCTTGGCGGTCTGTACTGGCGGCACGGTTCGAGAGAAGCTGAGCGGCCCCAAGAACCCCTAGAACCATCCACAACACCAGTAAGGGTGAACCGCGGATGGCCAAGGAATCCTGCCCAGAGGGCCTGCAGAGAACTGCGACCGTCAACAAGAGCACGCCCCCCTCCAAAACCCGTAGCGCCCAAAATTCCACCCCTCCAAAGGCCAATGCTGAAAACGCGAGCAGTAAAAAAAGAGGAGTGGGAAACCCGCGCGTACAACGCGGTATATGGGCCGCGGGTCTAAACGGAGAGCGGACTGGGTCGCCGTACATCCGACTTCCCGCCATTGCCGCGGTGACTGTAGGGACTGTAGTAGCCACACCCATATCCATAAGGTGAATACGTGCCTGGGGTCGCTTGGAAATCGTTGATTACCACTCCCAAAAGCGGCGTGTTCGTTTCTTGAAACCTCTCCACGTGACGCTTGGCGATCGGGGGATGCGTTTTTCCATAGCGCACGACCATCAAGACGCCATCCATTTGTGGAGCCAAAATCATGGCGTCGGTGACGTAGCTCAGCGGAGGGGTGTCGAAAATCACTAGATCAAACTGCGATGTCATCTCCGCAAGCACCCCTCCCATCCTCTTGGAGCCCAGAATCTCTGCAGGATGAGGGCAATTGAAACCTGCAGGAACCAGGGAAACGTTTTTTACGGACGTCTCTTGAACAACCGCACCCAAAGGCGCCTCGCCCGCCAGGAGATCTTGAAAACCCAGGTTGTGATCGGGTTTTCCCCACACGGCGCCTAATTGCGGCCGGCGAAGATCGGCGTCCACCAAGAGAATGCGCAAGCCGCCTGCGGCCAGTATGATGGCCAGATTGGAAGAAAAGAGCGTTTTCCCTTCCTTGACTCCCGCGCTGGTGACTAGAAGAGTCTTGGGGGAGCGTGTCTTGGCCATTTGAAGGAGACGCGTTCGTACGCCACGAAAGGCCTCGGTGACAGGAGACTCTGGCGCCTCCCGGGAATAGAGATATCCCTTCAAGGAGTCTTTTTTACCCAGCTTGATCGAAGGTATGTATCCGAAGAAAGGAACTTCAAGGAACTTCTCCACGTCCTCCTGGGTTTTAATCGTTGTATCCCAGTAATTCACTAGCAAGGCCAATCCCCATCCTCCAAAAAGTCCCAAGAACGATGCCATCAACAGATTCATCCATAAAATAGGACGAACCGGCTTCAAAGGCACCTCCGCTGGGTCTACCACGCGGATGTTGTTTCCCTTGAATTGTCCGGAGACTTGCGTTTTCAGACTCTGCAATATGTGCTGGGTTTCCGTTTGGATTTGCGCCTGCAGGGATTGACGTTGTGCCATAACACGCTGCAGACTGGGATGCTTTGGTTTGTACCGATGGGCCAGATCGGCGTATTTGATCTCCACATCGGCCAGATTTATCTTCAGTCTTTGAATCAATTCATTATTGACGACCGATGGCAGAGCATCCACGAATTCATGATGGGCGGACAATATTTCAAACCGTTTGTAAGCAGCTTGAACTCCTCCGCTCCCATCAGTGCTTGGAAGAATTCCGGACAATTCGCGCGAAATGAAAAAGCGGTTTTCAACATTCTGCTGGATATAAGCCTCGGCGAGTGCATTGGCCATCCGAGCCGCCAAGACGGCATCGGGAAATTCCACATGAATGTTGACGAGACGGCTGTTACGAACAGGTTCTATACGAACCGTTTTCTCAAAGCGGGCGAGCGGATCCGGTCCTTGGCGAAAGAAGGGGTGTTCCTCGAGACGAACGGTGGCCATGGTCCTGCGAGCCAGGGAACGACTTTGAAGAATTTGATACTGCGTCTGATAATAATCGTCTTGCGCGCTGTCGACCGAGACTTCTTCGCGAAACGCAAATTGTTGATTAGCCTCTTTTTCAATTAAGAGCACTGTCGTAGCCCGATAAACCGGCTGCATACGCAGCGTCCCCAGCAATACGACACAGAGCAGTGTAAAAAGGAAAGTCAACATGACACCTTTGCGGTGCCAGAGGATTTGAAGGGACTCTCGTAGCGGGATCGTATCGGCGTTCAAAAGAAGACTTCAGGCACAAAAATAATGTCGTTAGGGAGAACGGGGATATCTTTCATGCGATCTCCGTGATGGGTGATGTCCGATACCTTGACCGTGATGCGCTCCGTGAGACCATCGCGTATCCGTATCACACAGGTCCGATCCAGCGCAGCGAGCTCTGTGAATCCTCCCGCCTGTGAGATTGCCTCCACGACGGTGAGCCGCTTATCCATGGGCAAAGGGTAAGAGGCGGGATGGTGAACCTGGCCGAGGATAAAGATCCGTTTATCCTGGTATTCCTTCACAAAAATACTCACCTGGGGGTCGATCAGGTAATCTTCGCCGAGCAATTGAGCCAACATGCTCTCCGCTTCCGCCACTGTTCTGCCGGCGACCTTGACGGAACCGACCAATGGGAGAGTGATAGAACCACTGTCGGAGACCCTGACTTCACGCCGCAGATCATCCTCTTGATAGACGCGTACCTCTAAAAGATCCTGTGGATTAATGGGCGCATCCTGTACTTTCAACTCTTTTAACGCGCGCTGAAGGTCCTGTTCCGCCCGCGGGGAAACTGTCTGGCGAGCGGCTGATGGGTCAAGAACCGCCGTCTGCATGACGAGCGATTGAATTTCAGTGGAAGCCCCCGTCAGCGGCGCAACAAGGCAAAACATCATAAGGATAAGGGAGGGCTTCCTCACAAAGAGGCCTTGATGGTCAACGCCACGAGGTTATCGCGGTATTCGAACTGGCTGAAATTGGAGGCGCGCTGCCGCCTCTGATAATGGAGGTCCGCATGGAGCCATTTTTGGAGCGCGTAGTCTATTCCGACATTCACACGCCAAAGACGGTCGCTGCGTTGGTCGGTGATCCCGCTCTCGGTCCGCGGCTGAGGGTATCCAGCGAGCGTTATATCTCCATCGAGATGGGCACGCCATTTTAGAGCCACTTGGCGCGATAGATTGGATCCGAAGCGTGTGCTTCGGTAGAACAGGTTGTTTTCAAAAACCGATTCGACGACGCTGCGCTCACCGATGAACTCTACCTCGGTCGATGCATCGGGGCGATAAGCCGCGTTCAAAGTGGCGACAGTGGTCTTCGCCTTATTTCCTGTGGCCAGGTATTGGCGATACTGGCCTCCCATTTTGAAAATCAGTTTGATCTTTGGCGTGATCTGTCCCTGAACGCCTCCTTGGAATTGATCGTATTTCGAATCTTTCCCATTGGATGACGTGTCATACGTGAGCCCGCCCCGATCGTATTCAAGGAAGGTCTGGACTTTCGGCCGCACGTGATAGTTGAGGTTGACGATCGCTAAGCGTTCACTGCGGTCCAGCAAGGGCCGGAGAGTGGCATCCTCGTATGACGTCGAATAGAATGAGTAGCCCGCTCCCAACCCCATATGATGGCCCAAGGGGGTCGAGCCCAGCGCCTGTGCCGTATTTTGGCGGTAGTTCACACGGCCCGTCAATTCGCTGATGGGTGGGTCCGATGAGACTTGATACTGATCGCTGAGGGTCATCGCCGGCCCCTGCCGGGACCGAAGATTCAATTGGCTAAGCAAAGAATGATGGATCGAATTGTATTGGCTCGAGTTCTTGCTGTATCGAAGGATGTCCGAGCGATAGTCCAATACGGCAGAACTTTCGCCCATGGGCAAGGTCGCTTTAAGACCTGGGGAAATGACGCCTATATAGGAGCTGATCGTATTGCTTGAGGTTAAAAGCACGTTGTCGTCATAGCGATTTTCAAGGCTCAGGGAAGGCGACACTTTCAGAGCCCCTGTCCGCATCTCAGCATAACCGCCTGAAGAGATGAAAATGCACGACAGCCATCCAAGGGTGAAGAAATGTATTGACTTTATCCGCATGCGCATTCGATTCCTCCTTATCTCGGTGTAAAAGGACTGATCGGATCCAACTTTTCGTGTTGACCCGGCTCGGGCGCCAGCAAAAGCAGCCCTGAGGGCTCCTCTCCTACTACAACGGTTTCCGGCGCGGTCGCGGAAACTTCCTTCACCTGCCCATAAACGGTGACGGTGCCCGCCAATACCTTAATCGATGCGACTTTGGTTGTGGGGTCGGTCACCAAAGCTATGGCGTCGCCCGGTTTCAGAGTCACATGGGCCTTACCCACAGTGACACGAATCTCGCCGGCGCTCTCCGAAGTGGCCCCGATCGCGATCGCGCCTGTTTGGCTATTGATCCGAACCGCCAAGCTGCTGCTTTCGGCCATATCGACTAACGCATCGTCGATGCGCAACCTTGCATGTCCGTAAACCGCGCGAATCGCGGTCGCGAAAGAACTTAGTTCGATACTCGTCGACGGAGAAGCATGGAAGACCTTCCCGTCCGGCTTGACCACCAGGACCGTACCCTCGACGGATTCAAAATGAACCTGGCGCGCAGAGGGAGGAGCTGCCCATGTCAATGAGTGGAGAGTTAAACTACTAAGGAAGGCAACAAAAAACCGCCGCGTACTGTCGCGACGGCTCTGCAGCTGGGGATCGGCGCCGACGGATGCATTACACTGCATGGTAGAAAGTCCTGCGCTTTCTACCCTTCCGGCTTGTGGGATTTAATAAAGCTTTAAAGCGGATGTCAAGAAAAATTTGAGAAATCGATACATGAAAATTACGAGGGGATGAAGAAGCAGCCGGACTGACCTGTTATCAAAATGTGACATAGCTCCCCCCCCTGGGGTTAGAAAACCTTTGCATCGCCGTGATATAGTGATCGACAAATCAATACGATTTTGATGCCGCTTCAATTATCTGACAATCAGTTAGCAACTGTTTGCAGTTCGACGGCCGTATTGAATTTCTGTGTTTGACATGGTACGAAAGCGCTGGGGAGAAAGAATGTCACAGGCCTTAAAAACAATTTTAATCGCCGATGATGAGGCAAGTGTAACATCTGTCCTGCAACGCGTGGTAACCCGTTTGGGATACGAAGTCGCGGGGATTGCCAAGGACGGACCTGAGGCGCTTACATTGGTTCGTTCCAAGAAACCGAACGTCGCCTTGATGGATATTCACATGCCCGGGATGGATGGTCTGGAGGTGACCCGACTGCTCCTTCCTTTGGAGACCACAGGTGTTGTCATCATCACGGCTGATCCGGAGCCCGCTCCTGCCCGTAAAGCGATGGATCTCGGCGCCTGTGGATACATCCTGAAGCCCTTTGATGTAAACGCCATTGGGCCCATCATGGAAGCCGCCTGGCATCGATTCCTAACAATGAAGGACATGAGAGAAGAAAGCAGGACGTTGGTTGAGGCGCTTGAGACACGCAAGCTAATGGAAAGAGCCAAGGGTGTTTTGATGAAACAGCGGGGCATGCAAGAAGCAATCGCTCATCGCAGCCTGCAGCAAATGAGCCAGGATCATGGAATTTCTCTGAAAGAGGCGTGTCGCATCGTCATCGAAGGAAGCCCGGAAGGGCCGCCCCTGAAAAATAGAGCCGTTTTCGTACGCCAGGTCGCTGCTGAAGTCCAGCGGCATAGACTCACGGATTCACCCAAGTCATAAAACGATCGTAACGGAGTGAGAGCGGCCACATAGCCGCCACTGACAGGCGAGGAGGTCTGTCCCTTAAGGGACGGACCTCTTTTTCATTTGTCCCGGAACCCTTCCTTAAGCAGACCCCCAAAGCCTTTTCACGAAAAAGCGATGAAAACATTTTTACAAATCCTGGTTTCATGCACAATCCTCGTTAACCTATCCACGGAGGGCCTTCTGGCTAATCGGAACCCCAAGAATCTTCTGCTCCCTGCTGTGGCCGAGAAAACAAAACCAGCCGTGGTCAGAATCGAGAGGCTGATCTTTGACGAATACGAACAAGGGCGGTTACCGAAGTTCTCAGGAAGCGGCGTGTTGGTGTCCCCTCAAGGCCACATTTTGACCTGCGCTCACGTTCTCAGGCACGATCACGTCGTCCGCGTCATCTTGTGGGATGGGACCCAGGCAAAGGCTCGCGTCGTGTCTGTCGATGCGACCAACGATCTGGCACTTCTCCAGCTTATCCACTCCAAGAAGGAGACTCCCTTTGTGGGGTTTGCGAGTCCCGCAAGACTTGACGAACCCGTGTATGTCATTGGACACCCTCTTGGGCTCCCCTGGGAAATTACCTTCGGGGTCATTACGCACCTTTCCGGAACCCTTCTGCAGTCAGACGCCCAGGTCCACCCAGGTTCAAGCGGCGGCGGCGTGTTCAGTGCCGAGGGCAAGTTAACGGCCCTGACGCAGGCGGTGCTTGAAAGCGCCCCCTCCACTTCGGAAGCCATACTGATAGACGGCCAGGTCTGTCAACGATTCTGGCAAAACTCGCGTTCACATTTTGTTTCGTCGAATTGATGGCACCCTCCAGCTAAGACCTGTGCCCGAACTCCGCCGCGTGGCGTCTGCCTCTTTAAGCGTCTTAGGCAGCCACAGGCAGCGCCGAATCCACGGCTTCCAGCGGCAAATACACCTTAAAAATCGCTCCTTGTCCGGGTGTTGATTGCACCTCCATGCAGCCGCCGTAGGCACGGACAATATCAGAAACGATGCTGAGCCCCAGGCCCGTCCCTTGAGTACCTGATTTGGTTGTGATGAACGGTTCAAAAATCCGTTTGCGCAACTGTTCCGGAATCCCGACGCCTGTGTCCTGCACGGAAATGACGACCCAGTCCCGACCCGAAGCGCGCGTCTGTTCTGTGCGCAAAGTCAGCGTTCCCCCCTTGGGCATGGCGTCGATGGCATTGGTGCAAAGATTGACTACAACCTGTTCGATTTCACTTCGCCGGCCAACATACGGGCTCTCAACCCGGAGATCGGTCGTGACCTTCACGTCGAGCGCCTTCCTGCCGAGACGAGCCAGCATCACGGACTCTTCTAGGGCCTCTGAAAGATTAAACGGTTCTTTTTCTTTCGGCAACCGGGCAAACCGCAATAGATTTTCCACCAGACGGTTGCAGCGCTGGGCGCAGCGGTCGACCGCGGCCAGTGCCGCTCGATCGGAATGAGACGGGGGCATGCGCTCCAAGATATCGCATACATACCCAATGATGACGGACAAGGGGTTTCGGATTTCGTGTGCCAAGGCACCGGCCATATGGCCCATAGCAGAGAGCTTTTCCGCCTGAATCAGGGCTGCTTGCTTTTTGTCCAGTTCACCGGCTGTCGCCTTAAGTTCTTGCTTGAGTATCGCTTGCGTCGATTCCAGCTTTCGGAGCAGGGTGCGCTGTCTGGTGGTTTCCTCTGAGAGATAGCTTGTATAAATTGCGATCACGAAGAAAAGCGGAAACCGCAGAAGCATTTGCGGATTGAGGAGTTCCAAGGGTTTATCTTGGTGCATTAAAAGAGCCACATAGAGCAGGCCGCCCAGAAAGGTGAATGGGATGGCGTCCCGCAGGCGATGCCCCAGGCTCGATAGGTAAACGAGCAGGAAACAAATGAGATACAGATCCGCATCCACGCCGACGGTTTTGTAGAGTATGCCGCCCACAAGCACCGTATCCAGCAAAAAGGCCGTCGCTCCGCGATGCGGCGGGATTGCCCCAGTGTGCGCCAGCCACCAGAGCAGGATATTGGAAAGCGCATACAAGCCCAAAAACAGAAAAGAAGAGAGACTTGAGCCCGGATTGGCATCGCCATGGTATAGGGTCAGAAAGAAAAGGAGGGTCCAAAGAAGCCAGCGCAGACAAAGCAGGTTTCCACTCTCGGAGAGCAGGAGAGATTTCCGGGTTAGAGCAAACCAACTCACGAAAGCCATCGCTCTCTCTTTAGCGCGTCTCGCGCCTCTCCTCAAGGAAACTAAACGTAAACTAACTTCTGTTAAGCTGTGGCGGTGGACACGAGACGGAAGGCAGGAGACTGCGTGAATTCAGAGAGCCAGTCGTATTGCGCTTCGGTGTCAGGCACAAGGCGCCCTCGGGCTTCAGCAATTCGTGAAAAGGCGGAATCCACACGAACTCCTCTAGCCGCCAGCACGCAAGCCGCCAAAAGCGAAGAACGCCCCACGCCCATCCGGCAATGAAGGACAATCGACTCCCCTCGTGCAAGTTTGTTGACTAACGACTGTATCAACTGAATTGAATTTTGGTTGACTTCGGGTACGCCGTGGTCAGGAACCGGAAAATGGATAAATTCGATACCTTGGGCTTTGCAGACTATGTGTTCTTGCTGCAAAGTCCATTCTTCAACTTCCTCCGGACTGAGAAGAGACACCAGCACGTCGACATTTTCCTCCCGCAAAGCTAATACTTCATCGACGAGTTGCACTCCCCCCCGAGGACGTGGCATGATTGCCAGACGCCCTGGAGACATTTCCGCGCTAGCAATCCAATAGACTCTGGTATTCATCTCGTCCTTTCCGCTTCAAAAAAGCGTGCCAGTAATTTGACTTGGGTTATTTTATTGATCTTGTGAAGTTTGCGCCACGGAAAAATGAGCACGTTCTCTCCGGGACGGATGCGTTCCGCCGTTGTCCCTTTTGTCTGGTTCTCAGAGCCGTTCATAAATAGGCAACTCCACAGTGAAAGTGGACCCCGCATCGACCTTGCTTTCGACATACAGAGCCCCGCGATGCTGCTGCACAATCCCATAACAAATCGAAAGTCCAAGGCCCGTCCCTTGGCCCACAGGCTTGGTCGTGAAGAAAGGATCAAAAATCTTATCTTGAATGTCTTTCGGGATTCCATGGCCGTTGTCCGCACAGCGAACAAACACCTTGTTTCCCCGCTGTCCGGCTTCAATCACGAGCCGGCCCTTTTTGCCGCCCGCCATCGCTTGACGCGCGTTGGTCAGCAGATTCAGAAAGACCTGCTGCAGCTGGCTCGCGTCTCCCAAGATCAGCGGCAGCGTGGGAGGCACGGTCTGAGAGAGGTCGATCGCCGAGGTTGAAAAATCATATTTCACCAAGTCAAGAGTCGCCAGGAGGAGCGGCGCCAGATCGAGCACTTCTTGCAGAGGGTCCTTGCGACGGCTGAATTGCAGAAGGTTCTGGATGATCGTCCGGCACCTCTGGCTCTGGGCGTAGATCGTCTCGATATCTTTCCGTTGCTGGGCCGTCAGGCCGGCGTCCTCCAAAAGGAGCTGGGCGAAGCCCATGACGCCGCTTAACGGATTGTTGAGCTCATGCGCCACCCCGGCCGCCAGCTGCCCGATCCCCGCCAGTTTTTCCGATTGAATAAGCTGCATTTGCGTCGCTTCCAACTTTTTCTTGGTCTCCCGCAGTTCGAGGATCGTTCTCCGGAGATCGCCTTTCTCCAGGGATTTTTCCGCAAGCTGGAAGAGCTCCTCCAGATTGAAAGGTTTTTGGACAAAGTCGTAAGCCCCTTTTTTCATCGCCATGACGGCGTCCTCGATGGTGGCGTAGCCTGTCATCATGATGACTTCCATGTCCGAGTCCAACTTCCGGATGTGCTCCAGGATCTCCAGGCCCCCCATTTTGGGCATATTGATGTCGCAGAGGACCAATTGGAATGTTTGCTGCGCCAGTTTTTCCAGGGCTTGACACCCATCCATCGCGGTGTCCACCTGGTACCCTTGCAGGGCAAACTCGTGAGACAGCAGATCGCGCAATCCCGCCTCATCATCGATCACCAGGATTCGGGCATCCTTATTCATCGCATTACTGCACCGTATTCCGGAAAACTTCTTCAATCGTTGTGAATCCTCGACAAACCAAGTCCAGCCCGGACTGCCGGAGCGTGGCCATGCCCTGGTCTTGCGCCAATTTCTTGAGTTCTTCGACAGATGCCTCGGCTTGAATCAGTCGCTTCAGTTCATCGGTCACCGGCATGAGCTCAAAAATGCCCTGCCGCCCGCAATACCCCGCGTCCTGACAGCGCGCGCACCCTTTGGGTCGGTAGAGCGTCGGGATCGTGCCGGTCTTCAACCCTGGAAATAGATTCTGCAGCATGCGCGCGGGGGGCTGGTAAGCTTCCTTGCAAGTCTCGCAAAGAAGGCGCATGAGACGCTGGGCCATGACCGAGATGACCGTCGAAGCAATGAGATAGGAATCGATCCCGATGTCCAGCAAGCGGCCTACGGTTTCCGGGGCGCTGTTGGTGTGCAGAGTCGAAAGGACGAGATGCCCCGTCATGGCCGCTTTCATCGCCACCTCCGCCGTTTCTTTGTCGCGGATTTCCCCCACCATGATGACATCGGGGTCCTGCCGCAAAGAGGCCCGCAGGCCCGCCGAAAAGGTGAGACCGATCTTGGGGTTCAACTGCACCTGCGTGACACCGGCTTCGTCGTCCGCTTCGGACATCAGCTCGTATTCGATAGGGTCCTCCAACGTGATGATGTTCTTTAAAGGCGACCGCAGCCGCGTCAGAACGGAGTACAGCGTGGTCGTTTTGCCGCTGCCGGTGGGCCCGGTGACCAGAATAATGCCCTGAGGTTTGTCGATGATCATCTCAAATTGGCTCTGGGTTTTGGGGGCCATGCCCATCTGGCCCAGGTCCATCGCGGCCACTGATTTATCAAGCAGGCGGATGACAACCTTCTCACCGTATTTTCCCGGCAGCGTGGAAATGCGCATCTCGATATCCCGGTCGCGAACCTTGGTGCGTATCTGGCCGTCTTGCGGCAGACGCTTTTCGGCGATATCCATCGCCGCCAGGATCTTGATCCGGGACACGATGGCAGGGCAGGCTTCCCTGGGAAATTGATGGATGGTTTGCAGCCCGCCATCGATTCGGAAACGAAGAAAGAGTCCCTGCTCCTGCGGTTCGAGGTGGATGTCGCTGGCGCGCCGGCTGAGGGCCATCTCAAAAAGCTTGTCGACCACTCTCACGATGGGAGCCTGGGAATCCCCTCCCTCAAGACTCAGTTCTTTCGACAGAGGGGTCTTTGGCATTTTCGCGTTCATGGAGCCTCCGCGGACCTGCTTTCCGGGAGAAGCCTCTCCAGAGTCGCCGTCAAACGCTCCGGGTCCCACGGCTTGGTCAGATAATCGTCGGCGCCGCTTTCGAAACCGCGCAGCTGGTCGATTTGTTGGCCGAGAGCAGTCAACATAACGACCGGGATCGCCTTGGTTTTAGGGTTGCTCTTGATCTGGCGGCAGATCTGCCAGCCATCCACTCTTGGCATCATGACATCTAAAAACACCAGATCGGATGCGGCCGCCTCCAAAAGGCGAACTCCCTCTTCTCCATTGGAAGCCTCCATGACCTCATGGCCGGCCAGCTCCAAGCGCGTGCGTAAAATATCGCGATTTGCGGGATCGTCATCGATGACGAGAATCTTGCTCATGTTATTTCCTCATGCCGGTTTCGGATCCGCTTTTTGTCGGATCCAATGCGCGATCCGCTCCAACACCTCTTGGGGACGACAGGGCTTGGACATATAATCATCGCACCCCGCCTCCTTGGCTTTGAGCTCTTCCCCCGCCAACGCGTGCGCCGTGAAAGCGATGATCGGCATGTCCTCGAGCGCCGCATCCTCGCGAACGCGCTTGGCCACCTCCCATCCATTGACCCTGGGCATGGACAGGTCCAGGAGGACCAGTTCGGGGCGTTCCGAAGCGATTTTCTCCAAGGCCTCCTCGCCGTTGGCGGCCATCACCACCTCATAACTCGCGGCCTCCAGAGCGTCCCGGATGATCGTCCGATTGTCAAAATCGTCGTCCGCCACCAGGATTTTGTGTCTCATCGGGCGGCCGCCTCTTTGACCGCATGGAGCTTCTCTTTCAGAAGTGAAAAAATCTCCTCAAGGCTCCGGGACCCTTTTTGGACGATCATTTCGACGCGCTGTTCCAGATACTGGGTTTCCTGGGGCGTGAGGTGCTTCGCCGTCATGGCAAAAACGCGCATGCCGTCCAAGGAAGGGTCCTTGTCGATCGCTTCCAGCACTTCAAAACCGCTGATCTGCGGCATCATCAAGTCCAAAAATACGATGTCGGGTTTCTCTTTGGACATTTCCGTCAGCGCTTCTTCGCCGTTATGGGCGATGGCGACCCGGTAGCCTTCCTGCTTGAGGTCCCCTTCAAAGAGCCGGGTGATGGCCGGATCATCGTCAACCACGAGCACCTTATGGGGGGCCCCTTTATCGCAATTCTTTAGCTTCGCGAGCAATTCCTTTCGATCGAACGGCTTGACGATATAGTCCGTGACGCCCAACGAAAATCCCAGGGCCTTGTTTTCCATGATCGAAATGATGAAAACAGGGATCGAACGCAGCGCCGGGTCGTTTTTCAAGAGCTGCAAGACCGACCACCCGTCCATATGCGGCATCATGATGTCCAGGGTGACGGCGTGGGGATGGATCTGACGCGCCAGGGCGAGACCTTCCTGCCCGCTCTGGGCGCCGACAAATTTGAACCCGGTCCCTTGAAGGCTGTCCGCCAGCAAGGCCAGGACTTCCGGGTCGTCGTCAATGGACAGGATGACTTTTTGATTATTTTGAACGCCTTCCGGGGCCTTGGAGACAGGGATTTCATCTGGCACAGCCATGCTTTCCATGGGCAAGGTGACCGTGAATGTCGATCCGACTCCGACGGCGCTTTTGACCTGGATAGCGCCCCCGAAGAGCTCTACGATTTTCTTGGTGATGGACAAACCCAGCCCGGTCCCGCCGTATTCCCGGGTGGGAGACGCGTCCAGCTGTTTGAATTCCTCGAAAACAAGGGGAAGGTCCTCGTCCTTAATGCCGATGCCGGTGTCCTGAACGTAGAGACGGACCCGGGAAGGCCCCGTCAACGCCTCGGCCTTGATCGAGACGCCGCCTTGATGGGTGAATTTGATCGCGTTGCCGATGAGATTGATCAGGACTTGCTTCAGCTTGGTTTTATCGGTCCGAAGGAGGATGGGTTCTGAAACGTCCGAGGTCAAGGTCAGTTTCCGCTCGCGGGCCAGGCAGTCCATCGTCCCCAGGACCTCCTCCGTGATGTCCTTCAGGTCGCACGGCTCAACAAACAAAGACATGCGCCCGGCGGCGAGCTTGGAGAGGTCGAGGATATTATTGATGAGCTGCAAAAGATTTTTCGCGTTGGTATCGATGCGTTTGATCCCCTGTTCTTGTTTCGGCGAGATCTCCCCGTAGACCTTGTCCAGCAAAAGAGACGAATAGCCGATGATGGCGTTCATGGGGGTGCGCAGCTCATGGCTCATGTTGGCCAGAAATTCCGATTTCAAACGATTCATCTCCTCCAGATGACCGACTTTCGCCCTGAGGCTGCGGCGTTCCAGGGCTTTGTCGAAGATGACGCAAAGCTGGTCGAGTCCGTAGGGTTTGGGGATGTAATCAAACGCGCCTTGCTTCATCGATTCGACGGCGGTCTCCAACGTCGCATACCCGGTCGCCATGATCACTTCGGCCTCAGGCTGGATCTCTTTGATGCCTTTCAGGACCTCCACCCCGCCGATGCCCGGCATCATGATGTCGCTGACCACCAGGTCGAACTTTTCATGTTTGGCTTTTTCCAAACCCTCTTCCCCGCTGGCCGCGGCCACGACCCGGTACCCGCGGTCCGTCAGGCCGAACGCCAGCATGTCCCGCAAGCCGGTTTCGTCATCGATCACCAAAACGTTTTGAGTCGCGTCCTTCATCGTTTTACTCATGGGTCACCCTCCCGCATTGTTGGCACTGGGACAGGCGTTCCACCGCCTGCCGGACGCGCGCCATTAAATGTTCCAAGTCGTAGGGTTTAAGCACAAAATCGAAGGCCCCCTTTTTCATCGCGTGGACGGCGGTTTCCACCGCGCCGAAGCCCGTGGCGACGATCACCTCGGTTTGAGGGTTTGTTTTTTTAATATTTTCCAGGAGTTTTAGTCCATCCATCTCGGGCATGGTGATGTCGGTGATGATCACGTCGAATTTTGTTTCCCCGGCCCTCTGGACCCCTTCGGCCCCGTTTTCCGCGGTCTCCACGCTCATCCCGCGATTGTTCAGTTCCCACTTCAGCAGGTTCCTGAAGCCGGGTTCATCATCCACCACCAGGACCATCAACGTTTTTGGCGGCTGCGGGCGGTTTTTATCCGGGATTTCATTCTCTGGGTTCATGATTTCGCCATGTTCGCTGGGCTTATGGGAAGACCGGCGGCGCGCACGGGGAACTTGGCGCAGAATTCCGTGCGCCCGGGACGGCTTTCCACATCAATGGTCCCTGAATGTTTTTTTATGATCTCATGCACCAGGCTCAGCCCCAGGCCCGTTCCTTTGCCTACCGGCTTGGTCGTAAAGAAGGGATCGAAGATGCGGGACTGGATCTCCCCCGGGATGCCGGGCCCGGTGTCCAGCACCTTCAAACACACCCAGGACAGCGGGCCTTCTTTCAGGTTTTCGGTTTTGAAGGTCAGCAGGCCCTCCGCGTCTCCCATGGCATCCAGCGCGTTATTGGCGAGGTTGACGATGATCTGTTGAATCTGGTTCAGATTGCCCAGGATCCGGGGCAGATCGGGGGCCAGCTCTTTGCGCACATCCACATGCGTCAGGCGCGCCTGGGCGATCACCAGGGAAAGGGCCCCTTCCACGGCCCGGTTGACGTCCAGCGGTTCCCGGTCGATTTTGGAAACCCTGGAAAAGGTGAGAAGGTCCTGGACCAATCCCTTGCACCGGACGGCCTCCTTTTCGATGGATTTCAAAGGGAGTTCCAGCGGATCGTTCGGTTGTAAGCGGCGAACGACCGCCTGGGCAAACCCCAGGATCACTCCCAGCGGATTGTTGATCTCATGCGCGACCCCCGCGGCCAGCTGTCCCACGGCGGACAATTTCTCCGACTGGCGGATCGCCCCTTCCAATTTCTTGCGTTCTCTCATGTCCTTGGCCACGGCGATGATCCCGGTGGGACGGCCTTCAGTGTCCTTGAGCGTGGAGCTGGAGAAAAGGACCGGGACTTTGACGCCCGTTTTCGTCAGGAAATCCAGCTCCAGGTTCCGGACCGATCCCTTTCCGATCAACGTCTCCTGCTCGGCCGCGTCCGATATTTTGTCCTTGGCTACAAATAAGATAGGGGCGCGCCGGCCTTCCAGCTCTTCTTTCGCATACCCCAAAAGGTCTATCGTGGCCTGGTTCACCATTCGAATGACGCCGTCCTTTGTCATCACAATCAGCGGGTCGATCATATGGGAAAGGACGTCTCCCAGGAAATTCTTGGATACCGTCGTTTCGCCCAGGACCCTGCTCATGCGGTTGAAATCCTCCGCCAATCGGCCCAGTTCATCTTTGGATAGAACGGGGACGCTGACGCCGTATTCCCCGCGGCTGATTTGTGAAGTCCCCCTGGAGAGGAGTTTGATCGGCCGGAGCAGCCGGCGCATCAAGATGAGGACCAGCGAAAGGCCGATCCCGGCGGTCATGAGCACGATGGCGGCGATCTTGCGGAAAAGCCGGCGCTGCGTGTTGAAAACTTCTTTCAACGGCAGGCCGAGCCGCACCGTCCCCAGGCGGGTCCTGCCGGGCGCCTCCCCCCCTCCTAAAAGGAACTCCTCCTCCACATCGGCTTTCGGAGCGGACCAGACAGGGACCGAAACCAGCATGACGGGGCTCCCCCTCCATTCGGATGACCCGGTCACAGGCGAGAGGGCCTTCAGCCCTTCGAGCGTGGCGGCGTCGTCATAAATTTTCCCTTTCTCGGTTACATTCGTGTGCGCCAACACCTCTCCGGACAAACCGAGCGCCTCCGCGTACATGGCGCCGGCGCGCTCCTGGGCGGATTGCAGAAGCGGCAGCAGCGCTTGTTCGCGCCGCGCCGCGAGGCCCGCCGAGGCGCTTTCGGCCAGGCTGGAGGCGCTTAAGACGCCCCGCCTTTCAACATCTTTCAGGAGGATTTGACGCACGGCGTTTCGGACCGTCAAGAGGAGCGGCCCCCCCAGGAGCAGGGCCACTGAAGTGAAGATCAGCAGGATCTTAAATTGAAGCCTCATGGAATCTTTTTTTCCACCTTTTGAAGGAGTTCCGGCGACAATTTCAGGCCGCATTCGGAGGCCGAGGCCATATTCACCGCGATGCGCGGCTTGTCGGGATAAACCTGGGTCTCTTTCACGGCCCCCGCCAGCAGGTCTTTGGCGGCTTGCGCCGCGATCCGGCCGATGTCGGCAAACGAGGAGGCCACCGAGGCGGTGGCCCCCTGTTCCACCAGTTCGAGGGTCGGGACATAAAAAGGGATGTGGTTGGAAGAACAAAATTCTTTGATCAAATTGAAATTGTGCGAGGTGATGAGGCGAGGGTCCGGGGGAATCCAAATCGCGTTGATCTGGGACCGCAGGGCTCGCAGATGGTCCGGAAGATCGTCCGAACCCTCCATTTTGTCGATGATGACCCGGACTCCCATCCCGCCGCCCAGCTGCTGCATTTGTGCGTTGAATGGGCCCCATCCCTCCGAGAGGCCCAGAATGCCCAACGTTCGCAGGTTGGGTTGGATCTCTTTGAGCGTATTCATCACCGTGGGGGCGGGCGGCATCATGTAAATTTTTACAACGGGAGCCTTCCGATCGTTGGAAGGGAGGAACATTCCCGGCGCCATGCAGTAAACCATCGCCACGTCTTTGCGCTGGATCTGCAGAGCCGCTTTCCCGCCGATCGCCACCACCACGCGCGTCCCGGCAGGAAGACTGATGTCTCCGTTGGAAAGGTAGAGCACGGGGACGGAGCGACCCAGACCTTCCTGAACGCCGGCCAAGGCCGCCTGATAGGGGCCGAGATTTGAACTGAGGACCACCGCGATCTCATCGGCCCAGGCCGCGGGGGGGCCCACCCCGCTACAAACAAGCAAGAAGACGACGAGCCGGCGTTTCATGAAGGCCCGCATTAGAAGGAGACCTCCACGCCCCCATAGAGGGTCCGGCCCTGGTTCACGGGAAGCGAGTCGCCCGGCGCAAAACCCCAGTTGGGCAGCCAGATCTCTTGGTTGGAGAGATTGTCCACGCGGAACAACAGGGACAGGCCGCGCGCGAGCCGCCAGCCTGTCAATTTGTCCATGTCGAACCGGCTGTTCAGGTTCAGGATGTTGTAGGCGCCCGGCGAGGGGTTGACGCTGGCGTCATATTTGCCGTCCAATTTTCCCTGATAGATGTCGTACAGGCTCACGGTCACGCCTCGGTCGGCCTTGTAGCTGACCCCGGCTTTGCCGCCGGCGCTGGCGACCGGCGTCACGGCCGTGCCGCCCGTCTGGTCCTGGCTGGTTTGATAAAGCGCGGAAGCCAGCAGGAGGAGCCGCCTGTTCAGGCGATACTTGCTCTCGATCCCCACCCCCCGGGCCTCAATTTCTCCGGTGTTGTTATAGACACCCACGGCGCCGGAGCGGTCTTGGAAGATGAGGTTTTTGAGCTTGCTGTAGAAATAATCCAAACCTAGCTGAAGGTTGTTCCGGTCGTAGCCGATCGCCAGATCGAAGGTATCGATCTTCTCGGACTTCAGGTTCGGGTTGCCTTTCAGTCCGGGATGGTTCAACCCCAGTTCATTGATCGAGGGCGCCCGGAAGGCCTGGCCGTAAAGCGCCTTGATATGGACGTGGGGGGCGGGGTGGAAGATCGCGCCGCCCCGAGGGACAGCGTCGGCATCGACCCCTTGAACCTTGTTGAACTGGAATCCCCCGATCAATTTCAGCTTGGACAACAGCCAATAGTCCATTTGGGTGTAAAGCCCATAGCTGTTTCGATCGCCGTGGGATATTTGAAAACCGGGGGCGCCGGTATATTCTTCCCGGCCGTTGGCGTGATTGACCGATCCCCCCACCGCCATCGCGAGCTTGTCGGTAGGCGTGATGAAGTGGGTCCACTCCCCGCCCAATTCATACGAATGCCTTTCCACGTGCGGCCAGGCCGTTTCCGTATTAAAGTCCGATCCGGTATAGGTCACGTTCAAGTCCATGCGCCAGAGGTCGTTGACCTGCCGGCTGTATCCGGCGTCGGCAAAACGCTTTTTCCAATTCGCCGGCCCGGGCGTCGAAATACCCGGGATGAAAAAGGCGTTATGCCATTCGGAATACGCCGACATCACGCGCCAATTCTTATAGTCGATTGCCGTGAAGGCGCCCGGGCCCCGGTCCGGCATGTTGATTCGTCTCGATGTGAGGCCGCTTAAACCGGCGGCATTCCACCGGGTATTCCACTCCGGTTTCTGATGGAATTTTCCCGCCGCGAGCATCCCGAAATCGCCGCTTCGGACCTGGGCTTTGGCCATGGCATCGGCCGCGCCCTTATCGCCCTTCAGGGCGTCCACGGCGGCCCCCGTGCCTTCCGGTCTTTCTGTAATAACGTTGATCACGCCCGACACGGCGCCGGAGCCGTAAAGCACCGAGCCGGGCCCCTTGACGACCTCGATCCGCTGGATGATGTTCACGGGGAACGATTCCAGCATGTCGCTGACGATGCCGCCCTCCATGATTTCACGCACGGGCCGGCCGTTAATCAGCAGCAGGACGTGGGCCCCGCTCGCTTTAAACTGGGCCCCGCGGACGGCGATCATGCTGCGGTCCGTCATGAATGAGGAAGCGCCGGCCAGGCCGGGGACGCGCCGGAGAATATCCGCCAGGGTGGCGCCCCCGAACCGCTCCAGCTCGTCTTTGGTCACGACGGACATGACCCCCGGCGCGTCCGACAGGTTCTGGAGGCTTTTCGACGCCGTGATCACCTTCGCTTCTTCCTGGAAAAATTGAAAGGCATTGTCCATCTCCGCCGTCGCCGGCGAGACTTGGCTTAAGACGAGGCATAGCGACAGGACGCGTCTCTTTGCGTTATTCATGGCATTTCTCCTTGGGGGAATCCGTTCGGCGGTCCCAGATGATCAGGCTTTGGCCGTTGTGGTCCTGTTCCTTCACGTATTTTTTTAATTCGCTGGCAATCTCCGCCAGCCGGGCGTAATGCAGGATGCGGCGGGTCGCGGTGGAAACAACCGCCACGGACAATGCCATCAAGGGAAAGGCTTTTACCTGGCCTTGACGGTCCTTCGTTTGAAGGGCCCCCCGTTCCAAATCCTCGCGGTGATACATCGCCTCCCGTTGGGCATCGAAATTCTTCGCGATCCGGGGCATGGCGGCCTCCATATGGTCCACAATGGACAAAAAAACGAAATCATCCCCGCCCACGTGACCCGCAAATGCGCACCCGTTCGGCGCGAACTTCACCGCTTCCATTAATAAGGAGGCCAGGCGTTTAATGACCTTGTCTCCCGCTTCGTAGCCGTAAACGTCGTTATACGCCTTGAAGTTGTCCACGTCGATATAGGCGAACGCGAAGGGGGACCCGATCTTCAACCGCTTCCAGACCTCATCCTCGATGGCGGGGCTGCCCGGGAGGCGCGTCAAGGGATGGCTGGAAAGGTCCCATCGGCGGCGCTGCAGGACGCCCTCCAACCGCGCCTGGACCTCCTCCAGATCAAACGGCTTGCCGATGTAGTCGTCGACCCCTAGACGAAGGCCTTTCAGCTTGTCTTTCAGCGTGTTGAGCGCCGTCAGCAGAATGATCGGCAAGGAGCGCGTGGCGAAATCCGACCGTAATTTTTGACAGACGGCCAGTCCGTCCATGACCGGCATCCGCACATCCAGGAGAACGAGATCGGGGACCGACTCGCTCACG
>MGUR01000075.1:77526-78219 GCA_001800075.1 Elusimicrobia bacterium RIFCSPLOWO2_01_FULL_59_12
CCGATTTAAAAAACGCGAGAGCAGCTGCACGTTGGATTTTTCGTCATCGACAACCAGGACGCGGGCCTTTTTCGGAGGCTTCAGACCCACCAGGGCCGAGGGGGCCGTAGGCGTGGCGGATAAAAGGGTCTCGATGTTCTCCATATCCGTATGGAGGTACCGGGAGAAGGAAGCCGGGTCAAGGAAACGAAGGGTTACGGGACTGTGAACAAAATGTTAACGGATGGGCTGGGGGGGGGCGGCTAAAAAATCCAGCCTGTCTTTGAGCGGATTTCGGACAGCAGGTTGTTCAGCTTTGCATGCACGGCCGGCGGCAGCTGGCGGTTCGACTGGACCTGCAACAGGCTGCGGACGGCCCCTTGCTGGACCTCACGCACCGGGCTGTACGCCAGAGGGGCCAGCAGATCGAGCGATTCCGCCGTGGCCAGCTCCGCCAAGGCCCACATCCCGGGGACTTGGGATTCATGGGAGGCTTCGCTGACAAGACGCCTCAACTCTTCAAGAGACAGCTTGGGATTCAACCGATAAAGGATCTTGGCGGCGCGGGCCCGGACCCAGGGGTTTTCCCCCTCTAAGAAGGATTCCAGCTGGCGGTGGGATTTCTCCGCGCTGCGCCCGGAAATAATTTCCGCTTCAATGCAGTCCATCTGCTGGGACTCGGGCACATGCAACAGGCTGACCGGCGGGCCGAGC
>MGUR01000075.1:78237-85561 GCA_001800075.1 Elusimicrobia bacterium RIFCSPLOWO2_01_FULL_59_12
CTGGTAATGATCTTCCAGAAGCCGGGAAAAGATCCCGCGGCGCCCGAAGTACGTGTGCAGCATTCCCAGCAGCAGGACCGCCAGGACCAGGCCGCCCGCGCCGAAGAGAACGAGGCCGCCATATAAAATCTTCTTGAAACCTTGCTTCTCATGCTGGAGCTGCACCAGCCAGCGCTCCTGGTTGTCCCAGAAGCGATGCAGGAGCGCTTCCTGGTTCAATTCCGACCGCTTAAGCCATTGTTCCATCAGAGACCGCAGGCTCTGGGGCTGGACCGGACCGGGAAGGTCCCGGTACACGTTCGACAGGACATGTTCAATATTGACGGGCCGTTTATCCAGGGGCGTCGCCAGCTGTTCCCGCAAGGCGGCCAGGGACTGCCGCGTGTTTTCATCCGAGGGGCTCAACCGGGAGACCCGGTCCAGGGTGTCAATCGCCCCGGAAAATTCCCTTTTATGATATTGGGCGAAGCTGCGTTCCACCAAGGTCTTGATCAGCAACTGCTTGACCTGGCCGTTCCGGCGCCGCCGCCGGAGCGCCTCCGTCAAATGCCGCTCCGCGTCGATATAATTCCCCGCCAGGTAAGCGTGAACCCCCCCGTTATAGTCGCGCAGGAATTCACGGGAAGAGAGGATATACGCCGCCCATAAACTGGAAGACGTTAGAAAAATCAATCCCGCCAGGATCCAGGACTTTACTTTCATTGTAGGAGGCCCTCTTTAGACGCCTCTTCCATTTTATTGATCCTCTCCAGGAGACGTACGGCCGCTTCACGGGTGTAAGGGGCGGGGATTTGAGCCCACTGTCTTACGATCTGGATCCAACCCGCGCCGATATCTCGCTGGGGAACCAGCTCGATATCAGCCAGAATGTTGGAGGCCGACAGTTTCAGGCGAAAGTCGTCACCCGTCAAATAGGGCGCGATCACCGGTATCACCAACGCCGGGTCCACCGCCTTGAGCCCCACCTCCGCCCAATGATCTGTAGCCCGGGATAACGGATTCTTCAAGAGCTCAATGAAATGCCCTGCGGCCACGCTTCCTCCCACGTGCCCTGCGGCCTGGGCCAGAACCTCCTGAACATCCAGAGAGGGTTCCTGATGCAGACGCCTCATCAGCTCGGGGACGGCATCGAGGGCGGCGGTTCCGGAAAGCGCCTTGGCGGCCAGAAAGCGGATCTGCACGTCGGCGTCCCCGAGGAAAATAATCAGCCGTGAAGCGGTGTTCGGATCAGGACCCGTTTTGCCCAGCGCGTCAATCGCCGTCATCCGGACATACCGGTTGGGGCTCCATATTTTCTGGCGAAGCGGCTCAATGGACTGCGTTATTCGGAGTTCCCCGAGGGCCCAAATGGCGAAACATTGGATTCCAATGGATGGATCGTCCAAACGCTTCAGGTACCACCCGAACAGCGCGGGGTCATGGAGTTTTCCAAGGGATTCCAGCAGCTTGCAGCGGATCCCCTCCGAGGCCGATTCCTCGTAGGCCTGAACCAGATAGGGGCTCGCACGGTGATCATGAATATCTCCGATCACACGGACCAGCCTCAGCCGTTTGGCCTGTTTGGGTTCCGTCAATGAACGGATGAGTTCGGGGAGAGCGCGCTCCTGAAGTTTCGCTGCGATGTTTTCCGTCGGGATAGGGAGGTGCGGCCTGGAGTCCGCATGCACCGGCGCGGCGGCCAGTGACTCGGAGGCGGCCGGGAGCCAACCCATCAGGCTGATCATCGTGATCTCCATCCAGGGTACGATGGCGGACGCGCGCATGGGATCAGGCCGGAGGGGGTTTTGCGAAACAAGCCTTAACGCACCGGATGAGTTCCGCCGGGTCGAAGGGTTTTATCAAGTAGTCGCAAGCGCCCATCCGCAGCATTTCCACGGCCGTGTCCACGGCGGGAAAAGCTGTCATGAGAATAATTTGTGTGTTTGGAAACAGCTGTTTGATGGCATGACCCAACGCCAGGCCATCCAAATCGCCCGGCATGCTGTAGTCCGTGATCACCAGATCAAAAGGCTGCTTTTCGAGGCAGGCGAGCGCCTGACGGCCGTCCGCCGCCGTCTCCACGGGATAGCCCAAAGGCGCCAGCAGACGCGAGCAGAGAGATCGGACCACCTCTTCGTCGTCCACAATGAGAATATGTTGTTGAGGAAACGGCTCCATTGATGCGACCTCCACCCTGTATGTAATCGCGGTGCCGGAGGTTCACAAGGAAACGAAGAGTTAAAAATATGTAAACGAATTGTTAATAATGGGGCGTTCGGTTAGAGGGGCCGGCGGCAATGGGGACAGACCGAATCCCCTGTCTGGGGATGACCCGCCCGTGCCATGAGGGCGTGTACCCGGCCGACCATCTGCTTGGGCGAATTGAGCGCTTTGGCGGAGTATTCGGTGACTCCGAGTTCAGTATCTCGTTGAACATCTGCCGTCGCATCGCGGGCCGAGAAAATCATGACTGGAATACGCCGGGTATCTTCCTGCGCGCGAAGGCGTTTCAGGATATCGAATCCACTGATTTTAGGAAGCATCAAGTCCAGGAGAATCACGTCCGGCAGCGCGGCTTGAGCGAAGGACAGACCCTTTTCACCATCCTCCGCCAATAACACATGGAAACCCTCTCGTTCAAATACGTCTTTGTAGATCCCCCGCGTGTCGGGGTTGTCTTCAATCACCAGCAAACGCGGCTTTTGGGCTCCTGTGTCCATGGCCTTCACAGGGTGACGCAACTCGCCTGCAAGCGCAAGGAAACAAAAGGCTAAGCGCGGAGGTTACCTGCAGGACACTACTGAAAGGAAGAGCGGCACTATCTGTTCAAGGCTTATCCAGCCACTGGTAGCCTATGCAGGGAATGGTCTTCAGGCAGCGGGCCCCCTCGGCTCCTATTTTTTTCCGGATGCGCCGGATATGCACATCCAACGTTCGCTGATGGATCTGGTCCAATGGAATTCCCCAGACCTTGAGCGCCAAAGCGTTTTTGCCCACCACCCGGGGGGAGAGGAGAATCAGATGACGCAACAATTCGTATTCCTTGGGAGCCAGATCCTCCACCCGCCGCCCGTCCCAAAGGATCCGGTGTTCAGCTCCATTGATGATGATGCGCTGTCGTTTGATGACCGCCTCGCTCGAAGCATAGAGAGAAGGCCGGCGCAACAGGGCGCGCACGCGGGCCACCAACTCCTGGATATCAAAGGGCTTGGATAAATAATCATCGGCCCCCCCGTTCAAGCATTGCGCTGAAAGTCCCCGAGTGGTTCGTCCCGTCAGAATCATCACGGGAACCTCTTGGATTCGGGGGGTCTGTCGAATCTTTTGGCATACATCCTCACCCGAAAGATCCGGCAGATTAAGGTCCAGTATAACCAGGTCCGGATTTTCCCTGGCCACACACTCCAACCCCTCGCACCCGTTGACGGCGGATGAGACGTGAAAACCTGACTGCCGCAGCACGCGGTCCAGTAAACTCCGCACGGGCGCCTCATCATCGACGACCAGGATGCGTGTGGGCGGTGGCGACAGGGTTTTCGTTAACAATTTGTTTCCTTGAAATCCCTTTAGATTTTTCAATATGCTGTGCATATGTATAGAACAAATTTTATCCATTGTAAACATTCTTTGGATAACTTGGGGCATGAAAGAAATCACGAATCTCAGTGATTTGGATGTCGCGCGGGCCGGGCTGCGGCGCGCCGAACAAAGACTGGAGGAGATGGATTTCGAGCTGCACACTCTGGCTCAGGCGGTGTCTGGAATTTACCTCCGCCTGGGATTCGATGGAACCGTCCTCTCCTACAAGTCGGCCCCGTCCTCCCCGCACCGCCTTTTCCCCAAAGATCCCGTCGGGAGACGGGTGCAGGACTTTCTCCCTCCCGACGTGGCACGCGGGTTTTTGGAAAGGGTGGCTCAAGTTCATCAAGAGCAGACGTCCATTCCGCTCGATTTTTCATTACCTGTCGAAGGAAAACGGCAAGACTTCGAGGCACGGTTCTTCCCCTCTATCAAGAAACAAGCCATGGCCCTGGTTTGCAGTGTGCCAGAGCGCAAGAAAGACACCGAGTGGCTCGCTGTCAATCGACGATTGGTCTCGCTGGGACAGATCGCGGCGGGCGTGGCTCATGAGCTCAACAACCCCTTGAGCGTGATACTCGGTTTTGCACAAAGTCTGTCGCTGCACACGAAAGATCGCGCATCCTGGTCAAGTTCCCTGCAATCCATAGAACGCGAAGCCCTTCGCTGTAAGCGGCTCATACAAGATCTTTTGATATTCTCCCGCTCCCCCAAACCCGGGAAAACGTCAGAGGACCTGGCTAGTGTCTTCCAGAGCACCCTCCCGCTCGTCGAAGCGCAGGCGCGGATGTGCCGCGTGGCTGTCGTAGAGGATTTTGCGGCAGCCTTACCCCCGGTCCTTGTGGACCGGCACCGAATCCAACAGTTGGTGATTAATTTGTGCCTCAATGCAATCGACGCCATGCCCCACGGCGGGACATTGACCGTCGGGCTGGCACCGGGCAAGGATGCTAATCACCTGCACTGCGTGGAAATTTTTGTAAGAGACACGGGTGTGGGGATGCCGCCTGAAATCCGTGACCAGATTTTTGAACCGTTTTTTACGACCAAAGAACCGGGTAAAGGAACGGGACTGGGACTGAGTTTTGTTCAGGATATTGTAAAGGAACACCGGGGATCCATTCAGTTTCGCAGCGAGGTTGGAAAGGGAACGGTGTTTTCAGTCTGGCTACCGGCGACACCGAGCGAATCGGGTGCCGGTATAACGAGACCGGCGCAGAGTGTCGGCGATGGACGCAAGACCGGTGGAAAGGCTCTAGACCGTCCTGTGCTGGGATCCACCTGATGCCAGGACGGACACAGAAACCATCCTGGTGAAGCGATTTCATATTCCTGCTTGGAATGGGGTATTGCATCAGAGCGGTCGTCCTAGTTCGCCGGTCGCAGGTAGGCGCGGGCGAAGGAAGCCAAGAGAAATAATCAGCAGCTGGCTGGCGATAAAAATCAGGAGCCAGACAAAGGCTTTATCCATGAAGCCGTAGGCGTGCAGGCCGATGCCGAGCATGTTGACGCCGAACCAGGAGAGCGCCGTCACGATATTGCCGATAACGGCCAACCGCATCAAGTTTTCGCCCCGGGCGTATCCCCCCCAACGCGCGTGCAGGATGAAAACGTTCCAGAGAACGATCAGCAGCGCGCCGTTTTCCTTGGGGTCCCAGCCCCAGAACCGTCCCCAGGACTGATCGGCCCATATTCCCCCCAGGATCGTTCCCACAAAACTGAACAGGGTGCTGAAACAGACGACCCCGTACACCATCCGTTCAATGGCGCCGGCGAGCGCCGGCGTCCATCCCTTGTCGAAAAGCCGCCGCAGGAGATAGACCGCCGCCAGAAACCCCGAGAGAAATGTGGAACCGTAACCGATCGTGATGGTCACCACGTGCGTGGCCAGCCAGAAGTTCGAATCCAAAACGGCCCGCATCATCTCCAGCGTGTCGCCGGAGGACGCCAGGTGGTGGGCGATGATGAGGGTGGTAAATCCGATCCAGGACGCCGCGAGGCTCCCGATTCCCTTTCGAAACAACCGTTCCAGGACCCAGCCCAGGAGGACCGCCGCCCACCCCACGAAAATCGCGGAGGAATAAAGATTGGTCACCGGCGGCCGGCCCTGCAGCGCCATCCGGGACGCCAGCCCGAAGGTATGCGCGGCGAACGCGAGTCCCAGACCGTAAAACGCCGCCTGATTGAGCGCTTTCGATTGAACCATCCAAGAGCCCAAAATGATCAGGAACACGGCCAGGTAGATCACCAGGCTCCGGTAAAAGGGCGCCGCATGGTTGAAAGAAAATTCATATCGGGCCCGGGACCGCCCCGCGGGAGAAAACGCCGCGAGCCATTTTTGATAATCAGCCGTGGCCCGGTTGAAATCCGGCGCGTTTCCGGCGCGCCAGGCGTCTCCCATCGCCGCATAGGCCGGCACGCCGGGATGATAGCGGTCGGCGTGGATCCGCGCCACGACGCCCCGTCCCAGGCTCACCCAATCGCGCTCTTCACCGGTTTTCGACAGCGGAAGGGGGTAGAACTCCGCCGCTTCATCCAGAAAACGATAGGGCTCGATTTCATGAAACAGCCGGCTCGGAAACCTTCCCTCGCGCTGAGACCCTTCGAGATGGGACCGGAGCGCCGGCGCCACGCGCGCTTCAAAGTCATGCAGGCGCTGCAGCGTGTCTTCGGCGCCGGACAGCTGCAGGGTGTTTTGAAGTTTCCGGTAGAGGGTCAAACGCTGCTGGAGGCGGGTCACGGCCGTCTGGAACCGCGAACGCCGCTCCGGTTTGACCCGTTCGGCCAGGGTCGCCTGGCGTTCGATCTCGTCTAATTTCTGGATGAGATCAAAAAATGCGTAGCGGCGCTTGTCGGTCTGCTGAATCCCAAGAAGGCCCAGGATGTCCGGGTCATCAATTTCAAAAACGGGAAGCTCGGCGGCCCGCTGCGGGTCAAAGAGCACATCCGCCAGCCATTCGATGGCGCGCAGGGAACGCTCTCCCGCGCGGACGGACTGTTTCCCGGAGAGCATCAGAAGCGAGGCGCGCGCGATAGTATCGAGAGGTTTGATGCGTCCACCATTCAACGCGGGCAGCCTGCCGAATTCGTTTAGATCAAAGGAGGATGACAAGCGGGGAGGCCGCAGTCCGGCCAGAAGATAAACAACGAAAAGGAAGAGGATCGCGACCGGCCACCAGCCGGCTGGCGGGCCTCGCCGATCGACGTCGGCGGGGATCCCCCAGGATGTCACGAGCGCTTCCTCGCGAAAGCGAAGGCGTGAGAGAGAAACTGAATCAGCAGTCCCAGGGCGACGAGCGCGCACGAGACGTACGGCGCGACGGCCGCCGGGTTATCGACCACCTGAAAAACGGACAGCGTATCGCCTTCGCCGAAGCTGGCCTGATAAAACGTCTTCCCCTCATAACGCAGCGGATGATTCATGTAGATCAGCGCGTCACGGCTCTCGTTTTTCCCGGGATGCGTCAGTTGAACCCGGCTGGAGAAGTTTTTGGGGATATCGGTGCCGGGGTAGAGGTCATGGCGGAATTCCTTGAGCGTCAGCGTGAACGGGTAGTAAACCCTCCGGGGACGCATCTGGAGCGCGTAAGTGGAGCCGCCGACGCGTACCGATTGGGGCGCGCCGAGCCCGACCGAAACCAGCCAGGTCCCGAGACGGACTGTTCCCTGGTTCAGTTCGATGAGCGCGGCGGCGTTGTGGGGGGCGTCATCCGTTGAAACAGCGGGCATGTCCACCGCGGTGATGCGGCTTCCGATCCCGTGGGTG
>MGUR01000075.1:85585-93276 GCA_001800075.1 Elusimicrobia bacterium RIFCSPLOWO2_01_FULL_59_12
CGCCCCGCCATGTTCAGCTGGGCGTTTCGGAAATAACGGTGGACGATCAGGGAAAACGGGAGCCGGGGAGGAAGAATTTCTTTTTTGTGCGCAAGTAGAGACTCCGGAATGCGTGTGACCTCATCGAAATCCGGGTGGGAGGCGTTGATCAGCGCCAGCTCACCCTCCCGGGCGTTTTCCGAATAATTTCCGGACTCGCCGACCCGCAGGGCCATCTGGGTTTCCCGGCCCAGCCACTGACTGACAAACTGGCCTCCGAGCAGAAGGATCAGCCCGGCGTGAGACATGAAAATGCCGAGGTCCTTGCGGACGGGCCGAAAGCGCGTGACAAAAGCCGCGATCAGGTTGATCATCCACAGCGCGCCGACCGTCAGGCCGCCCGGAAACACGGGCACGCTCCGCCCGGCGATTTCGGTGGTCAGCCACCAGCTGTCAAAGTATTTTTTTTGCGCTTCGAACGTGCCCAGATGGGCCTGGGCGAGCGTGCCGGCCGCCACCAGCGCGATGGCCAGCAGCAGGCACGACAGCGTGAGCTCGACGGCGGCCAGCCGGTGAAGCCAGACGAAAAATGATGACGGGATCACCCGATGACGGATTAACTTGAAACGGCTCATAGGCCGATCATCAAGCTATCACGTAATCGAGTCATCGTTGTGGGCCGTCATAAAAACGGAGACTCTCGAGGAATTGCCGGAAGGCCGGTTCTGCGTCCTGGACGGTCCGGTCATCCCCGGTCATTTTGAAGAACCAGGTACGGCCCTTGCGCGCGTGAATCGCGGCGACCAGGCGTTTTCCGCCGTGCTCAAAATCAACCCAGCGCATGGAGCGGCCCGACGGCGTGATGGATTGGCTGAACCGGGCCAGTTCTTCCTGAGACAGCGGGTCGAGATCGATCTGGCCGCGCCAGCGGTTGATGTTCGCCAGATCCCCGCCCGCCGTTCCCGCAAGCGGGATCACGGAAACATCCGCCGTCCGCCCGCCGGGTCCCTTGACGAGAAAACTGCCCGCGCGCATCGCGGAGGGAGCTTGTTCTTCCCACCCGGCGGGCGTCCTCCAGGTGACTTCCTGAGGAGCGGGCGCGGCGGCGTGGGACGGCGAACGGGGAATTTCTTTGGAGACCCGGTAGGTTTCGATGGGGTCGCGCCGGCAGGCGCTGATTGCCGTCAATGCGAGAAGTACGGCCAGGGCTGGGGGACGCAGCGGACCTATCGAACTTTTCGCCGGTTGCATGACAACGATAAGTTCATTGCGTCCCCTTATGGGGCGACCGGGGCGGAGGCGCCGCCGGGCATCGGGATCTGTTCCAGGAGGGACCGCCTGTTGCGCTGGCCGGTCAAGATCGTGAGTCCCACGGAGGTGATCATGAACACCACCGCCATCCCCGTGGTTAGTTTTTTAATGAACGCGGACCCGGAGGGGGCCGAGAAAAGCTGGTCGCCCCCCCCGCCTCCGAAAAGGTTTCCCAGCCCCGCGCCTTTTCCCGCCTGGAACAACACCACCAGGATGAGTCCGATGCAGACAATGATATGCATGAAAACAAAGATTCCGTACATGGTTAACCCCCACCGGTGCCACCCCCGCACGTCGTAAGCGGGAATGACAGCTTAGTTGATGTTTTTGCTTCTTTCCAGCATTCGGCCTGCGGCGTCAATATCATAAATAATCGGGGCTCCCGTTGGAATTTCCAGTTTGAGCACCTGGTCCCGGGTCAGTTGGTCCAGGTCCATCACGATCGAGCGCAGGGAGTTGCCGTGCGCGGCGATCAGGACATTGTGTCCCGCTTTCACCAGCGGCAAGATCTGAGATTGGAAGTAGGGGAGGGTCCGCGCGGCGGTGTCTTTCAGGCTTTCGCCGTTGGGCGGGGCGACGTCATAACTGCGGCGCCAGATGTGCACCTGTTCCGCGCCGAACTTTTCCGCGGTTTCCGCCTTGTTTAGACCCTGCAGGTCTCCGTAATGGCGCTCATTGAGCGCCTGATCGTCGACGATGGGGATTCCCGTCTGGCCAATTTCTTCAAGGATAATGCGGAGGGTTTCCTGGGCGCGTTTGAGCTTGGAGGTGAACGCCCGCTGGAAAGGGATCCCCTTCAACGCCTGTCCCGCGCGACGCGCTTCTTCTTCCCCTTTTTTGGAAAGCGGCACGTCCATCCAGCCGGTGAAGCGGTTTTCTAAATTCCACTGGGATTGGCCGTGGCGTATTAAAACAAGTTTAGCCATTAGTCACTTCCCCCTCTCCCCTGGTGGGAGACGGCGGGGTGAGGGGTGCCTAGGATCGTCTACCCCCCATCCTTGCCTTCCCCCACAAGGGGGGAAGGGATAAAGGAAGCTAAGCATCGGGTAAAGCCGCTATTCCCGGAAGGGTCTTTCCCTCCAGGAACTCCAGGGACGCGCCGCCGCCTGTTGAGATATGGGACAGCTTGTCCGCCAGGTGGGCCTGCTGGACAGCGGCCACGGAATCCCCGCCGCCCACGATGGTGATGGCGCCGCGCGGGGTGATGTCCGCCAGGGCTTGAGCGATGGCGAGGGTGCCGGCGGCAAAAGGCGGCATTTCAAAAATTCCCATCGGCCCGTTCCAGACCACGGTCTTGGCCTTGGACAGCAGGGTGGAATAGGTTTTGGCCGTCTGCGGGCCGATGTCGACTCCGGTCCATCCTGCTGGAATGTTGGAATCCCCCGTATTTTTCGAAGGCGCCTTGGCGTCGATCTGCTCCACGATCAGATGATCCTGAGGTAGAAAAAATTGAACATGCTTGTCCTGGGCTTTCTTCAGCAGGGATTTCGCCACGTCGAGCTTGTCCTGTTCGACCCGGGAATTGCCCATCTCCAGCCCCTGCGCCTTGAGAAACGTGTAGGCCATGGCGCCGCCGATCAGGAGCGCGTTCACCTTGTTGAGCAGGGATTCGATCACCTCAATTTTGTCCGACACCTTGGATCCCCCCAGAACGGCAATAAACGGCCGTTCCGGATTTTCCAGCACTTTTGAAAGGTAATAAATTTCTTTTGCCAGAAGCAGGCCGGCGGCGCTCGGCAAGATCGAGGGCACGCCCGCGGTGGACGCATGGGCGCGGTGGACGGCTCCGAACGCATCCTGGACAAAACCCTCCGCCAGACTCGCCAGCGCTTTGGCAAAGGCCGGGTCATTGGCTTCTTCTTCCGCGTGAAAGCGAAGATTTTCAAGCAGCAGGAGGTCGCCGGGTTTCAAGGCCCGCGCCAGGTCCTGCACTTTTTCGCCGATGCAGTCGGGCGCCATCTGGACATTTTTGCGCAGCAGGCTTTCAAGGCGCTTGGCGACGGGCTGAAGGCTGTAGTCAGTGTCGGGTCGGCCTTTGGGGCGCCCGAGGTGAGCGCAGAGGATAAGCGCCGCGCCCTTTTCCAGCAGGAAGTTCAGCGTCGGCAGGGTTTCACGGATCCGGGTGTCATCGGTGATGACGCCCTGGCCGTCCAGCGGAACGTTATAGTCGACCCGGACCAGGATTCGCTTTCCCTGAACAGCGAGCGCGTCCAGCGTGCGTTTGGAGATCCGCGGAGGAGAAATGGCAGGCATGGGCAAGTGCTACCGTTCTACGGTGCTACCGTAACGGTGCTTCTGATAGAACCGTAACACTGTAGCGCCGTAGCCCTGTAGCACAGTGGTTATCGGGCGGCGAGAGCGGCGCCGGTCTTCTTGGCGATGCAGGCCACCAAGTCCACCACGCGGTTGGAGTAGCCCCATTCGTTGTCGTACCAGCCGAACACCTTGGCGAAATTGCCGTCGATGACGTCGGTGGACAGCGAATCGAAGATGCAGGACTTGGGGTTGCCGATGAAATCGCGCGAGACCAGGGGTTCGTCGCAGTATTCGAGGTATTTGGAAAGGCCCGCGGAGGACGCGGCCTTCTTGTAGGCGGCGTTGATCTCTTCCTTGGTGGCTGGTTTTTCCAGTTCGACGGTGAGATCCACCAGGGAGACATCGATGGTCGGCACGCGGATGGCGATGCCGTTCATTTTCCCTTTGAGTTCGGGAATCACCAGGCCAATGGCTTTGGCGGCGCCCGTCGAGGTCGGGATCATGGACACGCCCGCCGCGCGAGCGCGCCGGAGGTCCTTATGCGGGAAATCCTGAATAACCTGGTCATTGGTGTACGAATGGATCGTGGTCATCAGGCCGCGTTTGATCCCGAAGCTTTCGCGCAGGACCTTGGCCAGGGGCGCCAGGCAGTTGGTCGTGCAGGACGCGTTGGAAATAACGATGTGTTTGGCGGGGTCGAACTTGTCGTCGTTGATGCCCATGCAGAGGGTGATGTCTTCCCCCTTGGCGGGGGCGGAGATCACGACGCGTTTGGCTCCGGCCGCGAGATGGGCCTTGGCTTTTTCAGCATCGGTGAAGCGGCCGGTGGATTCCACCACGATATCCACGCCCAACTCTTTCCAGGGAAGCGCCGCGGGATCCTTCTGGGCGACCACTTTGACCGGTTTGCCGTCAATGACGATCTCGTTCTCGCGGGCTTCCACCTTACCGGGGTAAATGCCGAAGACGGAGTCGTACTTAAACAGGTAGGCAAGGGTTTTGGCGTCGGTGAGGTCGTTTACGGCCACCCAGTCGATGTCCTTGCTGCCCCAACCGGCTTTCAAAACCAGACGGCCGATACGTCCAAATCCATTGATGCCTACGCGAACGCCCATAATCCACTTCCTCCTTGTCCGCCCCCCGGTCCCCTGGCGGATCCGCCAGCGCCTTGGGAGTGGAGTATTTCGCCTTAATTTGTGGGAATCTTCAGGCGGGAAACCGGGCAGATTCTACTAGATATCCCGTGCCAGGACAAGGGCCTTCACGCCGGCGGCCCCGGCGCGCCGGAGGAGTTTTGAACATTCCTGAAGGGTGGCGCCCGTCGTGCAGACATCATCGACTAAAAGCAGGTGCCGGGTTTTCACCGAGGCCGCCCCGGGCGCCAGGGCAAAGGCTCCTTGAATGTTGGCTCTGCGTTGGCTCTTGCGAAGTTTGAATTGAGCGGTCGTTTTCTTAGGCCGAAGGAGAACATCGCTCAAGGGAAGCCGGGTCACGGCTGAAAGGTCCTGGGCAAGCACCCGGGCCTGATTATAGCCTCGTTCGCGAAAGCTGGAGGGATGCAGGGGGACGGGAACCAGGGTGTCCACCGGTTGGAGTTCCGGATATTGGTTCCAGGCAAACTCCATCAGGGCTCGAAAGGAGAGCCCGAGCGTTTTTCGCCCCGCGTACTTGAAACGGTGAACCGCGGACACCACCGGCCCGGTGTAGGAAACCGCCGCGCGCACCAGGAGCTTGAAGGGCTCTTCACGGCAGGAAAAGCAGCGATTCCCCCCATCCTTCAAATAAAGGCCGCACAACCCACAGACACACCCTTGAATTCGCGGCAGGAACAGCCAGCACCGGCCGCAAAAACCCGTATCGTCAATCGTTTCCAGCGGCGTTCTACAGCCGGCGCAGGCCCAGGGAAGGAAGAAGCGAGCGATGCTTCCCGCGAACGTTTTAGCCGCCGGGATGAGTCCCATACTGGTTAGACCCGCCAAACCGGTTTTTATTCAAAAAAAAGTTCGCAAGGCAGCTGAGGGGTCAGACTGGAGCTTGCGAACTTAAAAGGGTTAGAACTGGATCGTCAATAGGCTGTTGAACTGGTAGGTGTAAAAATTGGCGTCGGAACTGACCTTGTTCGACGTGTAGGCGTACGACCCGCCCACCGTCAGACGGATGTTGGTGGTGATTTCATAATCCTCGCTGGTCGTAAACGTCCAGGTGTCGGTGTTGTTTTGCATCTGGCTCAGGCTGGACCGTTTTTGCGCCAGCGACACCGTGTTGGTGGTGCGGATGCGGTTCGAAAAGACGATCACATCCGAGAACGGAAGTTTCAGGCCGGCCGGCAGGAACAAGTCCGCGTAGACCTGCAAAGCGGGGGTGCGGATGCGCAGGTCGGTGGTCGCGACGCCGGTGGCCCCCACCGCTTTTTGCTTGCTCTGGTCGTATTTCGGCGTGAAGCGCCACTTGCCGACGTTAAAGCCCAGCTGCGCGCCCAGGTTTTCCGTCAGGCCTTTGTTGCTCGTCACGTTGTTGACCCGGTCGAACGTTTCGTCTGTGACGCGGGTGTAGGTCAGGTAGAGGTCCAGCTTTCTCCAGAGCGTGAACCGCCAGTCTCCGCCGTTGGTGATGACTTTCTGGAGGGACGTATGTTCGGTATCCACGGTCTTGAACTGTGTCTTGAGGTTCAGCTGGGAGTTGGACATGTAGCGCTCGGCGTTGAAGAAGTGCTCCGTCTGGGTCATGCTGATCAGGAAGTCCGGATAAATCTTGGTCAAAATCTTGGACGGCGTGCCGGTCGTCTCCTGGCTCTGGCGGGTGTTGGTGAGGGTGGAGGTCAAGGACAGGGTGCGCAGGGGGATCCGCGGGCCCGTCCAGTGGCTGGCCCAGTCAAACGGGTTCACGCGCTGGGTGGAGCGGAAGGTGTCCCGCAGGGTCAGGTTTTGGCGGGTCGCCTCCACGTTGCCCGGCTTCAAGCTTTTGCGGATGGTCGGGATATTCAAGGTGTTGTACCCGGCGGCAACATTGCTCCAGCTGTCGCCGTCTTCGACCAGGTAGGTGGAGGAGATCGTCAGCGACTGCAGCGATCGCGCCTTGCGCGAGAAGTCGCGCCAGGCGAAGTCCCATCCGAACTCGCCGGTGCTGTTGCGGTCCACGGATTTGAACCGGGCGGCCGTCTGGTCCAGGGCCAGCGGGATGCCGTAGGTTTCGCGGTTGGTGATCGTATAGCGCAGGCGCGGCGCAAACCACTTCTTGATCCCGACCGTGCTGTCGAATCCCATGGTCTGCGAGCGGGCCTTGTCATACTCCATCGGAACAATCGACTGGGTGGTGGTGGAGATGATCGCGTCTTTAAATTCCCGGGTGACCGAGCGGCTGATATTCGGATTGAAGCTGAAAGCGGACAGCGGCTGGAAGGTCAGGCGCACGGAGCCATCCTGCGTCAGGTTGCGCGTATTGGACACCGCGAAAGGATCCACCGCCGCAGCCTGCGCCTGGCGGCCGAAGTCGATTTTCAGTTCGCTCCGCTTGTAGCCGAGGCTGATGTTCCGCGGGAGGTAGGCCTTTGGGATCGGCACGGCATAGTCCAGCGTGCTTCCGTAGTTGTCCGTCCTGTCCGTGCGATACAGCAGATTGGTTTTTGTTTCCTGCGTGTTATACGAGAGTCCAAGTTTCGGGGTTTTCGGGATCTGGAGCGTCCCCAGCGCGGAATACGCCTTATCATCGACCCGCCCCTGCTGCTGGACCGAAACCAGGGAGGAGTTCCCGATCTGCTGGACGTTCGGCGTGATCGTGCGGCTCTTGGTGGCGGTGAAACTCATCGGGAAAAAGGACAAGCGAGTGAAATGGAGATAAGCTTTGGAATCATGCCGGGCCTGGTTGGTAATGGCGCTCTGGAAAGTCTGGAAGTTGGCGTCGATGTCCTTCACGCTCAGGCCGAACGCGCCCCAGCCCAGGATTTCAAAATCGGATTGAACGCGCGAGGCGATCCCCTTGCGGGTGATCGAATCGCCGGCGTGGATTTCGTTGACCAGAACCTGTCCGGAATTGGCGGCGGCGGAGTTGTTCTCTATGCCGACCTTGAGCTGCGCGACCTGGGCCAGATTGGGGTTCCCTTGAACGTGAGTCGCAGCCCCCGGAGGATTCAGGGCATCCGGGACCCA
>MGUR01000075.1:93298-98914 GCA_001800075.1 Elusimicrobia bacterium RIFCSPLOWO2_01_FULL_59_12
ATCCGCAGTTCCTGCCAGCCGGTCCAATTGACCGGAACGCTGACTTCCCAGAAGTCATTGTCGCCCCCCGCCCGGATGAAGAAGTTTTCGCCGTTGCCGTCGCCGAAGACAAAAAGGCGCAGGCTCTCGTAATTGGTGAAATCCATCGGCGATCCCGTCACGCTGATGGCCGTGACGGACGAACCCAGGGTGCCCGCATCGAATTCATAGTTAAGGGCCAGGGCCTGTTCGCGGCGCCGGGCGGGCTGAGGGCCGCTGATCAGGCCGCCCACCTGGTTCAGGTCGTCAAAATCAGGGTGTCCTGCGGGCGTGATGTAGCCGGGGTCTGTTTCGTTGCTGATCGCGAAAACGGTGATCGTGGAGCCCAGCACCGTCCCGATTTGAGCCTGCCATTTGTTTCCCACGACGGCGATTTTGCCGATTCGGATGGCGCCGGTTGTCCCGGCGGAGCCCACCGGGGCCTTCAAGGAAATGCGCAGGTTTTGGATCGCCGTCCAGGCGGAAGCGGTGCTTGAGCTGATATTTAACGGAATCCGGATAAACTGCCATCCGCTGAAATCAACGGTATTGGCGCTCGATCCGCCGGAGGGCGTGAAAGGAGAAACCAGGCTGTCATACCCCACGTTTCCCCCCACGGCGGGATCCCCGCTGTCCAGGAGACCGTTCCGGTTTAAATCCTCGCTGTCCAGACGCAGGTTGTTAAACCCGATCAGGGTCGGCGGGCCGGAAGGGTTGTGATAGGTCCAGCCCGTATCCTCCCCGACATCCAGGGAGTTGTTGAGGTTGGCGTCTTCGGTGCGGGGCAGGCCCGCGGCGCCGTTGGTATCGTCGGCGTCTTCATCGATGCGCCCCAGCGTGATGTTCAGCCGCGTTCCGGAGGGGCTCCCCGCCGCGACGCTGCCGTCGCCCTGAACGTACATTTCCAGGAAAAGTTTTCTCGAAAAATCCACCCCGGTGGGGCTTAGAACGGCCACCACCGACGCTTCCGAGGACTGGGTGAGGTCATAATTGAGTCTCAACACTTGCTGCTGGTCGCCGGGAAGGGCGGAGGCGATGGGATTGATCGTGAGGGTGGGAAGGAGTTCGTTCCCCAGGCCGGCGTAGAGGGCGTTGGAGAAGGCGGGGGCCGTCGTCGGATTCGACGCGATCTGCCAGCCCTGGATGCTCAGGCCGACGGTTGTTTCATCCTTGATGCCTTCCATATTATCGATGATCGCTTTCCCGAACGTGTTCGGGTTGTTGGCGCTCTGGGCCACCTCCGCGGCGAAGGACGACTTCAAGAGCGGGAAAGGATTGAAAATCAAGTCCTTGAACTGGATGTCGCCTTCGGTCAGCATGAAGCTGCGCGAGGTCTGGCGGATATCCGGGGCGGCCGCGGATTTCGGGGCGAAGTTGTACAAGACGGTCTGCCCGATCAGGCTCTGCGACAGCACCGGGGCGATGGGGTACATGGAGATCTCCACCCGCTCGCCGACCAGGGTGTCCTGCTGGGCGCCGGCGATGCCCAGCGGGGAGAAGTCATAGGTCGCCTGCACGCGGCTGTCTTCGGTGATCTGGTCGGGGTTGAAGAAGGTGAGAAATCCCGACGTGTAGTCGATAAAGTAGTCCACGTCGCGCGCCAGGATCCGCCCGTTCAGGGCGATGCGCTCGCTGTTCAGGACGATGTTGGGCCGGAGCGTGTAGGTGCGGACCCGCGAGCGGAATTCGGTGAAGAACGTGAAGCGATGGTTGGGCGTCACGGTGTAGACGTCCGAAAAGGCGGGATTGGTCGTATCGAGGCGGTTCCTCAAGTTGAAGGTTCCCTGTTCAAAATCCACGGCGATCTGACCGAGGTTGTTCGGCAGGTAGTTCACGCCGAGAGTAGGGCCGGCATTGTTGCCGTTGAGGTCCTGGATCTGCAGGGTGAAATTACCCTGGCCATTATCGCGGACGATGGGCGAGACGCCGAAGCTGTAGTGCGTCAAATCTTCCGTCACCGGGATCGACAGGATGACGCTTTCATCGAATTTGATCATTTTCAACAGCCCTGAGGTCCCCCGTGTCACGCTGATCGGGGACCCTGCGCCGTTCGGGGTGTAGTCGACCGCGATGACGGCGTTGGAGAGGACGGGATTGCGAAGATTGATGACCCCGTTGGCGGGGTCAAAGGAGTAATCGATCCCCGGGCTCATCAGGACGAAATTCCCGCTGTAATTGGTCGCTCCCGGCAGGAGCGAGCCGTCCACCATGGTGTTGGGAGGCAGTGAAAAGGACACCCGGGTGATGTCGCGGTTGTCCAGATACACCCGCAGGCCCGCCAGCGCGATCGGGAGGTCTCCGGAGGAACCGGTCAGTTTTGTCAGGTTGTAGTACTTTCGGCGGACATAGGAGGTGTCGAGAATGTTCTGGCGCTGAACGATGACGTTCCCGGCGAACTCCTTGGTTTCGCTTTGTCCTTTGGTGCGGCTGGCGATCGCGTAGGCGTGGATCGCCTTGTATTTCAGTTCGATGGAAGCGCCGAAGAGCTGTTTGGAATAGCCGGCGAATTCGGTCGCCGGCAGGGACAGCGTGATGTCCCCGAAAGCGGCGCGTTGGACCAGTTCCTCGGGGTCGCCCTTATAAACAATCGAGATATCTTTCTTGTCCTCTTTGGTATCATCGAAGTCCACATTGACGGTGACTTTGCGCCCGATCAGGCCGTTGATGCGCACCTGCAGCTGCTGTTCAATCTGGAAGCTGCTGGAGGTCGTCGGGATCCCCTGGACGGTCGCGAAATTGGCGTCGGTGTAGGAACTGGATTGATAGGTGATGCCGATCGTTTTGCGGCCGGAAACGGTCAGGCGCGATTCGTAGGGCAGCTGAACGGTAAAGCCGGGCGGCGGCGGGACCGCCGGCGCGTAACGCCCCGTGGGGATGCTGGACGCCTCGATGTCCGACGGCAGCGGGGTAAACAGCGGCCGGCCGGCTTCGATCAGGGTGCGCATCTCGTTCCAGCGCTCGCGCCGGTTCGGCAGGTCGCGGTAGGCTTCCAGGTCCAGGGGCGCATCTTCGCTGAGGCCGTCCGCCTGGCGTCTTTCATCCAGGTCCGGAAGCAGCGCTTCGATAGGTTTTTTGAGAAGCTGGTAGGTATCCAGAACGGCTTGGGGGACGTCATTGTCCGCCCGCAAAGCGTAGAATGAACAGGACAACAGGGCGACCGCCAGCCCCCAGCGTAAAAAATGACCCCTCATTTCGGCACTTATTGTTCCCTATTCTATGTCTTATTGCAACCGCTATGAGCCTACCAGAGGCGGGTTACGGGATTGTAACGAAAGTGTAAACTTGTTGTAAATACAGGCTATAATTCGCAACCCTAAAAATGCGGATCCGGACCCTATCGCGCTACATCCTGACCCAGTACCTGGGCAATCTGCTGCTCGGGCTGCTGATTTTCACGTTCGTCCTACTGCTGGACAGGTTCTTTGAACTGGTTGATTTATTGGTCCATAAAGGCGCCGGTCTGGGCCTGACCTTGAAGCTTCTGATGACCCTCCTGCCGACCTCGCTGTCCCTGACGCTTCCGATGTCCAACCTGCTGGCGGCTTTATTGACCTTCGGCCATCTGTCCGAAACCAATGAGATCACGGCCGCCAGGGCCAGCGGCGTCGCCACCTGGGATATCATCTTCACGCCGCTGGTGGCGGCGGCCCTCTCGGTCCTGTTTTTGGTTCCGTTTAATACCCACTGGGCGCCGCATGCGCAGTCGGGATTTCGAAAGATTTACGTCCAATTGCTGCAGCGCAATCCCCTGGTGCGCATCGAAGAGAAAACCTTTGCCGACATCGGCGAGTACCATGTGTACGTCGAGAAAAAAAGCTGGCGAAAGCCGCCCCTGCGCGGGCTGACGATCTATAAGACGCCGGCCGGCCGGCCTCCCCTGCGCATCTACGCGCGGCGGGGAGAGGCCAAGGTCGACGCCGAACGGGGCGTCTGGTTCGTCCTTGAAAACGGGCATATTCAGGAAATCAACCCGACCAGCACCCGGCGCTGGTTTTACACGACGTTCCGGGTCTATGAGCTGTTCATCCCATTTGAAAACACAGCCCAGGCGTCGACGCGCGGCATTCAGGAAATGGACAACGGCGAGCTGGCGCGCGCCGCCGGCGTCCTGCGCGCAAAGGGCCTGCCGTACCCCCTCTATACCTGCGAACGGCAGCTGCGCATCGCCCTGGCGGTGACGCCCCTTTTGTTCGTTCTTCTGGGCATCCCCCTGGCGCTGCGCGTCCGCCGGGGCGGGCGTTCCATCGGGTTCGGCCTGAGCTTTGGCGTGGTGCTGATCTATTACGTGTTGCTCATGGGAGGCGTCGGTTTGGCTCAGCGCGGGGCTTTGCCGGTGACGCCTTTAGTGTGGTTTGCCAACGGGGTGATCACCGCCGTCAGCCTGTGGCTGGGGTGGAGGATGCTGAAACAATGACTCTGAATGCCTCACCCCCCGCCACCGATCGTGGCGGGACCCTCTCCCTGATGGGAGAGAAAGTTCAATCGGTTGAAAACCCTCTCCCGTTAGGGAGAGGGGGGACCCGCCAGATGTCCGGCGGGTGGGTGAGGCTCTCATGAAGATCATGGACCGGTATCTCTTGCGGGGGTTTCTCAAGCCGTTCGGGGCCTGCGTCCTCATCTTCTGCATCCTGGTGGTCCTCGCGCGTTTTTTCGAAAAAATGAGCGTTTTCACGCTGTACCACGCCAAGCCCGGAGACGTTGTGATGTATCTCCTGCTCGGGCTTCCGATGTGGCTGAATTTCGTCCTGCCGGTCGCCACGCTGCTGGCGGTCCTTTTCGCTCTGGGCCAGCATCAGCAGCATGGGGAGGTCGCCGCCCTGCGCAGCGCCGGCATCCCGACCCTCCGCCTGTACGGCCCGTATTTCGCCCTCGGAGGGGTGCTGGTCCTCGGGTCGCTTGCCGGCGGCTTGACCCTTCTTCCGAGGGTGAATTACAAGGCGAGAACCATTTACCAGGCCCGCATCAAACAATTGAAAGTCGGTTTGTATCAGAGGGAACATGTGGTCGCGGCCGGCCGCAATCACCGGCGCTATACGATCGGCTGGCTGGATGTTGAAAACAACGAGATGAAGGATGTGGTCATGGACACCTTTGACGGACAAACCCATCTGGTTGAAACGGTCTCCGCGCGGCGGGCGCTCTACCGCGACGGGCAGTGGATGTTCTATGACGGCAAGCGGATCGTGCACGATCCGGCGCTGCCCGGAATTTTCAAGGAAAAAGATTTCAACCGGATGCTGATTGAAATCGAGGAATCTCCCGGAGATTTCGCGCTTCAGGACAAGGACCCCGAGGACATGACCGCCTCCGAGATCGTCGCCCGGCTGCGCCGCCTGCGGGGTCTGGGCGTGCCGGCGGGCCGGGAGGAGATGGCCCTGCAGATGAAAATCGCGCTCCCCTTCGCGCATTGGGTGGTGATCGTGCTCGGTATTCCGTTCGCGCTGCGCTCGAGCCGCAAAGGCAAACTGCAGACGTTCGGATATGCCCTGGGCGTGGCTTTCCTGTATTGGGGGACGGTTTCGGTCTGCCAGTCCTTCGGGGAGCAGGGTCACCTGCCGGCGTGGCTGGCGGCCTGGCTGCCGAACGTGTTATTTATAG
>MGUR01000075.1:98949-100559 GCA_001800075.1 Elusimicrobia bacterium RIFCSPLOWO2_01_FULL_59_12
GGGGTGAGGCTCTTACCGGATGATCACGGCTTTTCCGCTCTTCGATTCGCCGTCCGCGCGGATCAAATAGAGATACACGCCGGGCGCCACATGCGCGCCGTCGCCGTTGGTGAGATTCCAGAGATATTCATAGACCCACTTGTAGTCCGCGGACCGGGTGATGTTCAGCGTGATATCCGCCTTCGGGATCTTCCGCACCAGGTCGGCGCTTAAGGTGTACAGGTTGATGGAATACTCCTTGGCCGGACGGCTCAGCTGGAACTGGATCGTGGAATTTCCTTCTCCGCTGGGATGCGAGTACCCCTTGCCGGCCGGATTCGGATAATTCACCGCTTTGAGGATGCTCTGGCTGGCGCTGACGTCCAGGGCCACCACATTCAGCGTGGCCGTATGGGTGCCCACCCCTGAGATGTTTACGATGCTGACCCCGGAGGGGTCTCCCGCGAAGTTGTCGGATTGCGGCGTGATAAAGATGTCGCCGTTAGAGAACGCATTGCCGGCGCTCCCCCCGCTGGCGGGATTTGTGCCGTCGGCGGACACGATCGAAACGCCGTAATGCGGCGCCCCGGTGTTGACGGTGTTCGCATCGCTCGGATCGACGGCGCCGATGCCGCGGGCGCTGGTGATGGCGTCATCGATGTGCCAGACCAGCAGGCCGTCGCCGGGGATATCCTTGTCATAGGTCTCCGGTGAGCTCCGGGAGCGGTACTCGACCAAGAAATATTCCTGGGCCAGGCCGTTGGGCACGTTGATCCGGATCATGCCGTTGGTGTTCGTTTCGACATACCCCATGGAAACAGCCCCCTGAGTGCCCACGACGGTCGGCGTCACCCAGCCTAACAAGGCCTTGCTCCATGCGCTAGGATGAGCCGGATTCGCTCCATCCCCGGTAAACGGACCGGAATCCATGATCTCCCAATCGCCCACGACAGAGCTTCCTCCGGCTACCGTCGTGTTGTACAGGTCCGGCAATCCGAGCTCGTGCCCGAACTCGTGGCACATGACTCCCAGAGGCGAAGTGATCCCGCTGGCTTCCGTTTCCGGAAAGGCAGCTCCCTGTGTAAAGCCACCGCCTCCCGAGGTGATCGTGGCGTCATCCGAATAAAAAATAGACCAGATATCGCCATTGGTACTCAAGGTCGTCTCATTTCCGTTGCCTGCGTGCATGACCATCACGGCATGGAAAGTTCCTCCGGAGCCCTGTGCATCTGGACCGGTCGTAACACCCTGCGCCAGCACAAGCGCGTCCCGGATTAAAAAGTTGCCGTTCGCGCTGACAAAAGGATCACTGGGTGTTGCGACCCCGGAGCATCCAACGCCTTCATCGCCACAGCCGTAGTATTCCATTTCATTCGGCATCGTGTAAGCGCCGGCGGCGACCGCCGTCGCATCCCCATCGGCATCAAGGGCAGCCGTGTTCGATCCGAAAAATTTAAACGTCAGATCGAGATTTCCGTATGAGGCTTCGAAATAATAATCGTGCATAGCCGTAAAGTAAGTATCGATTGCGGCCAGGTCACCGGCGGTGAGGGTGGTGGTGCCCGACGTGCAGTCGCCGCAAGAGGAGGCCGGAAATTGTGCGAGAAGAACCGCCACATTTTTGGGGCCTG
>MGUR01000076.1:0-8064 GCA_001800075.1 Elusimicrobia bacterium RIFCSPLOWO2_01_FULL_59_12
CCTACGGAAGGATGCCCCGCGCCTTATCGCGCAGGGCTGGGGAAAGTCAAACCGCGTAATCTGGGGAGTTCTGGGCCGCGCCGCTCACCGAAGCTCAACGCTTATCGGAAATGCACTTGATTATGCAGTGCAGAAGGCACAGGACGGGCAAACAGGAGGCATACCCATAGGTCCTGACACTTCTCTTCTTTTGGCGGAGATCGTACTCTCGGCTATCGATGTCGCAATTTCAAAGCCACCGATTCAGGATGGCTTTCGATATGTTGATGATTACGAACTCGGGTTTAATAACTTCGCGGACGCAGAACGCGGCCTGGCTATTTTAGAAGCTGCGTTGAACCGATTTGACTTACAACTTAATCAAGGCAAAACAGCCATTATCCAATTGCCATCGCCCGTTGACACTTGGGCAACAGAGCTAAGAATCATGAAATTCGACAAACACCCAAGCACTCAACACTATCAACTACTTCACTTTCTTAACCGATGCTTTGAGTTAGCGAACCTTCATAAAACAGAACCCGTACTACGGTATGGAATATCAACTCTTGGTTCTGTTATCGTCGATAAAAGCAACTGGCCAATGTACCAGGACCTATTGCTTCAATGTGCTTCTATTGAGTCGGGCACTCTTAAAAGTGTTTTCGATCAATTGCTCTTTTACAAGCAGCGCAGTTATAAATTAGATACGGTCAAACTAGGAAAAGTTTTGAATCAAATAATGCTGGCTCATGCTTCTCTGGGCCATACAAGTGAAGTGGCTTGGGCGATATGGGGTTGCCTTTGCTTCCAAATCGGCATCAGCAATGAGAGTATAAGCGAAATTGTAGAAATGGAAGATTCTGTGATCGCTTTGCTTTCAATGGACGCTAAGAAGAAAGGGCTGATTTCAAGAAGAGTACCATTCACGGCATGGCAGGGTCTGGTCAATGGCTCGGAATTATATGGAGAAAATTGGTTAATCGCTTATGAAGCAGCTAATAAAGGGTGGCTCTCACATCCTGGCGGTAACAATTACATAAGCACGGATGCTGGTTTTAGTTTTCTTCATAATGCAAAAGTAACGTTTTACGATGAACATGCGAAACACCCTATCAGACTGAGAAGAGCTAAAAGAACTGAACCGCTTCCACAGCCAGCAGGTGGAGGCACGGTGGCAGAACTTATGTCAGAATACACATGATCTGCCACTTTCTTTGTTCCGAAGCCGATCAGATTTGGGGGCTAAGATGGGCAAACATCCTGTCGTTACAGTTGTTCTAGCTATCCTTGCTATCCACGCATTTATTCCTTCCGCTGCCATTTGCGAAACTGATACAGGCCACTATCCTAATGGAAAAATAAAATATTCTTTCGAGATGTCCAATGGCAAAAGAAATGGTCCTTGGAAATGGTTTTACGAAAACGGAAAGCTTCAAGCCAAGGGCGCTTTCAAAGATGGCAAACGCGAGGGCTTTTTAAAAAGTTTTCATCCAAATGGCGTTCTTGCGGAAGAAGAACATTACGTAGCTGGAAATCTAGAAGGTACTAATAAGACTTATTTTGAAAATGGCCGACTGCGACGAGAATCTACTTACAAAGACGACAAAACACAAGGTCCGTTCAAAGCCTATTATGAAAATGGCCAACTTCATTTTCAGGGAAATTACGAGAGCGGCAAAATGCAGGGAACACTTAAAGCTTTTTACAAAAACGGTGCTTTAAAAGCAGAGGCGACCTATGTTAACGACAAATGGAATGGTCCATCAAAAGAGTTCTATAAAAATGGCGCGACATTAAGCCAAGCAACATTTGTGAATGGAAACGGAGAGGAGAAAAGGTTTTATGAAACTGGAGAGTTCAAAGAAATTGTGAACTACAAGAACAATGATCTCCATGGTTCCGCACTCGGATATTACCGAGATGGAACACCCCACTTTCGTGATCTCTATTTGAAAGACCAGATCCTATATAGGACCTCCTTCGATTCCGAGGGGAAAAAGAAATTTTCGCAATGGTACTGTGACGGCGTTTTGGAATTTTGCCGTGTCGCGCTAGGCGAGGATAAGAGCGAAAAGGGCGAGATCAAACGAGAATATTACGATGACGGGTTTCTGAAAAGAAAATGGCGTTTTAAAAACGACTTGCTACATGGCGAGTGCGCAACGTACTACCAGGATGGTCTCTTCCAAAATCGTGATGTTTATGATAATGGTCGCCATGTGCGTCGAAGAAAATACAACCCTGATGGTAAACTCGAATTTGATGTGACATATGGAACAAGCAATATCGAGAAAGCCTTGTTGGCGCTAAGCTCTTTGTAGCAGTCGCGATCACAGACAGGCCTTAGGGGGTACAGCCGATGAGTCTTGGAACCGCCATATTTTTATCAGCCCTATTGCTGGGCATAATTTTTCTTTATCGTTCCACAAGTGATCGCTGGAATTGGAAAAGAGGCATTAAGCGAGGTGTGTTTGTTCTTGTTGCGATCATTGTAGTTTCTATCGGTGGGTACTTAACTTTTGATTGGATTTCTAATCGACCGAAAAAGCAAAGTGCTTATATGGATTTAAAGCTGGGGATGACAGCAAATGATGTCCTATTCTTGAAGGGCCAACCATACAAAAAAGAGCCTGAGAGATGGGTGTATCGTTTATCCGATTCTTCTAGCAGAGCCTGGGATGCTATCTTAATAATCCTATTCGATAAGGGAAAAGTTGATGGAATTGTGGCACAACCATCCAGCGACTCGTATACGTGGCGATACAGCGTCAACAAAATTTCGTACGGGGATAGCCTTAAAGATATAACCAAGAAGTTTGGAGAAGGTTATACGATGTCGCAATCAGTCGATGGCCTCAGCCGGATCTACAACTTCCCTAAACACCAAGTGCTTTTTGAACTGGAACAGAACAAAGTGAAATCTCTAGGGATATTTGAAGGCAAAGGCCTACAGTACATAAACGAAATAAGTACAGCTACGAAAAAGGCCGCACTTCCAGCTTGATGACAAAGCTTAAACTTTGCCTCCACAGACCTCCGCCACAGTAAGAACCGATCAGTAATCCGATCAGCGCCCTAAATCACCCCACCGGACTAATTCACGGATCGGCACGTTAACCCGTGCTATAATGGCTTCGCGGGGTGGAGCAGCCTGGTAGCTCGTCGGGCTCATAACCCGAAGGTCGTAGGTTCAAATCCTACCCCCGCAATAGACTTAAAGAATCATCGCCCTGTGCGCCGGAAACGGTGTCCAGGGCGAGTCTATTTTTGGGCGACTGTGGAAGGTTGTAGAGGTAGTAGGTTGCCTTGATGCTCTCGGGGCTATGGTGTCGGCGCCATCTTATTGCTGTGGTCGATTGTTTTCCTGGTTGGGGTGATGGGTTATGAAATTGGGGGAACGAACGTTTCTATAAAGCGACAAGTTGAAGATGCGCGCACGGACGTTTACGCTGCGAAAAAGGATGTCCTCCAAATCGCGACTTCCCTCGTTAAGATGGCGCGTATTATTTCTGATGGGTCGGGGCGCTTTGGCGGTTTCCCTGAACAGCATAAGGCTAAGCTGAAGCATTACATCGAGGAATTGAAAACGATCAGTCCGGAAATCCAGAAGGCTGACGAGGAAGGTCGCGTTGACGTTAAGCAAGTTGATCGGCAAATTAAAGAAAGTGCACAACCGAAATAGTGGTCAGTTTCCCACCCGCTGAACGCACTTCCCTCGAAGCCATCCTCACCCACTACTGCCGGAAGCGGTGCCCGGAACACCTACATGACCGGGTGAAGCTGACGTTTCGGATTGAGGGATTGATCGTGACCCTTTTCGAGCGGCGGCCAAGTTTTCCCGACAAGACGCGGTGGGTGGAGTGCGACGTCGCGCGCTTCCGGTATTTTAAGAACAGGAACCAGTGGGCGCTTTACTGGCGGGACAGCAAGCGCCGGCAGGGGCGGCACCTCTATGACCGCCTCCGCCCTAACCGATCCATAGAGCCGCTGCTCGCCGAGGTCGACAAAGACCCCGCGGGCATTTTCTGGGGATAAACCTAATATAAACGTTTTTATTGCATGAAAGCTACATTTAATGTAGCTTTCATGCATGATCCCCGGTAAAGAAAACCCCCAAAAAGCCCTCTTCCAAATCGCCGCACAACAGGGTGGATATTTCACAACCCAACAGGCCGGCGAGGCGGGCTATTACACGCGCCTTCGGCATTACCACCTGCATTCCGGAAATTGGGAGCGGGTGGGCCGTGGCGTTTACCGCCTTAGCGGATATCCCCTGGACCTGAGGGATGACTGGATCCGGTGGTGCCTTTGGAGCTGCAACCGCAAGGGCGAAATTCAGGCCGTTGTGTCCCATACCTCGGCCGGCCTGTATCACGAACTGGCCGACTATCTTCCGGCTAAAACGCATCTGACGGTGCCTCCTGGATTTCGCAGAAAAGCGCCTGCGGCTTGCATTCTTCACAAGCGCCGCCTCCCGGTGGAAGACGTAGAAGATCTGGGAGGATACCGCGTCACCACCCCTTATCGCACGCTCCTCGATCTTAAACAGGACCACGGCGAACCGGATCAATGGGCTCAGGCACTCGAAGAGGCAGCGAAGCGCGGCCTTATCACCCTGAAGCAAAAAGAATCACTTTCACGTTGAGCCATGGAACCTAAAACGTATCGCAACCCCTCCGACTTTCGCCGGGCTTTGGAAACGCGCCTGGCCAGTGAGGCCGAAAAGGGGCCTTTTTCTCTTCCTCGCTTGCGTTTGCAGGTCACTTTTGAACGCTTTCTGGCTCGATTGTTCCAGGATCCAGAACCCGATTTTCTTCTCAAGGGCGGTTACGGACTGGAACTGCGCCTGCGCCATCGGGCACGCTTCAGTAAAGACATCGACCTGACCACCCAAATGCAGAAAACCTATCGCGATCCTGAAACCGCTCGCATGGACCTGCAGGCGATGCTGCAGGCTGATTTGAAGGACGGATTTTCTTTTCGCATCGGCTCAGCGGCTAGGACCCCTGATGGCGCCCCGTACGCCGGCTTCCGGTTCCCGATCCAGGCCGTCGTGGCCGGCCGAACATTCGCTTTGTTTAACATCGACGTCGCGTCCGGGGACGCCATCACGGGTGATCCGGAGTGGGTCCAGGGGCAAGACCTGCTGAAGTTCGCGGGAATTGCTCCTGCGCATGTCGCTTTGGTTCCGCGCGAAACGCATTTCGCGGAGAAGATTCATGCGTATACGCTTCCTCGCAGCCGGCCCAATTCGCGGGTGAAGGACCTGGTCGATTTGATGCTGCTGCTGGAAGACGGTTTTAACGAGAGGGAGCACTTGCGCCTGGCGCTGGAGAGCACGTTTACTCGTCGCGATACCCATCCGCTACCGAAAGTTCTCGAAAAGCCAGAGTCCAGCTGGGGGCCGATTTACACCGGGATCGCCGCAGAAATCGCTTTGTCGTCCGCTCCAACGGCTGAAGAGGCCTATCGCCGCCTATCCACATTCTGGAATAAGCTTTTCAATCAGTCTTCTTGAGCGACGGTTGTTTCTTGGAATCGATCGTCTCCGTGAACTCCCGCAGATCCCGGTAGTCTTCAGGGACAGGATAATTCCAGGGGTATCTGAACTTCCTCAAGATCTTATAACCAAACGGCCAGCGCAAGGGCCCGGTCGGCTCAAAACGCAACTCAATGCGCGGAAGGCGTCTCAAGGGATAAGTTGGACAATGCAGACCCCCGCAACAGAACGGCCGGTGATTCCTGATCAAGGGACTACCGGCTGTTTTATTTTGAACCATCGACGCCGAAATACGCAGCGACATGGTATTGACGTCCAGCTCCGACAGGGCGGCACCTCTATGACCGTATCCGCCCTAGCCGATCCATAGAGCCGCTGCTCGACGAGGTCGACAAAGACCCCACGGGCATTTTCTGGGGATGAGCACCAAGTCAACTCATACTTATGTATGATATAGGCTAACTTCTATGACTGAGCAGAATTCTTCAATTGCCTCGCCGATCGATAATCTTCCTTCCCGCAAGAGCGGTCCATGGATTCGTCGTAAGTACTTCTTTCTCGAAAGGTATATGCATATCTTCACAAAGGGGATGGATAAAAAGTGGCAGGGTGAACTCAACTATATTGACCTCTTCGCTGGACCAGGACGCTGTTATATTTCAAAAGAACAGGTTGAAGTAGACGGCTCTACATTGATGTCGCTGGGATTTCCATTTCGGAAATATTTCTTTGTCGAGATGGACTCGGCCAATTTGGATAGCTTGAAACGGCGTTGTGCAAAGTCCCCGAAGTTAAACTCCATTGAGTTCCGGTTGGGGGACTGCAATGCGGTGATCGATCAGATCAAACCGTCTGGATTGACCCTCACTTTTATTGATCCGACGGGTATCGATATCCATTTCCAGACGATACGATCTCTAACCGAAGGGCGAAAGGTCGACCTCTTGATGTCCATCATGGACGGGATCGACATCCGCCGGAACTTTGACCGTTATCTGAAGACTCCTGAAGGAGGGCCGTTGGATCGCTTCCTCGGAGGGGATGTCGACTGGTCCAGGATTAAAAGCCCTCGTGACGTTGTGGAAGAATTCCGTAGCCGCTTGAGAAACCTCGGATATAAAACGGTCGAATTTACGGATATTCCCATATCGAACGATAAAAATGCTCCCATGTATTTCATGCTCTTTGCATCACGACATCCTCGGGGGCTGGAATTCTGGAAGAAGATTGCCGCTATAGACGACCGTGGCCAAATGGAGTTCGGCTTAGGAGAGGTCCACGATGAGTGACCATTCTGCAATTGAATGGACCGACTCAACCTGGAACCCGGTAACGGGGTGCACCAAAGTAAGTCCTGGGTGTGAACATTGCTATGCCGAGACCTTTGCAGAACGGTTTAGAGGGGTGAAGGGGCATCCCTTCGAGCAGGGGTTTGATCTCCGGCTTTGGCCGGAGCGGCTGCAGTTGCCTCTGACCTGGAAGCAGCCAAGGCGGATCTTCGTGAATTCTATGTCTGATCTTTTTCATAACGATGTGCCTGATCCGTTCATCGAAAAGGTCTTCGAAACTATGTTGCAAGCAACTTGGCACAACTTCCAAGTCTTAACCAAACGGCCGGCACGGATGCTCCGGTGGACGAGCGAACGCTATAAAATGCTGCCGTCACATATCTGGCTGGGCTCGACTATTGAAAGCGACGCCTACAAGGGTCGGATTCGGCAGCTTCAGCAAACTCCGGCTTCCGTGCGTTTCCTGTCCCTAGAGCCTCTGATTGCACCCATTGCACTGGATAACTCCTTCCTGGAGGGTATCCATTGGGTTATCGTGGGCGGCGAAAGCGGCTTCGGCGCTCGGCCGATGCAGCCGGAATGGGTCTACTCGATCAGAGAGGCGTGTCGCCGCGCGGATGTCGCCTTCTTTTTCAAGCAATGGGGCGCGCATGACCCGATGGGCCGTCGGGTTGGCAAGAAGGTCGCGGGCCGGCATCTGGACGGCCGGACATGGGACGCGATGCCGGATGTTCCTGCTCGCCAGTCTGTCCTAATTCCCGCATAGTCGGGTGCTCCCTAAGGTCGATAGCTTCAGTGAAATGGGGCGGGCAGTGTACAGGGGCAGGAAATGAAAAAGTATCAGCCAATCTGGCTTCGCTTGGAAAATGAATTAAGTAAAAGGCTGAATTTATGGCCTGATCAAGTGATTGCATACGGTGTTAAATCAGATATGTTGGAGTGGTATTTTTCAGGGTCAGTTAAAAAAGCCACAGAATTTTTGGAAGCCCTTTATAAGGTCAATAAGCGGGACAACAAGGGAAGGCATAAAAGGTGTCCCCGCTGCAAAACGAATACGCAAGATCCCATAACAGGAAGAATTTACATGAGTGCGCATTTGGAGAAGTGCCGGCGGTTCTAAACGTTGCGGCGAACTACGGTATAGGGCTGTATTAAGCGATAACCGCTTATCGCTTAATAACAAGGGGGTTAATGCAACAAAGTTTAATAGAGAAAAACCCCATGCGGGCTTAGTCGGTTGGAGGCACAGGAATTGTCAACTATTTGTATACGGAATTGTCTACGGCATTATCC
>MGUR01000076.1:8086-12387 GCA_001800075.1 Elusimicrobia bacterium RIFCSPLOWO2_01_FULL_59_12
GGTAGTAGCTGGGATATCGGAACAGCCGGAGTACCTCATAGCCGAACGGCCAGCGTTTTATGCCCCCAGAGCCGGTCGCATTGAATTGTTCGCCTTTGTTTTCTAATCTCTTCCATAGGCTTGAAGCGGGAGGTGTTAACGTGATGAAACGGAGAGTCAGAATCTCCTTGATAGGTATGCTCGCCAGCCTGTTTTTCTGCGCCGGCGTCGCGATGACGGAGGACACCCCTGCGAACACAACCACGCCGGCGCTTTGGACGCATGACTTTAAAGAGAAACTCATTAAGGTGGAAGCCTTGCCGGGGACCTACCTCGGAGTGGTGAGCGGGCCCCTCAAACATAAAAAGAAAGAGCCCTACAAGGCGACGCGTTGGCTGTTGGACGGCCAGGCAGGCGGCGTCGTCTGGTCGGGTCCCGAAGAAGCCTCGGAGATCGTCGCCGGAGATCCACATCCGGTTCTGGTGCAGCAGGATAAAGAGGCGCTCACCCTCCGGGCGCTTTCACGGGACGGCGCGGCGGTATGGTCGAGGACGCTTCCGGGCGTCAGCCTGTCGATAGCGGTGGACGTAGAAAATAAAGAGCTGATCTTGCTGTCTGCCGCGGCCAGCTGGTTGGATGGATCCGTCGAGCAGCCGGCTCAATTGCAGGCGCTCTCGCTCGCGGATGGCGCAACGCGGTGGGAGGCAGACCTGGGCCCATTGACGTTGCCCGTTGTGACGCCGGCCAATGTCATGGCGCTGGCCCCTCGCACGATCTGGCTCTTTGCCGGGGAGCGGCTGATCGCCCTCTCGCGCGACGGGATGAAGGTCCTATTTAATCAAGCCGCTCCTGCCGCGTGGGGGGTGGCGAGAGAGAAGACGAAAAAGAAAAATCAAACGATCGCTTCGCCCGTTTTAAGGTGGGATCCCTCGGACGACTGGTGCGCCCTCGCACTGGAAGGGAATGTGGCATTTCTCTCGGCGGAGAAGGGGCTGGTTTGGACGAACCCGGTTGATAAGAGTAACGCCGCCCCGGACGCCGTCGCCGTGACGGACCGAACCGTCATCGCCGGATTCCGCCTGGTGCGAAAGGAACGTTCGCTCGTTTGGGTCGGCGCCTATGATCGGGAAAAAGGCGGCCTCCTTTGGGAGTACGAGAACCGCGACGGCGCGCTGGCCAAATGGGACCGGGTGGCGGCACCTCCCATCGGCATGGCTGTCGGACGGGGGCGCGTGGCGCTGGCCATCGGCGGAGACGTAGTCGGCTTGGATGAAGCCTCCGGCAAGCGCGCCTATCGCATCGACTTATCCAAGCAAGAATATACCTACGCCAAGGAGCTCCGGCGCGCGGGCGATCGCTTCGTCCTCTTCGGAAAGTTCCACATCCGCGCGCATGATCTGTCCTCCGGCGAACTGAAATGGAAGCTGGCTGACGTGGGAGATCCGATCGATTATGCCCAGAGAAATCAAAAATACTCCGCCGGGATGATGGCTATCGGGTTTCAAGCCGCCGCCTCGATGCAGGAATTCTCCGCCAACAGCATGCGGTCCCTGGCCACAAAGAAGCTGCCGGGCCGGACGGGGAGCACGCATAAGGATTACTTCTTCAGCCCCAGCGCCCGCGGGCAGCTGGAGTCCGCCGCGAAACAGGCCGCGTCGAACAGCGCGTTCTATTCCAAGGCCGGCTCGGCCGGGATCGACTTTCTGGGCCTGAGCAACTGGACGGAAGTGCGCTCCTTATCCGGGGACCCGCGCCGGCACGTGCAGCCGCGGGTCGTGGACACGGGCATGATGGCGTTCATGCCGTTCCGGCTGGCGAGCGCGCTGCTCCTGGATCTTGACAGCGGAACCTATCGGGAGTCCGGGTCCTTTCGCGCGAAGTCGGCGTGCATCACGGCCCTGTGCGTGGACGTCCCTGGCCGCCGGTTGTATTACGCCAACCACAAACTGGCTCCCGCCTGCACCCAATATAAGGACATCCAAGCGTACCCTCTGCCGGAGGAGCTGTTAAAGCTCTAAAGTCAGTATCAGGGGACGTTCCTGCTTAACTTCCTTATTGTCTAAAAAAGCAGTTAAGCAGCTACGTCCCTGTCCCCTGCCTTCGCGAACCCGGCGGCGCAGCACGCGATGATGCCAGCGCTTGTCTTCTTTCTCAGACCGCGCTGTTGTCATCCCAATGACGGGAGATTTTCGTTTAGACCGGCTCATTGTTTTTCCCTTTAGGCAGCATGGTTCAGGAGCGTTTCGTTGATGACGGTTTGGTAGCCGACTCCACGCCTCTTGGCTTCCAGGCGTGCCCATGCCACGATGCGGGGATGGAGCTTCATGTAGACGGGAAGGTACTTTTCATGCGGCTGCTTAGGCGGTCGTCCCATGCGCGGCGGCCGCGGAACGCCCAATGTATTCTCAATGGCATGACGGTATTTTTCGGTTTCTTCCGGCGCGGCATGCCGCGCGGATTTGAGCTGCTCATCCGTTAAGGGTGGAATGTCCAGGTCCGGATCACTTAGGTTCAGTTTTTCGGTTCTTTTCTTGGTTTTCATAATAACGTTTCCTCTCTCGGCGATTAGCCCGACGCGCAGAGATCACTCGCGTCGTGTCAGGTTCTCGCTCGGCATAAACTACGAGCAGTTCCCGCCCCAGGTCTGAGACTCCGATGACCAGTTCACGGATTTCCTCCGACGTAGAGTGCCAAGGATCTGGCAGCAACAGGCGATTCGGATCATCAAATACCGTGATCGCTTCATTGAACGAGACTCCGTGCTTGATCAGGTTGGCGGCTGCCTTTGTGGTGTCCCATTCAAAGCGTGGTTTCATGCGTCACTTATAGTATATATCGAAACTATGGGCTGTCAACGGCGCCGAACAAGTTTCTGAGGGATAATTGCCCACTAATTGTTGCCTTATTTGTTCCAGATGACCAATTCGACTTTATAAATCAGTATGATTTATAAACGTGCTCTTGGATCACATGCCAACGGACCCTTTCAGAGCGGCATCAAAGCCCTGATCGACGCCCACGCTGACGTTCTTCATTCGGCCGCTTTTGGCTTGGGATTTTCGGAGGCGGACGCCGAGGAACTCGTTCAGGACACCTTTGTGGTTTTCCTTGACGCGCGGGACCGCTTCGAGGGGCGATCCCATCGGAAGGCTTACTGCGTCGGCCTGGAGATTTTTAAGAAGGCGGGCCTCCCCGGATAGCCTGCGGGTCGGAGCCGCGCAATTTTGCCGGGACACGGCGGGACCCCATGGCCGCCGCGCGGGATTTGATATTATGGGTGACGCCGTCGACGACTGAGAGAGAGAAGGGTGATTCATGGTTCGTCTTTTTTCCAACGGGATGGAATGCGGCCGGAGAAGCGAAGGGGTTCTGTGACGGCCCTTACGCCGAAACTTAAGCGGGTCTATTGGGAAACCACGGCCGGGTGCAACCTGCGCTGCACGCATTGCCGGCGGGTCGATGTCCTGGACCAGGCCTCGCCGGAGGAGCTGACCACCTCCCAGGCCAAAACCCTGATCGGCGAGCTGCAGGCCATGGGCCGCCCCGTCCTGATCTTTTCCGGCGGCGAGCCGCTCGCCCGCAAGGACCTCTTTGAGCTCGCCGCCTACGCGCACGCCCTGGGGCTGCCCATCGCCTTATCGACCAACGGGACTCTGGTGGACGCCCCCACCGCCCGGCGATTGAAAGAAGCCGGTATTTATTACGCGTCCGTCTCATTCGACGGCGCCAAGGCCCGCACCCATGATTTTTTTCGAGGCGCGGGGAATTATGAAAGGGCGCTGGCGGGCTTCGGGAGCCTCCGCGACGCCCAGATCAAAGTGCAGATCAACTTCACGGTGACGCGCCTCAACGTCCCCGAGGTGCAGGAGATCTACGAGATGGCGCGTTCCCAGCGGGCGATCGCCCTCTATTTATTTCTCCTGGTCCCGGTCGGCTGCGGGGAGCAGATCGCCGCCGATCAAATGCTTGGCGCGGCGGAGGTGGAACGGTGGCTTGAGTGGGTGGCCGAAAAAGACCGCGAAGGGCCGCTCCCGATCAAAGCCATCTGCGCGCCGCAGTTCTACCGGGTCGCCGAGCCGGAAACGGGGCGGTCGTCGGCGGAACGGCGGGGATGCCTGGCGGGGGTGCACATGTGCTTCATTTCACACAAGGGCGACGTGTTTCCCTGCGGCTATCTTCCGAGCTCCTCGGGCAACATCCGAAGGGAGCCCCTGCAAAAGATCTGGAACAACTCCCCGCTCTTCGAGTCCCTGCGGTCGCCGGACCTTCTGACCGGCCGCTGCGGGGCTTGCGAGTACCGCGTGATCTGCGGGGGATGCCGG
>MGUR01000076.1:12396-32177 GCA_001800075.1 Elusimicrobia bacterium RIFCSPLOWO2_01_FULL_59_12
CGCCTATGAACCCGCCGTCCGTCCCTGAGAGAGCGATCTCCACGCCGCCCCGCGCGCATCCGCCCGGCTCCCGCTGTTCTTCATGACATTAACCCTCATCACGCTGGCCACCCTTCTCCTGTGGTCCTCCGCGTTCCCGGGAGTGCGCGCCGCGCTGGCGGGCGGGTATCCGCCGGCGCACCTGGTGCTGCTGCGGTTTTTGATCGCGTCGGCGGTCTTCCTCGGCCTGGCGCTGGGAGGGAAAATTTCCAGGCCCCGGAACAAGGACCTCGCGGCCATTTCGATCACGGGTTTTCTGGCGATCACGGTGTACCAGCTCGCGCTGAATTACGGGGAAATCACGGTGACCGCGGGGGTGGCGAGCATGCTGATCAACACCGCTCCGATCTGGACGGCGCTCATGGCGCGCTCGTTTCTGAACGAACATCTCACCGCGCGGCAGTGGACGGGCATCGGGATCGGCTTTGTCGGCGTGTTTTTGATCGGCTGGGGTTTGGGCGGGGCGGAGATGATCGGACAGGGGGCGCTCCTGGTGCTGCTCGCCTCATTCGCGCACAGCGCGGCCTTCATGTTCCAAAAACCCCTGCTGAAACGCTACAAGCCGCTCGAGTTCGCGGCGTATGAATTGTGGGCGGGGACGCTGTTTCTGCTGCCGTTCAGCCGGGGGCTGGCGTCCACGATTCGCGACGTGACGCCCGCGGCCACCGCGTCGGTGATCTATCTGGGCGTCGGTCCCGCCGCGCTGGCTTACAGCGGGTGGTCCTGGATGCTCGCCCGCCTGCCCGCGTCCCGCGCCGCCAGTTTTCTTTACTTCATCCCCGCCTGCTCGATCGTCATCGCCTGGTTATGGCTGGGCGAAGTCCCCCCCGCGCTGTCGGTCCTCGGGGGCCTGGTCGCGATCAGCGGCGTGATCCTGGTCAACAAGGAGTCGCATCCGGAGCCTGTGAAAGAAGCCCCATGACCCGGCGTTTTCTCCGCTCGGCCCGGCGGCGTCCCGCTTCGAGGAAAGTGGGGCGGGAGGAACGGACGTTCTCAGGCGGGGTTTGAAAGCGTGGGGGTGCAGGAAGGGATTTCGATGGCCTCGATCTCCAGGCGCAGCCGGTGGAGATCTTCAAGAAATCTGGCTTTCTGTCCGGCGAGATGGTCCGCCATGCGCTGATAATGAGAGATCCCGGCCAGCAGGTTCGCCTTGAACAGGGTCAGGTACTCCCGCGCCCGGGCGGAGCACTGCAGGGAAACTTTGCGGGACTCCTCTCGAAGATAATCCGCATAAAGCTTCAGCTCCGCGATGAACATGTGGGGGCGCTCGCGGTTGGCGAGGATCGAAAGGCGTCCGTAGATGTGGCCGACCATTTCGCGGAGCGTGACGATCCTTTTGAAGTTGACGATGTTCGGCCCGGGACAAACGGCCGTCGTCGCGGCCGGATCGATGTCGTTTTTGACGGTGGCGCCCCCGGCCAGATCGTGGCAGATGCACGCTTTGCGGAGCGCCCCCTCGCGCGCCAGGGCCCGTTCGTCCTCGGTCATAGTCGCCTCCGCGAGCTGGCGCAATTTCAGCCGCTGGTAGGCCTGGGAGGCGGGACAGATGGGCACCGGCGTGAATTCGGTGTTGAGCGCCAAATAGGCCTTCGGGCAGGGGCTGCCGGGCCGTCCTTCCTCAATACGCCGGCGGCGCGCCGCCTCGCTCGCCGAGTTGGTGAGGGACCAAAACGGGATGCCGAGGGGCGAGCAGTCGCTCAAACGCACGTCTTCCTCGGTCGCGGCGATGAGCTTGCGCAGGTGCGCCTCGTCGACGTGGGTCACCTCCGGCACCAGAAGAAAAGGCGTTCCCCACCCGGTCGCGTCGGCCCGATAATAGGCGAGAAGCAATTCCTGCTCTTGGGCGGTGCCGATCCCGCCTTGGGCGGTCACGCGGTGGCGCGGCGCCGCCGCGAAGGAGGGTCTTCCCCGCGCCAGAAGCGCCGCGTTGCAGATCGCGAAGAGCTCTTCCGCAAGCGCCTCCCGCTTCGTCCGAAATTCTTCCAGAATAGGCCCCAGGAGCAGGCCGTCTGTGGGAAAGGCGTGGCCGCCGCAGTTTAAGCCCGACTCGATTCGATACTCCGACACCCACAGCCCGCGCTTGGCGAGAAACTTCCCTTGAATCGCCGCCGAGCGGAAATCGCTGACCTTGAGGATGATCTTTTTCTTCAAACGCCCCTCTCCATCCGGCAGAAAATCGCTGAATTGCGCGGCGTAGCTGTACAGGCGCGAATTCATCCCCGCGGAGAATACGACCGAAGAGCGGAGGTCGCTCCGGGCAAAGCCGCGCAGGGCGGCCATGGCGTCGCCCTGCTCCGGTCCCAGCTTTTCGCCGGCGCGGTAAACGTCGCGATCCAGCTTGGTCATGATGTTGACGTCGATGGTCCCCGGGGCGGGGAGCCGCCTCAGCTCCGCTTGGCGACGGGCCCGCTCCTCGACATCGGCCGTCTGCAGCATCTCGCGGTAGGCCTCCTTCCGGGGGCCTTCCGGCAGCATCTCGTAGTACAGGGTCAATTCGCTTCCCGGCTCAAAAGGCGCGGCCTGCAGCGCGCTCACCTGGCGCTCGATCAAACGATGCAGCAGGTTCAGGTACGCGGTAATGCGGCGGGCCCGGTGGTCTTCGTCCCGATCGCTGATTTCATCGTACCCCTCCCCGGATGCCTGCGAGTGGTATTTCCGCATCTGCTCGATCAAATCATCATCGACCAGGGAAATGACCGACGAAATGCCGTAACGCGCCACCTTCAGCGGCGTATCGATGGTGAAGCCGGTCCCCATGACGGGGATATGAAACAGATGCGGCGGGTCTTCTTGCATGGGCGATGGCCCTATTCTACCACTAAACATACCAGCGCGAGATCCAGATGGAGGCTTCGTAGAGCAGGTACGTCGGGATGAGAAGAGCCAGCAGAGAGAAGATATCGGGACCCGGGGTGAGGACCGCGGAGATGATCGCCAGTCCTACGATCACGTGCCTGCGGCAGGCGGCGAGCGCCCGGGGGGTCGTGAAACCGGTTTTGACCAGGAAAAGAACCGCCAAGGGAAGCTGGAACAAAAGACCGAAGGCCGCCATAAACCACGCGACAAAGCCGACGTAGGCGTCGATGGAAACCAGAGGGCGCAGGTCGCTGGTCGCAAATCCAAGAAGAAACCGGGTGGCGGCAGGCAGAACCACAAACCACGCGCAGGCCGCCCCGGCGGTGAAAAGGAGATAGGAAAACGGAAGAATTTTGAGCGTCACGCGCCGTTCCTTCGGGGTCAGCGCCACCCCCATGAACCGCCAGACTTCATAGAGCAAAACAGGGATCGTCAAAAAGCAGCCGGAAACCAATGCGATTTCAAGCCGCGCCAGGAAGGCCTCGGTGAGCCGGGTGAACACAAACCCGCCGGTCGGGCGCGCGAGCAATGCGATGATCCGGTCCACAAAGGCGTATCCGGCGGCTGAAAACGCGATGAGGAAACCCAGAACGATCCAGATCCGTCTGCGAAGATCGTCTAAATGTTCTAGAAAAGGCTGCGGCGTGTCCGTCTCCATAAGGTCAGATTCCCTGGCCCATCAGTTTGACGGCTGCGACGACCAGGACAACGGCCAAGAGGCGCCGCAGCACCAAGCCGTTAAAGTAGCGGGCCCCCGCCGCCGAGCCCAGCCATCCTCCCATAAAAGCCGCGATGACGTAAGGAACCCATTGGGCAAGGTCGAGCGTCCCGACCCGGGCATGGGCCGCGAACGCCGAAAGGGAATTGAGCCAGATGAATCCCGCCGAGACGGCGGCGGTCTTCTTGGCGTCCGCCCAGCGGGACAGGAGCAAAATCGGGCTGAGGAATATCCCGCCCCCGATGCCGAGGATCCCTGAAAGCAGGCCGATGCCGGCCCCGATCGGCAGCGCGGCGCGAAAGCCCGGCGGCGGCCGCAAGGTTCCCGGGACCGTCCCATTCGAAATGCCCGCCAGCCTCCAGGCCGCCACTAGGAGCGCGGCGCCCAGCAGCCACCCATAGGCCTGCGGCGGGATCCGCGCCATTCCACCCAGATAGGACGCGGGGATGGAGGATAAAGCGAAGGGCCAGAGCAGTTTCCCGTCAAAATGACCGGCGCGCCAGTAACTCACAAAGGCGGTGCCGGACACAAGGAGATTCAAACACAAGGCGCTTGGGATCATGTCGGAGGGGGTCGATCCCATAAGCGAAAGGACGGCCAAATACCCGGAAGCCCCCCCATGCCCCACCGATGAGTAGACAAGGGCCACCAGGAATACGAGCAGGGCTGTCATCGCCTATCCCCCGATCTGGCACATCAGGCGCGGATTAGGCGAAAGGCTCGACGCTCTTTCAAGCAGGGTGTGACGCTCGGGCTTTCTTTGGACCGTTTCCAGAACGAGCCGTCTGATCTCGCCGGCGTCCGCGCCGCGCCGAAGCGGAGCCCGAAGGTCCGTTCCTTCCGCGGCGTCCAGGCAGGGAACCAGAAGTCCGCCGGCGGTCAAGCGGAGCCTGTTGCAGGAAGAGCAAAAGCCGCGGCTCAACGCGCTGACAAATCCCACGGTTCCCAAAGCGCCCGGCCTCCGGTAATAACGGGCGGGCCCGTGCCCCAGAGGCCACGCGTCCCGTGGAAGCTCCTGGAGCGGAGAGGCCTTTTCCATCATTTCCGGGAGGGGCATCCATCTTTCCTGCGAGAAAAACCCCGTCTCGCCCATCGGCATGAGCTCGATCAAACGCACATGGAGCGGGCGGTCTTCCGTGAGCCTGACAAAATCGCCGATCTCTTCTTCGTTCATGCCCCTTGCCACGACGACATTCAGCTTGACGGGGGAAAGGCCGGCGGCCAGCGCCGCATCGATCCCGGCAAGGACCGCTTCCAGATCCCCGTACCGCGTGACCTGTCGGAATTTGTCCGGATTCAAAGAATCCAAGCTGATATTGACCCGTTTCAGGCCCGCCTGCGCAAGGTCCTGCGCCATCCCGCCGAGCAAAAGGCCGTTGGTGCTCAGCGAAAGATCGTCAATCCCCCCGATGCCCGCCAGGCGCCGCACCAGGTCCGGGACCCCGGGCCTCAGGAGCGGTTCTCCTCCGGTGACGCGGATTTTTGACACGCCCAGTTCCGCAAAGAGGGCCGCAAGCCGGGCCAGCTCAAGGTCCGTGAGGTTGTCATTCGAAAGGAAGGGCGGTCGATGGGACGCGGGAAGGCAGTAAACGCACCGCAGGTTGCAGCGGTCCGTCACGGACACCCTGAGATAGGAGACCACGCGGCCGTAGGAATCGACAAGCATCTCCCGCATCAGCCCGCCATCCTTTCGGCCCGGGCCAGATCCTCAGGCGTGTCCAGATCCAAGAATGCCCGCCTGAGATGATGCCTCGAGGCCAGCGAGGCCGCGGGGAGAATCTTTGATGAGCATCGCGCCGCCAAGTCGGCCAAACCGCGCTTTCCCTCCTGCAGAAGATCGTGGACAACCGGCAGGCAGCGCCGGGAGTAGACCGCGCAGAGCGGCTCCAAATGGTTTCCCACGCGCGGAATGACCGCCTCCCAGCCGTTGGCCGCCCGGCACAAACGCCGGATCAGCGCCGGCGAGAGCCACGGCATATCGCAGGCGCAGACGAAATTCCTTTCCGTGGAACTCGCCAGAAGGCCGGAATATAGCCCGGCCAACGGGCCCTCCCAGGCTCCCACATCCCGTACAATCCGCGCCTGGTCCGGACAAAAAAGCTCCGGGGTTTTTGTGACAACCAGCCATTCGCCAAAGATCGCGCGGAGCGTGTGGAGCGCCCGCTCAATCATGGGAACGCCTCCCAGCTTCGCAAAGGCCTTATCCGCGCCGAAGCGGGAACTGCGGCCGCCGGCCAGCACGATGCCGGTCATATTTCCGAACGGCTTCATTTCAGCCACCGGAAGGCGACCGGGGTTCCCTTCGTCAAACGGCGGGCCTCCGCCGGGATTTTCGCCAGCGCGTTGGCCTTGCAGGCCATGCCCACCATCGCCGATCCCTGGGGACGGATGACGTGCACCTGAAACCCCGAAGGCGATTCCAGAACCCGGCAAAACACGCACTGCTGCCGCCCTTCCTCTTTCCAGAAGTCGGCCCCCAGAACCCCCTGGAGGTGATACGACGGATGGGCGGGCGCCTGTCCTTTTTGCTTCTCGAGGGCGGGTCGGACAAATTCTTCCAGGCACACCAGCGCCGAGACCGGATTTCCCGGAAGCCCAAAGACGGGTTTTCCGTTCCAGATGCCGAACAAAAGCGGCTTGCCTGGCTTGATCGCGACTTTCCAAAACACCACCTGGAGCCCGAGTTCTTCCAAGAGGATCCGGGTCCAATCAAAATCGCCCACCGAGACGCCGCCGGAGATCAACAACAGATCCGCCTCCGCTTCCGCGCGCTGAAAGGCGCCCCGAAGCGCTTCCTTCTCGTCCGGCACGATCCCAAAATCGATTGTATCCACGCCCCATCGCCCCAGCGCCGCGGCGAGGGCCGGGCCGTTGGCGTTATAAATCTGTCCGAAGCCAAGCTCCGGCGTTCCGGTCGAAACCAGTTCGCTTCCCGTGGCTACGATCGCGGCCGCAGGGCGGGCCCAAACGGCCGCCTGCGTCCATCCTTGCGCGGCGAGCAAGGCGATCTCATAGGGCCGCAGGAGACTGCCGCGCGGCAGCAGCGTCTCCCCTCGCCGCACGTCTTCTCCGCGGCGCCGGATATGCTCGCCCGGCTTGGGCGCATGAAGAATCTCCGCCATTCCGTTGACCGCGCGCGTCCATTCCTTCATGACGACCGCGTCCGCTCCTTCCGGAACCGGCGCGCCCGTCATGATTTTGATGGCCTGGCCGGGAAGCAGGGCCGTGCCCTTCTCAGCGCCGGCCGCCAGAAGCGCCTGCACCGGGAGCCGCGCCGGCGCCTGCGCGGAGGCGCCGCGGACCTCCTCGGCCCGGACCGCAAGGCCGTCCATCGCGGAGTTGTCAAAAGGGGGAAGATCCACCCGGGCCGTCAAGTCGCAAGCGAGGATCCGGCCTGCCGCTTGCGTGAGGGGAACGGTTTCGGCGCGCTCAAGCGGCCGAACGGCTTCTAAAATTTTCTGCAGGGCCTCATCCGCGGAAAGCATGTCGTCGCGCCTTTCCTGATTCGGCATGCGCTTCGCCGCGAACCATCGCCAAGGCGTGCGGAAGGAGGCGCGCCAGGACGCGCAGGCTCTGCTCAACCGCTTGGGGACTTCCCGGTAAGTTCACGATCAGGGTCTTTCCCCGCAAACCGGCGATGCCGCGCGAAAGCCATGCCAGGGGCGTGAATCCGCTCCCCTCCAGGCGCAGCGCCTCCGCGAGGCCCGGGATTTCCTTGTCCAAAAGCCCGCGCGTGGCCTCCGGCGTCACATCGCGCGGGCTCAAACCGGTCCCGCCTGTGGTCAGGATCACGTCCAAAGCGTCCCCGTCGCACCATCGCCGCAAGCACGCGGCGATCGCTTTTCGTTTATCGGGCACAACGTCATAGCGGCGCACCTCCACCCCCTCCATGGCGCTCAAGCGCTCCCGGAGGAGTTTCCCGCTTTCATCGTTATAGACGCCTCGGGACGCCCGGTCGCTGGCCGTCAGCACGCCCGCTTTCACGTTATGAAGGCTCATGGCTCACGTCCGTTCGTAGCGCCCCGACCGTCCGCCCGATTTCCGGACGAGCTGAATGGGGCCGATCGTCATCTCTTTGTCAACCGACTTGCACATGTCGTAAATCGTGAGGCAGGCGGCGGCCACCGCGGCGAGCGCCTCCATCTCCACGCCCGTCTTGCCATGGCATTTGGCGGTGGCCGTCACTCCGACAGCCTCGGCTCCCAAGGCAAAAACGATCTCCACGCTGTCCAGCGGCACGGTGTGGCAAAGAGGAATCCATTCATCCACGCGCTTGGCCGCCAGGATCCCGGCGACTTGAGCCGCCGCAAGAACATCCCCTTTCGGCAGCGCGCCGTCCCGCACCAAGCGCAGCGTGGCGGGGGCCATCGCGACCCCTCCTTCGGCCGCCGCGATGCGCTCGGTCACCGGCTTTCCGCCTACATCGATCATGCGGATCGCCTCGCTCACGCGCGCGCTTTCTCGTAATCCACTTTCCATATCGGCGCCACGCGTTTGATCTCATCAATGACGAACTGGCAGGCTTCGAAGGCTTCTTGGCGGTGGGGGCCGGCCGCCTCGACCCGGAGGCTTGCCTCGCTCACCGGCACGCGGCCAAGCCGGTGAGCGACCGCGACCCGGACCGGCCAGCGCATTTCGGCGCGCCGGACGATTTCTTTCAGCAGACAACGCGCCATGGCTTCGTAGGCCTCGTAGGTGATGGCCGCGATCGGTTCTCCCCGCTCTTCCCCCCGGACCGTGCCTTGAAACGTCACCACGGCGCCGATCGCAGGATCGCGCCTTGTTTTCGACAGAGGTCGAGAATCCAGCGGCTCAGTCGTTACAAACACCATGGCTAACCCCCGCTCACCGGCGGCAGAAACGCGACCTCATCGCCATCGCGCAGAGGCGTCTGGAGATCGGCGAACCGTTGATTGACCGCGATGCGCAGGACTTTCAACCGGGCGATGACCGGCGCGAGCGGGCGCTTATGCTCACGCAGGAGCTGCTCCAGCGTCGCCGCGCCGCATAGATCCACGGCCAGATGGGATTCGCCCATCCACCGGGCTGACTGCGCGAAAAAGAGAAGCTGGATGCTCACGGAAGGCTCCTTTCCAATGGGGCCCCACCCGCCTGGCGGGGGCCTCGGGAGGCTGCGGCCTTTCGGCTGCAACCTGCGTCCCGGCCGCCCTGGCTTGACGCTTTAGGCGGCGGGGCTCGGAGATGGCGGATCAGGAAATAGCGGTCTTGTCTTTGGCTTCGTCCTTGGCTTCCGCGATGGATTTTTTTTCATCTTCCACCTCGGAGGTCGTGTTCTTCATGCCGTCTTTAAAGGCCTGCAGAGATTTCCCAAGACCGCGAGCCACCTCCGGCAGGCGCTTGGCCCCGAAAAGAAGCATCACAATCAACAGGATGACGACCAATTCTCCAAACCCGATATTCGGCAACATGTTTCACTCCTCCTTGCCTCTCACCACTCCTGTGTTTCGGGCGCGAGGGTCCATAGATACTTTACTAAATCGTCGAGTTCCCGCTCGTCCATGACCTGGCTCCAGGCGTTCATGTGAAGGGGAGGGGTTGGCCCGCTCGGGTCCTCCGGGACGGAGCTTCGGCCCCTGCGAACGACTTGCTTCACTTCTTCCTCCGTGAACCCTTCCTTCACCTTGTTGATGGGCGGAACCAGGCCCCCCTGCGCGTTATCGCTTTTCACGCCGCCCCTGCCTCCGGGGCCGTGGCAGACGGCGCACCCGTAGCGGCGGAACACGCGTTCCCCGCGGGCGGCGGGCGTCCGCTCGGGAAGGGCGGAAACGGGTCCCAGCGCGAGCGACTGCCAGATCGAAACGGCCTTCAACCCGTTGCGCTCGCCGGCGCCCCCGTCCCAGACGGCAAAAGAGATGGGGACCCTCCCCGCTTTCGCCAGCGTTGGAGTTCCTTGGAGGGGCTTCGCCATAACGACCGTCCATTGGCCGTCCTTCCACACGCCTTTGCCGCGCACCCTCTCGTCCGGCTGGGACGTGAGCGAGCCGTACCCTTTGGCCGCCAGGAACTCTACCGGCGTCGTCCGTTCTCGTTCAGCCAGAGGATTCCCCGCGCCTTGGGCGGCGCGATAGAGCGGATCGTTCGGGCGGGGTTCAAAATCGTAGTGAAGCCGCGGGTGCGCGGCCTCCGCCGCCTGGTAGCCTTCATCGACATCTTTCTGCGCGGCGGCCGACCACCGCCAGATCACGACGGGGTTTTGCGCGTCTCCCATGAACGGCGACGGCCAGCTTCCGGCGCGCGCCGGAAGCATGATGGCGCAGGCATCCGTGAAAGACTGAGAAGCCGAGGGGGTGAGATCGGCGTTTTTGTCTTCCCACTGGAGCCGCACGAAGAGCTCCTGAGGGGTGTAGAGGGCCCGCGCCTCCACCCGCTTCACCGCCCCGCCGCCCCAGGGCCGGACCATGCCTTGCGGCATCAGCGCGATGGAAGCGGCCGGCGCCTTTTGCCAGGCGGGATCGGCGGGATCCAGCGAAACTGTTCGCTGGACGGCCGGGGCTTGGACCGTGATTTCAGCGGCCTCCATCGGGGCCCCGAACCCGGCGAGGATCAATAGATACGCGAATCGTCGCATGGCGGGATTTCCTTCCTTCAGTCGCGCGGCGTCAGGCGGACGATGACGCCGGAGCGGAACGGCATCTGCGTGTGCGTGTTGGGGTAGCTGGCGTAACAGGTCCATACGTTGTCCTTTTCGTCAAAGGCGACCGTCCGGGTGTACGCTCCCCGGCGCGGAAAGCGATAGATCCGAAAGTTTTTGCGCCGCGGGTCATACCGGTAGAGACTGTCGGTGCCGGAACCCGTGATCCACATCTCGCCGTTCTTCGGGTTTCGCCGGATCGCGTAAGGGTAATCGCCTTTGATGGGCAGGGTGATCCGCTCCACCACTTTCCTGGCGAGCGTGTCAAAAACAAGGATCCGCGACTGGGCGAGTTCCGGGATCCAGAGCCGGTCGGCGGTGTCGATGGCCAGCCGCTTGGGGCCGGACCACGCTTCCGACAGCTCAAATTCCTCCGCCCGGCGGGTGGCGGGGTCCAGCACGCCCACCCGGTTCCCGTGGGTTTCGGTGTACCAGAGGCGGCCGCGCGAATCGGCCACCGCGGCGTACTCGTGCACCGCCTTTTCGGGCAGCCACCCGGTCCTTGGCGTGGAAAACTTCTCGATCCGGCCCGTTCGAGGGTCCAAACGCGTCAGAAATTCTTTTGAGAATTGGGTCATCCAGATCCGTCCCTTCGGGTCCTGATAAACCCAGCGCTCCGCATCCAGCGCGAAATATTGGATATTGGCCCCTTTCTCGAAGCCGGAATACACCCTGAAGGTTTTCTTGACCGGGTCAAACCGCGCCACCTGCTCGGCCTTGGTGAAGGTGATCCAAAGGGCGCCGTCCCGCGTCTTGTTGATCGCATGCGCTCCGCCCGGTTTCCCCTTGGGGACGTTCAGCGGGATGGCGAATTCCTCCACCGCTCCCGTTTCCGGATCGACGCCGTAGAGCTTGTTCCCGAAGTAATCCGCGATCCAGGCGCGGCCCGCCGCGTACTCCATGTCATGATAAAACGACTCCCAGGGACCCGCCGGGTATTCCTTTATATCCGCGGGAGATTCGCGAACGGTCCTCCCGTGCGGCGGAATTTTGCTGTGCTTCTCAAGCCACCGCGCGACCTCGGCGACGTCTATTTCGGGGATGAGCGCGAGATCCAGCTTCTCATCGAAACCTTGCATTTTTCGGATGGTTTCTTCCCATTCCTGGGCGGTCGACTTGTAGGCGACGGGGGGCCCGAGCTGATGGCACGAGGTGCAGCCGATGATTAACTTCCGCCGGATCTCGCCGCTCGGCAGCGATGCGAACCAATCCGACGACCGGGCGGGCCCTCGTTTTGAGCAGGCCGTCCCCGCCAGGGCGAGCGCCCCAAGAAGAAAACCCGCGGCGGCGGCGAAGATCCTCCGTCTCATCCCGGTCCCTCCCGAACGTTCTCCGCCGCGTCCCCCTCGAATACGCACGTTCCGCACCCCTCTTCCTCCTCGGGCTCCGGCGCGCCGCGATAGACGGCGGACGACGACGGAACGGCGCCCAGCCGCGCGCATTCGGCGCGGACAAAAGCGCCCAGCGCCCGGGCCATGCCCGCATACGGCGTTCCGGACGCCCGGCCGGAGAGCCTTTCGGCGAAGGAGCCCGCCCACGCGCCCAGGTGGTCTCCCAGAAATTTCCTTTGCGCGTCGCGGCAGACCTCGGCGTCCCCCTCCCGGCCGGCGGCCAGAGCGTGCCATTCCTTAAGGCAGAGGTAGCCCATGAACTCCAGCTCCACCGAGAGATGATCCGCCCGCTCGCAGGCGCTTTCGGAAACATCCAGGCCGAAGGCTTTGTAGAAACCGGCGATGTCGGCCATCGCCTGCGCCTGCTGGAAGATGTGCGTTTCGCGGAACTGCGTTTCGTAAGGGGGGCAATCGGGAGTCAGGTTGTGACCGAAGAGGGAGCCGTGCGCTTCAGCCAGGGCGGCGGCCTTTCCGTTGAACGACTTGGAAAAAAACCGATAGGCATTGGCGCGGTTCGGCAGCCGGATCTGATCCGTTCGGTTCATATGGAATTCAACCGCTCCTTGGGCCGCATATAGAGCGGCTCCTCCACGCGCGTCCGGACGATCTCCCGGCCGTCCTTGCCGTATCCGATGATCAAGTCGTCGTAGAGCTCAAATTTCTTTCCGTTGCGCAGGGTCTCAAAGACTTTGGGGCCTTTTTGAATCTCGTAGCGGAAGAGGATGAGCTGGCTTTTGCGGAACAACTGCAGCACCGCCAATAGCTCGCGATCCGGATGGGCATACCGTTCAATCGCCTGATCCACCCCGGGCCCGAACATCTGGCGCAGGTAGTCGCGCGGGACCCACCGCGGCGGGATGTAGTAGACGTTCGGTTCGGTCCCGAACTGGGGATATAAAGGAAGGGCGACTTTGGCCACGCGGACCAGGTAATAAAGCGGGTTATAGCGGTCTTCCGCCCACTTGCCGCCCCGGCCGAGTTTGACCAGGCCCTGCAGCCGGATCTGGCCCGGGCAGACCGCCATGCAGCGGGTCTCCATCGGCTGCCCCTGGCTTAACGGGTCGCGGCCTTCGATGCGGGGGTAGCAGGCGACGCATTTCTCGGTGATGCGCGTCTCGGTGTTGTGGATCGTTTTCTTGTAGGGGCAAGCCAGCATGCATTTGCGATAGCCCCGGCAGCGGTTCTGGTCGAGAAGGACGATGCCGTCCTCGGGCCGCTTGTAAAGCGCCTTGCGGGGACAGGCGGCCAGGCAGGCGGGGTAGGTGCAGTGGTTGCAGAGGCGCTGGAGATAGAAAAACCAGGTTTTGTGCTCGGGCAGGCGCTCGCCTTCTTTCGAGAATCCCATCACGCCCGGGTTGAGATAACGGGTGGAGGTGTCCTCGTAGAGGTTTGGAAAACGCCACTCTTTATCTTCCGGCAAATACCCCAGCGCCGCTTCCCCATCGGGAGCGGCCTCGAAAATCGTTCGGCCTTCGAACTCCCCGTAAGGCGCTTCGGCCCCTTTCCCATGCGGCGCCCAGGTTTGCCCCCCGGGGTCCGCTTCCCGCAGGAGTTTCAGAAGCTTCACGTCCCAGAACTGAGGGTAACCGCCGTAGGGCTTGGTTTCGACGTTGTTCCACCACATGTGCTCCTGGCCCTTCGAAAAGGTCCAGGTGGATTTGCAGGCCATGGTGCAGGTCTGGCAGGCGATGCAGCGATTGATGTTGAAAACGGCGACAAATTGGCTCTTCGGATGCTTTTCCTCATAGGGGTAGTGCATCGATCTTCCGAGGTGCCAGTTATAGACTTTCGCCATCGGCGTCACCTCCCTTCAGGGCTTGCCGGATCAACTGTTCGACGTAGCCCCGGCCTTTCGCGCGCCACACCTGGTGCGTGGCGGCATAGAAGGGGTCCTGAAAAAAGTGAAGGATTTGCTCCCGGCCGTACCCCATCATCGCGTACTCCTCAATGAAACAGCGCGCCATTTCTTCCGTGCGGTCTCCCGGGAGGGCGACGCCCGTGAGCGTCATGGGATCATCCAGGTCGAATTCGTCTTTCGGCATCTTAGGCTCTTTTCACCTTCGTGATCCGGCCGGCGATGTAATCCAGCATCATCTGGTTTTCGGCGTCCGGGGTGTGTCCCGTTGTCGCCGGTTCCCATACCCCCACGCCGCCCAGGCCGCCCGCTTCGGCTTTCATGACCCGCACCAGCGTCTCCTTGGGCACGGTGTTGATCATGTGATTGTCGCCTTCGCCGCCGAAGATGAACTCCATGCTGACCTTGGCCTTGTGAAAGAGATGGTCGGTTTGATGCATGGGCATCGACCAGTCCCGGCAGATGCTCTGCTGGCTTCCGTAGCGGAAGTTGGACTGGTATCCCGTGTCCGCCGAGCGGGCCAGGCCGTCCGGCCGCGTCTGGTGCGCTTTGACCGAGCGCTCGGTGGCCATGAACGTCCCGTGCTTCATCATGACGACCTGGTAAGGGTAGGCCGGGTTGTATCTGACGCGCAGCATGCAGCGCGAAACCTTGTAAAAGGGGTCGTCTTCTTTCCAGCCCCGGTAAGGACGATCGGCGGGGTTGGCGTCGACATAGACGTAGTCCCCGTCGTTCAAGCCCATGTCCTTGGCCGCCCGCGGGTTGATATGGACCTGATGATCCCCCAGGCTGGCGGAGCGTTTGTCGGTGCGCCAGGGATCGCCGAAGTTCGAGTCCCAGAGAAGCTTCCAATCCGTGTCCGCCCAGGACGAGTGCACGGTGTGGCGGGATTTCGGCGTCAGGCAGTAGAACCGGTAACCGGCTTCCCAGAGGAAGTTCTTCGTCTTTTTCGCTTTGCCCCACGGCAGCTTCACGTTTCGGACGGTGCGTTCGTCCCAGTGCTCCGCTTTCCGGGAGAGGCCGTAATCTTCGGGACGAATATAAGGGTTGGAAGAAACGATCACGTTGGGCAAGTAAGGCGTGGCCTCCGGCCCCTCCCGGTGGACGATGAAATTCTCGCCGTATTCGATCGCCTCCGGGATATCGCAGTAGGCGTTCAATCGTCCCGTGTCGGTATAGAAGGGGATGCTGTCATGGATCTGCTCATAGAAAGCGATGCGCGGGTAGGTGCGGAAAAGCATCAGCGCCGCCCCGGGCTCGCCGTATTTTCCGGCGAGGATATCGGCCAGCTTGTAGCCGCGCAGGGTGGAGGAGGCGTCGATGAGCCGCTGGATGTACACTTCGGGTTTTCCTTCCAGCGCGAATTTCCAGTAATCAAAGAACCGCCGGTCTTTCAGAAGCTCGCCCAGGCGCTTGGCCATCCCCGCCAGAATCATGACGTCGTCCCGCGAGTCAAAAAGCGGTTTGATGCCGCCTTTCCAGATCTGCACGAACGGGTTGGAGCAGGAGGCCGTGATCTCATGGGTCTTCGTTTCCACCCACCAGTTCGCCGGGAAGGCGAAGTCCGAGTATTCGATGGAAGCGGTCATCTGGATGTCGTTGGAGATGATGAGATCCACCTTGGGATTCACGTTTTTCACCATGTCGTAGGCGTGCTTGGCGTTGTTGATGAGGTTGACATTGGTAAACCAGATGACCTTGGTGGGCGTGGGCATGTGGGTCTTGCCCGTAAAGACCTTGCGGCCGTACTTGGGCGTGTTCACGACCAGCGGCCGGTCTCCATGGTTCCAGTAGGCGACGGCTTCATCTCTGGCGTAGGGCTTGGCATGGATCTCTTTGCCGTCCGTTTTCGCCTTGAGTTCCGGGTGGAAGGTGTCCTCGGCCACCCAGGTCTTGAAGCCCTTGCCGGTCCAGGAGGAGCCTTGGAAGAGCGCGGCCTTGTAGTTGCCCGCCCAGGTGTAGTTGCCGGCGCCCGGCTTGCCGATATTGCCCGTGAGCATGAGCGGCAGGTAGATGGCGCGGTTGATGAGGGTGGCGTGGAACCAGTGGTTGATGCCCTCCCCGATGTGGATGGCGGCCGGCTTGATCTCGGCCAAGTCCTTGGCGAGGCCCTCGATCAAGTCCCGCGGCGCCTGGGTGATCTCGCAAACGGTGTCCAGGTCATAATCCTGGAGATTCAGCTTGTAGAGTTCCCAGAGCGTCTGGACCTCCACGTCCTCGCCGCTGACCAGCTTCACGCGGCCTTTCCACTCCAAGGCCGGATCCAGGCCGGCGGCGGCAAGTTTCTCTCCCACCTGATCGCGCGTCACCGCGACGGGCTTCTGGGCGCGCGCGTCCCAGACGACATAGTCCCCCAGCTTTTCATACTGTTCTTTCTTAAGGCCCTGTAATTTGAAGCTGGCGCCGTTCCGGTCAAGAGCCGGTTTGTAGTTTGGAAAGATGTCGCTGGCGCGCAGGCGCTTCAGGGTGTCGGCGCGGACTAGAAGCGGCAGGTCGGTAAATTGTTTGACGAAGGTCTTGTCATACCACTTGCGGTCCATCAGGATCTTCGAGATCCCCAGGAAAAGCGCCCCATCAGTGGAAGGACGGACCGGGATCCAGACGTCGGATTTGGTCGCGGGAGGAGAATACTCCGGGGTGATCGTGACGATCTTGGCCCCGCGCTCCATGCTCTCGATAAACCAGTGGGAATCCGGCATCTTGTTTTCCACGAGGTTCTTGCCGCACTGGATGTGAAGCTTGGTAAAACGCAGGTCATTGAAATCACAGTCCGCCGCCTGAAGGCCGTGAACGAACGGGTGGCCGGGCGCCTGGTCGCCGTGCCAGGTGTAGTTGTCCCAGCTGCGGCCGCCTTTGGCCTCTTCCGGCCCCACGCCGCGCGCGTGAACGTCGAGCAGCGCCAGGGTGCTGGCGAAGCGGTACATCCCGTATTTCCCGATGACTCCCAAAAGCCCCATGCCCCCGCGGCACTTGAAGGTGCGGGTGCCGGCGCCTTCCATGGCTTCCACCATTTCCGGCTCATAGCCTTCCGCAAGGAGACGTTTCTTCGCTTCCGGCCCGCTGTAATGCCTGGCGATCGCGATCATGCCGCGCGCGGCATAATCAAACGCCTCGTCCCAGGCGACCTTGAGGAATTCATCGCTCCCCCGGCTGTCGAATTTGTACCGGGCGCGGAGGTCGGGGGTCAAATAGGGGAAGCCGTCATCCGCCCACGCTTTCCAGCCTTTCCGGAGGATGGGGTGCTTTAAACGGTAGGGGCCGTAAAGGCGCCGGTGGATGGATTGACCCTTGGGGCAGCCGCGCGGATTCCAGGCCGCCGTGGCCTGGTTCCCGTAGAGATCCTTGTATTGGCCCACGTCATAGTTCTGCTCCACGCGCGTAATGACGCCGTTTCGCACCATCGCGCGCAGGCGGCAGGCGTGGGTGTCGTTGGGAGAGCAGACGAAGGTGAAGGAGGAATCGTAGCGATACTGGTCGCGGTAGAGCTTTTCCCAATCGCGGGCGGGATAATAATCGAGCGGGTTATCCACGCTGACGATGGGTTTGAGAAGCGCAAAAAGCGGCTCGCTCGCGAAAAAGAGCGCCGCGCCGCTTCCCGACAGCTTGAGGAAGTCGCGACGTGAGATTTTTTTCCGGAGAAGTTTTTCAAGCGGATTCAACCTCGACTCCTTTCACTTGACCGCCATTGAATGATTTTCGACGGATGCGGCGATATGATCTGGATCATATTGCCCGGAAGCGCCGCATCAAACGTTCTTCTTTTTGAATGTGCGCGTGCAAGCCCCGGGCGAGGAAAAGTCCCTGCCGGCTCACGCGCTTTACGGCCGCTTTCGAGGCGGATTTTCGCGCGAAGATCAGCGCCGCCTTCCGCAGTTTGGCGAGCTCGCGGAGGAGGGCGGGATGTTCCGCCTGGATGCGCTCCAGCCGCGTCGTCAAACGAGGCGCATGCCGCTTCAAATAAGGGAATACGATTTTTTCCTCCGTTCGGAAGTGCGGCACGGTCTTGGCGATCAAGGGAGGGACAAACAAGCAAACTTCCCGCGCTTCGGAGGGTGCCCGCAGGGCCCCCCCGCGCTGCCAGCGCAGCAGAATCGACTTGAAACGCCGCAGGCGCGGCAGCACGTCACGATGATCTTTCTCCAAAAGGCGCATCGGAGCCCAGAGGATATGTCGACGGGATCTCTGCAGAAGGGGAATGCCGGCGGATCTTTCGTCCTGCTGGATGGAAGCGGGCATGGCTCAAAGGTAGGAAGAACCCATATCTTCAGGGCGTCGCGTCTGCCGGGACGCAGCGCATCTGCAAAGCGCCCAGCGTGGTGAAAGCGGTGAAGTCGTAGGCGGCCGGAAGAACGACGCGGATGCGGTGCCGGTACTCAGAAAGGCTTTTGCCGAGATGGGCCAGCGCCTCTTCTTCAGAGGCCTTCAGGCGATTCAAATCCAGCACCAGACGTTCGCGCCGGCGCGTCAAAGCGTTCTTGAGCTTATCGGCCAGCTGCTCGGCGCCGGACACCGCCAGGCGCCCTTCGATCCGGACCCAGATGGTCGCTTCAGGCCGCAGTTCGACCCGCACCTGATGACCGGCAGGATCCTCCCGGTGCAGGCGGCGCCAAAGCCGCGCCGGGATCGACTCCTCCGGCATGCGGAACGTGTGCCGCACCAGGCGCGGGTGCTGAAAAAATCCAAGCTTGAGCGTCAGGCCCGACCAAGCGGCAAGCAGCACGCCCGCCGCGGACTCAAAACGGTGCCGCCATGTCGGCTGGCCCAGGGCCGCGTACACCCGCTTTTCAAGCTCCCCCACCCAGCGGCGGACCTCAGGCGTCGGGCCCAAAAGACGGCCGGCGAGAAAAACGGCGTAAGACCGGCGAATTTCAAACGCATAACGCTCGGCCTTCATGCGCAGGAAAACGTTCGGGCTCTCCTTGAGTTTGAGGTGCCCCAACAGCCATGTCTCAAGCGCCCGATAGATGGAGGGGCCCAAGCGTTGAAAATCTTTCTCAAAGCAATCTTTTTGGGCCGCCTCAATGGCCGCGGGAGTCATGCTGGGGTGCTGGACCATCGCCCGGAAACCCGTACAGGCGCGGTAGTAGCGCTCCCGGTCATCGGCGAGGTCCCGGTGCAGCAGATTTTCCTGCATGATCCGGTCATAGAAAGGCGTTCCCGGCGTGGGGCCATAGATCAGGAACTGCGCCAGCGCCGGTTTTAAGGCAAAAAGCCCCGAGCGCTCCTGTTCGATGATCTCCGGCGTCTGATAAGGGAACCCCACGATCATGGAGGCCAGGATGGTGATCCCGTGCTCGCGAAACTCCCGGAAAATCTCCTCGATGGGGCGGCCGGACTGTTTGGCGTAGCCGGAGCGCGTTCCTTCGTACCCGATCCAGAAGCCGTCGATTCCCATTTCGAGGATCTCGGTCACCGTGTACTGGCTGATGGCGCGGATGCTGGAGAAACAAAAAATGGAAATCGCCCGTCCCGCCGCCAGGGCGCAGTCCCTGAGTTCCATCGCCCGTTTCTTGTTAAGAAGAAAATCCTCGTCCAGGACGACCATGGACATCTCCGGTTCCATGTCGAGATAACGTTCGATGACGTTGTAGATGTCCCGCCCCGTGGGCAGGAGCCGCACGTGCTTGCGCTTGAAAAAGTACGAGGTGCAGCAAAAATCGCAGCCGTTGGGGCACCCCAAGCCGGCGAAGACCATGCCGGTCCGCGAGGCCTCTTTGCCGAAGATGCGCATGCGGCTGACGGTCAGCGGATGGCGGTACGGCATCGAGATGGGCGGCTCTTCGAGGAAGCGGCGCATGAAGGCGACCCCTTCTTCCCGGCAGACGGCGTCGCTGTGGGGGGCCAGCACCTCATCGGACAGGACCGTCCCGTAGCCGCCCAGGACAATCTTGGAGTCCGGCGAATGTTCCCGGATGAGCGCGACCACCTGTTTCATGCGGTGGAACGTCGCCAGAAGAAAAGACACGCCCACCACGTCGTAACCCTGGTGCAGCTCGCGGATCAGCTCTTGGGAGGTGGGGTACTGCAGGACGGTCGTGGACGCGTCGAGGTTTTCGGCGATGTACTCCAGCGAGAAATGGATGTGGTTGGCGCGGGGGCTGAAAGCCCCTTGCGCGCGGGTGACCTGGCCGAAGAGAAGTTCATAGCCCACGCTCGGGGCGTCGCCGTATTTCTCGCCGAGCGGCCGACAGATGCTGGTTAAGAGAACCTTCATATTAAACGTGCATAGGGTAGCTTTCCCGAGGCGCGCCCACTATGACGGCCGTCATA
>MGUR01000076.1:32202-35015 GCA_001800075.1 Elusimicrobia bacterium RIFCSPLOWO2_01_FULL_59_12
GCGTTCGCATCCCATTGAACAAGCCGCCGCCTTCCGGCCGGTCTGAGGCGAAACTTCCAAACTCCGCGGTCAGAAATCGCGGCGGGAAGGAACATCCTGCCCTGTCCCAAAGGAGCGCCACGTTTGATCCCTGGGACAGGCACCGTGCCCGGCAGTGACAGGCACCGTGCCCACTAGTTTTTCCCTTTAGCTATTTCCTTTTCCATCTCCCCGCTTTGGATCTTCCGGAGGATGTCCGCGTAGGCATCCGACACCGCGTTGGTCACGCCGATCATTTTCTCGGTTTTGTGGTCCAGCTTGGTTTCCCCCATCGCCTCCGCCATAGCGAGGAACCATTGGCCGAGGGTTTTCTTGTCGTCTCTGGCCTGCATCCCTTGAAGGATCACCCGAAACTCCCAGGTCCGCTCGGCCGGATACCCCGCCTCCCACGCCCAGCCTTTTGTCTTGGATTGAATCTTCTCCCAGGTATCGACTAACGGGTCCGCCGGTTTTGGCTCTTGGATAGTGGCTGAGCGCTTGGAGCTTTTTTCTTTCCCAAGGAGCTTGTCTACGATCGCTTTGACCTGCCGGACAGAGAGATCTCTATTTTTAGTATGAATCGATAAATCAATACGATCTTTATCATTCTTCAACCGGCAGATTTGAATCAGCTGGCCCAGGCTCAAACGTTTGAGCTTTTTGACTTCGGAGGGCAGTTTGTCTATGCCGAGATAAGCATTAACCAAGGCTTCTGAGAGCCCCAGCTCATCGGCAAGCGCCTGCTGACTGCAATCTTTGGCCTTGATCATCTTGGCCATCTGCGCCGCCTGATAGAACGCGTCCGCGTCTTCCCGGTCCTCATTCTCCGCGAAGGTGATCCGCGCCTTATCAAACGCCGACAACCCCTGCCGGACCGACGCCCGGATCTTCTCCCACCCCAACGCCCGTGCCGCCTGGGTCCGACCGGCCCCCGCCAACACCTCAAACCGATCCCCGATCTTCACGACCACAATCTCCTGAAGCTGCCCCTGCTCCTTCATATCCTGCGCCAGCGTCTTCAGCTTCTCCGGATCATGCTCCCGCGCATCGGAAGGAATATCGATTTGGCTCAAGTCAATCCACAACGTTTGACTCTGGGTATCAGCCATGGGGTGGGTCCTCCAGTTCTTTTTGAATTCTGAGGTCTGAGGTGAAACTTCCAAGCTCCGCGGTCAGCGTTAATGTTGTAGCACAAATCGCGGCGGGAAGGAACATCCTGCCCTGTCCCAAAGGAGCGCCACGTTCGATCCCTGGGACAGGCACCGTGCCCGGTGCCCGCGGCGGCACCGTGCCCGGCAGATTAGACGTTTCTTTAATTGATGCGATTTTCTGCGCGTCTGAGCATTGCAGCGACCAGATGGCGCAAGCGTCGTACATGGAAGGGTTTGGTCATCAGGTAGGCGCCGCTCGCTTCAATCTCATGGATCGCCTCGGCGTCCCGGTAATGACCGCTGAGAAACATCAGCGGCACATCCCGGCCGGAAGGCCAGTTGCGGATCCGGCGGGCGACCTCGTAGCCGCTTGCGCCCGGCATCCGGATGTCCAGAATCACAAGATCGGGGCTGACGCTCTCAAAGAGCGGCTGCAGATCCTCACCTGATGGCAGGGTCACGACCTCGTATTCAGCTCCCAGCACCGACGTCAGGAGCCGCCGCACAACGAGCTCGTCGTCAATCACCAGAATCCGCCGGCATACCGTTGGAGTCATATCGATTCGTCCGGATAACGATGCCTGCGGCCGATGAAGACTTCAACCATCCGCAATAGCTCGTGGATATCAAACGGTTTGGGGAGATAAGAATCCCCGCCGCAGGCAAACCCCTTGCGCACAGACGCTTCGTCTCCCAGAGCGCTCAAGAAGATAATAGGGATGACGTCGAACCGCTTTTCCCTGCGCAGCCGGCTGCATAGATGCCAGCCATCCTCGTGAGGCATCCGTACATCCAAGATGATCAGATCGGGTCGAAAGGGCTGGAGCGTCTGCTCCAGCTTTTCGCCGGACGGCAGGGTCCGGACCTCGTAAGCGGGAGAAAGCGCGCGCTCGACAGCCTGGCGCACGACGGGTTCGTCATCGATGAAAAGGATTCGAGCCAGCTTTTCTTGCTGCATGATAGAAGTTGCCCTCCCGTTTATTCATAAAGGGTGATGCTCACCCGAGCAAGGAACCGGAATGTAAACTAAGGTTGGTTAAGCTTCTCGACGGAGAGGAAACGAGGTAGAAGTATCCCTTGCGCCATTAATGGCCGTTAACACTGAGACCCAGGAAAACCCTTGCAAAGCGCCGATGCGGGGCTACCCTTCTCCAAGGGGTCTTATGAAGAAGGTCGGCAAACATCGGAAGGATTGCCAAGCTTGCGAAGCTGTGCACGCCGGGAAGAAGGCGACCGTCTGGATGACTCCCGAACTCGTGGAGAACAAACTGCTCTTTGTTTGCGCCGATGCCGGCTGCCAGGCAAAGTTGTCAGTATTGAACGTGCAGTCTCTCCGTCTGCCGAAGTTCTGATCCTGTTGGCTGATGGGCCACCGCGGCGGCTAGCGTTTTTTTGATCCCTGTGACAGGCACCGTGCCCTACCTGCGACTCGACTATCACTCTCTTCGCGAAACATTCCGGCGCGCTCATCCACGCTTTTAATTTCCGATCCGATGATCTTCACGTTTTCTTTCTGGCTGATTGTCTAGGATTTGAGCCAGCACACGCAGTTCGTTTGTAGGGAGTTTACAGGCGTAATCGATGCAGACGTAGGCGGTGGCTTTGTTTCGCTTACGGGTGACACCTTTGAGGAACGGCAGCCGG
>MGUR01000076.1:35037-48884 GCA_001800075.1 Elusimicrobia bacterium RIFCSPLOWO2_01_FULL_59_12
GCCAGGGTTTCCTGCCCCTTTCCGCCATCGGCCAGAAGAAGAATCTTTCCTGGGATGAGGCGGTCATGCACAAGGCGCAGCATGGCCTGCGTGTCCTTTGCACTGGGATCTCCGGCAATCACGATCTGCTTGGGTTTCGAGAGAGCGTAATCGAGAGCGACCAGCATCTGGGCCAGCGACCCCGGATCCTGAGCGAGTTGCTTTCCGAATAAGGTGAGCGTTTTCTCTGCCACCTGCCTGAAATCTTCGCGATCCGTAAACTGGGCGAGGCGTAAAAGGTTTAAGGCGGCGACCGAACTTGCCGTCGGCTCCACGTTGTCCGAATCTTCCTTGGCGCGTACGAGTAAGTTTTGATCATGATCAGCGGCCGTCATGTAGAAGCCGCCGTTCTCCCGGTCATAAAAGAGCCGGTTTTGCGTTTCTGTCAGCTCGATGGCCCATTCGAGCCATTGGACATCAAAGGACGTTTCGTAGAGATCGATGAGCCCTTGGACGAGGAAGGCGTAATCGTCGGCGATCCCAGGTATTTTCCTTTCGCCATCCCGCCAGCGGCGATACAGCGTCCTGCTCTTCGAGCCATAAAGGTTTGTCCGGATGAAAGCAGCCGCTTTGCGCGCCGATTCCAAATAAGAAGGATCGTCAAAAACCTGCGCGGCTCTGGCAAAGGCCGTCATCATCAAACCGTTCCAGGAAACCAAAATCTTGTCATCCAGATGCGGCCGCGGGCGTTTGCTTCTGGTGGCGAGGAGCTTTTGGCGGGCTTCTTCCAAAAGAGTTTTTACCCGGCCCTCGGGCATCTTGAACTGCCGCGCTGTTTCCGAAAGGGTGTGCGCCGCAAATAGGATATTTTTGTTTTTGAACTCCCCATGTGGATCCGCGGAGGCGTTACCCTCGGACCTCACACCATAGTGATAACTGAAGATCTCCCCGGGTTCGGAGCCGAGGGCGGTCCGTATCTCCTTCTTTTCCCAAACGTAGAAGGCTCCCTCCGTCTTGTGTTCATGGCCTTTGTCTGAAACTTTGCCGGCCAGCTCTGGGGGCAGGCTATCGGCGTCTTCTGCGGAGTAAAACCCTCCCTGCGGATGCGTCATGTCACGCCGTACATACTCCAGCGTTTCTCGCGCGATCCGCGCCAATTCCGGGTCCTTGGTGATCTGATACGCCTCCAGGTAATTGACCGCCAATTGCGCGTTGTCATAGAGCATTTTTTCAAAGTGGGGGATGTGCCAGACGGCGTCCGTGGAGTAGCGGTGGAACCCGCCGCCAACCCGGTCGTAAATGCCCCCGCGGGCCATTGCGCGGAGCGTCGCGACAGACATCTCAAGCGCCTTTTTCTGGCCGCTGCGGGCGTGGTAACGCAGTAAAAAGTTGTGGATGACGGGCATTGGAAACTTCGGCGCTCCCCGGAAGCCGCCGTGGGTTGAGTCATAGGACTTCTGAAACGAGGCGACGCCGTTCTCAAGGGCAGCGGGGTCGAGCGGGCCGCTCCGGCCGGAGACCGTCATGTATTTTTGGATCGTCTGGCTCGCCTGGTTGCTTGAGTCGACGACTTTATTACGTTCCTTTTCCCAGGCTTCCGCCAAGCGCTCCAGAATTTGCGGGAATCCCGGCCTGCCCCACCTGGCATCGGGCGGGAAATACGTGCCTCCGTAAAACGGCTTGAGATCAGGGGTGAGCCACGCGGACAGGGGCCAACCTCCGCCTCCCGTCATCGCGGAAACCGCCGTCATGTAAATCTTGTCTACGTCCGGCCGCTCCTCCCGATCTACCTTGATCGATACGAAGTGTTTGTTCATGAGGGCGGCGATCCCGGGGTTGGAAAAGCTTTCCCGCTCCATCACATGGCACCAGTGGCAGGTGGAATAGCCGATAGAGAGAAAAATAGGCTTGTTCTCCCGTTTGGCTTTCTGAAATGCCGCTTCTTCCCAGGGATACCAGTCCACGGGGTTGTAGGCGTGCTGGAGCAGATACGGACTTTTCTCGTTGATGAGGTGATTGGGTTTATTCTGCGAAGCCCGGCTCACGGACGGCGCCAACGAAACAAGAAGGCCCAGGATCCAGCCGCGCCGGCGCTTCATTGATCCTTTGTGGCGGGTTCGGCCAAGCCGAGTAGTAGTCCCTTTTCATGCCAGAGGGTGACCCGAAGGCCATCCACCTCCCAAACGCCGGCGTGAATCCCGGCCGACTCCTCCGTCGACTTTACTTGATAGAGCGTGCAAAGCATCCCATTCGGTTTCGACAGGCGGATTTGCGCAGCGGGCTGACTGCCCAAAGAATAGGATCCGGCGATCACGCAAGCCGCCGTCGCTCCACTCACCGCCCATTTTCGCCATTGCCTGTTGAAGAGAAAAGGGCCGTCGATCTGCTGAACAAGCAAGGCAAGCCGTTCGCGGGGCAATGCCTTCGCCGCGTAATGTGCCGCCAACCGCTGGTTCAGTCTTTCGTCATTCATGTCGCACTCCCGGGGGAGATTCGACGCCCAATCGCTTTTTCAATTTCTGGCGGGCCCGATGAATCAAACTCAAGACGGTTCCCCTTGGTATTTCCAGCCGGATCGTTGCGAACAAATAGCCCCGGTGCCAGGGTCCTTGAGACCTGGTAAGCCTCAAGCAGGCCTCCTGCAGAAGGTCTTCGGCGGCGGTCGTTGGATCGTCCGCCGCCGAAGCCGGTGAACCCGCCAACCCGGCAATACCCATTGATTGCAGCCAGGCGAATCCAATTACGCCTCCTATCGTTGAGTTCATCTCACTAACGGGTAAGCATCCAGTAGGCCCCCGTGGCCATGACGCCTGCGGCAGGTAAAGTGACCAGCCAGGCCAGAGCGATGTGGCGAACAGTGCCCCATTCGATTCCGCGCACCCCTTTGCGGAACCCCATGCCCATAATGGCGGATCCGGAAGCATGCGTCGTAGAAACCGGGAAACCATAGATTGCAGTCCCCACGACAAGAGCGCTTGTCGCAAGGTTGTCCGCAATGATCGATCGCCGCGAACGATTGATTCTGCAGATGGCTTTTGCCGCGCCTCGCGCAATTGCGTAGCGCCACCGCTTAGGAATGACAAACGTGAACAGCTATTCCAGAAATTCGTAGATATCGGCGCTCACCCGCCCTCCTTATGAAGGAAATATTCTGTCAAGAGCTCGCCGGCCAAGCGGTGGCCATCTTGATTCCAATGCCCTCCGCCGAGATGCGTCGTTTTAAATCCGTGCAGAAAGATGCGGTTCTGTTCAGCGTAGGATTGCATCCGGGGCGCCAACGTAACCATCTCAAGATGCTTCTGACCGGCGAAGCGCGTGAGGCGCCTCTCGGGGTAGAACAAATCCTTCACTCCCAGCTTCTGCATGAATCGCAAACGCACGCTCGGATCCGGATGGATTTGCATACCGCTCGATACGGTTGCCGCGACAAATCGGGCCCCTTTGGAGATCACTTCTTCGCGCATTTCGAGAAGGAGGCGTTCTGTGATATCCCACGCGTCACCCCAATCCTTATTGATCTGTTCAAAATAGACGGCGTCATCCAAACCGGGTTCCCCGGGCAAATTATCGCGTTCCGGCGTCATCTGGCCCCAGTTTTTCACATTCTTGTATCGATGCAGCAATTGAAGTGCCCGCAAATGATCCGAGAGTTTTATAAACCGCTGCCAAAACTTCGTCGTTTTGAACTCGTAAGTCCGAGATTTTCGGAATGAGTCATCCAGGCGCAGGGCCCCCTTGTGAAAAACGTAAAATGGGCGAAGCGTATCCGTTTCCAAGATCCTGGAATTATTTCGAATATCGTTTCCAATAGTTATCATTAACAACACGATATCAGGGGAATAGGCCCATACACGATGCTTTAAAGTCAACAGTTCCTGCGCCGTACCGTATCCGGCCACCCCAAAATTGATGACCTCGACACGTTTGGATTGAAAGGCCTTCCTTTTGTTTAACTCGGCTTCTAAAACGGACCAGAATGTCTGTTCCATCGGAACTTGGAGAGCTTCGGCAAAAGAATCGCCCAGCACGGCGATACGAACCGTATCCGCGGATTTTAGTTTATCGTGCTCACGATCCCGCAGCCCCTCACCATTGACTCGAATGAAGGCCTCTCCCTCGTCACGCCACCACCCTTGTGCGTTCGGACGGAGTCGGTGCCCTGTCAATTCGTCGGGCGCATAAAAAATGGGGTACGAAAGGCCCCCAAGCCGTAACGCCAGCTCTGAGAGGCCCGTCGTGAATAGCGTGCCAATCGCCAACAATCCTAGATAGGCGAGCCATCGCTTCATGGTTTTAACATCTTCATTGAAAATGCTTGAGCGTCCAGGACGCACTCACCGCAATCGCGCCGGCTGTGGGAAGCGTGACGAGCCAAGCCACGAGAATGTCTCGAACCACCCGCACATTCAAAGAAGAAAACCCTTTGCGGACACCCATCCCTATAATGGCTGAACTGGAGACATGGGTCGTTGACACCGGAAAGCCGTGGACGGCGGTGGCGATCACTAAAGCGGAAGTGGCCAGGTTCGCGGCGAATCCTTCGAGGTGGTTCATTTCAGTCACTTTATGGGCCAGGGTTTCGGTGACCTTGAATCCCATCGCGATTCCGCCCGCCGCCATCGCCAACGCCAGCGCGAGGAAAAACCAATGTGGCGCGACTTGAACCCTGGGGTCAACCAAGTAGTAAAAGATAAATCCCATCGACGCGATCTTGGGCGTGTCATTAAGTCCCCGGGCAAAGCCGGAGGACATCGCGCTTGCCCAGTGAGCCCAGTGGCAGTTCAGGCAGTATTGCCTCGCGCACAGCCAATATAGAAACCGGAAAACGAGCCACGCCGGTCCAAAGGCGATGACGGGCGACAACAGCAGAGGAATAAGCACTTTGTGCGTGAGGCTGCCCCAAAGGATCTGGTCGAACCCGAAGGTATAGATGCCGGTCAAAACGACGCTGCCCACAATGGTATGCGTCGTGGAAACCGGCATGCCGAGTCGCGTCGAGAGCATCACCCAACCGATTGATCCCGCCAGGACGGACAGGGCAAAGAACTGATTGATCTGGACCTGAGGCGAAAGCATGCCTTGGGTAAAAAGCAGGGTCATTTTCACGGCCCACGCGGAAGCCAGCACCGACCCGGCGGCCGTCGCAAGGGCTACTAGAATAACAGCTCTTTTGTAGTCGGACTCACCGCTTCCCACCAACGTGGCGATGGATTTCGAGATGTCGTTGGCGCCATTGGCGAAGGCCAGGGCCGCCGCGCCGACTAATCCCGCAACAAGAACCAGAGAGTCCATGCTCTAGCAGCAGCTCCCCGGCTCGCCGCCCTTTGGGCGAGCCTCGCCTGAGACAGGCGGGCAGCAGGAAGAGCCCTCCGATGGTTTGTCTGTCGCTCGATAGTCGAGTCCTTTGGTTTCCTTCGGATCTCGGTGGGTGTCGCGCGAGCAGTCAAACGACTTCACGCCTTCCGGGACATCTGTCAACGGCAGAACCGGCTCGAACTGGCCCGAATAAGGGTCGGACATCAGAAGCTTAAATGTCTTTTCACAGACCGCTTCGGGCACGCCGCGTTCGTAACGGTGGTTGTCATCGTCATAAGCGCAACGGAATGGTCCCTTGTAAATCACCGCCTTATTCGTTTCCCAGCAGGGCCCCTGCTTTCCTTTGTAGGCGGCGATCGTTACGGAGCGAAATTCGATGCCTTCGACCGTTCGCCAGGGTTTTTGACCGCGCTTAAGAACAACCATTCCGTGAAAATCAGCCTTCTGGAACGCTTTCAGGAACTCCTGCTCCTGAAACGCTCCGGAGATGCATCCACTCCACAGTTCAGCGTTATTCTGGAGATGGATTGGAACCGCCTCGTCTGAAACGATATCGGAGATGACCGCGCGGCCGCCTTTCTTCAGCACGCGAAACATTTCCTTAAAGAGCCGCTCTTTGGCGCCCGGCTCAACGAGATTCAGCACACAGTTGGAAACAATCACATCCACCGAGCCATCGGGGATTATGCCCAGTTCCTGGATCTTTCCCTTGTGAAATTCAACGTTGTGATAACCGAGCTTATCGCCGAGGGTCTTTTGATATTTTCGGGCCAGAGCAAGCATATCGTCATTCATGTCGATGCCAATCACGCGACCCTGCGGACCCACCACCTGCGCGGAGATATAACAGATCTTTCCGCCGCCGGAACCGAGGTCGAGCACCGTTTCCCCCGGCTTCAAATACGCGGATGGATCCCCACACCCATAATCACGTTCCAGGATTTCCTGGGGCAGAATCTCCAGATATTTCTTGTTGTAAACCACCGGACAGCAAAGTTCCGGAACCTGCTGCTGTGCTCCATTGGCGTAGCGGTCTTTGACGGCTTTTTCAAAATCCAGCGTTTCAGATGTCATGACGAGCCTCCCGTTCGCTGTTCCTTTTCGATGGGACCTGCGGCGAATAACTCGGGCGCCCCGGCTTTATATCCCCCGCGATCCGACCGCTTGAGATGAACGATGTCGATGCCCTTTTCGCGGGGATCATTCACCCGCCGCTCAACCAGAAGCGAGGTTTCATCGGTCGAGTCGTCCAGAATCTGAATCTCGAGGAGGTTCAGGGGATAATCCAGCGCACAGACGCTGTCGATGAGACGTTCGACCACATACTTCTCGTTATAGAGAGGCAGCTGAACGGCGACGCGAGGCCACTCACCGGGAATCGGTGTCACCGGCAATTCGCCCGGTGGCGCATGGCGAACACGCTGGTAGACAAACAGAATCCATAGACGATGGATTCCAAAGACGGCCAGAAGTCCCATCGCGCCCGCGACAAGAATCGTTACGCCATGATCAATCCAGATCATCATGCTTAGACGAGCTTAAACATCAAACGAGGCTCCCTTTGGGAATTGATCGACCCATGTAGCGCGAATTCCCGCTGTGGCTTTCCCGCCCAGCGCAGACAGAGAGAAAGCCAGCGCTCCGGTCGGACACACGGAGATACAAATCCCGCAGCCGATGCAGGAGGTGCTGAGGTTATCGAACGATTCGCCTTTGAGCGCGAACTTCCGCACATCGATGCCGACTTCGCAGCAGCGCGAGCACATGTTGCAGGCGATACAGCGGTCTTTGTTGGAATCGATCCGATACTTCCCGATCCCCCGGCGCGTCATCCATCCAGATAGGAGTTGCATAAAACCGGCCGTCGGGCACCAATAGCGGCACCAGACTTTTCCACCCAGAAACGGATAGAGACTGATGGGGATAATCGCAATAAGGAACAAATCGACAACCCAGTTGTACGTTCCCTTGATCCAGCCACCCATGCGAGCGTCTATCCCGAAGCCCACCGCGAGCGTCGCAAACGCGGCAAACCCCAGAATCCAGTAGATCGCCCGTTCTCGTCTCACATTCTCAGGACCTTTCGGGGAGTAGTGCCGCCATTGATCCCCGACCGTTTCAGCCAGGCCGCCGCACCCGCAGACCCAGCTGCAGTATTGCTTGCCGGTGAAAAGCACAAAGATCGGCAGGACGAGAAAACTCATCCCCAGCGTCCACCAGAAGTAAAACTTTCCGGGCTCCTGAAGAAACCCCTCCCATGTCGAAGGCCCCAGCGCCAGCGGCCAGGCATAGACGAGGCCGTAGGCCCGCCAGTTGTTGAGAATCAGCTCAGGGATAATCGAATAAAACGCGAGCTGGAAGAAAATAAGCGACAGGTATTTGCGCGTTTGAAGCGGGTCGCGATAGCGCCGGATGGCTTTGATCCCGAAATAGAGCACCAAGGCCGAATAAAGGAACGGATACCATCCGGCCAGATCACGCCCGCCGAAATGAAACCATCCCGGATGCAGCTTCTTGATCATGTAAAAGGCAAATACACCGATCGCCGTCAGGCTTAAAGCGGTCCACCGTTTCCAGTCCCAGGTGTTTTCAAGGCGGATCCCGGCTTTCTTGAGAAATTCCGAGGGCATTCCGGTCCCCTCCACCATGGAACGCGACACTTTTCCGGGAGGGATCGGCTGAAGCTCCGCCACGTCCAGGCGGTTAAGCAAAACGAGTTTTCCAACGGCCACAATGACAAATTCCGAGCGGTAGCGACCCTTGTCGGTCACGACCTCGAAATGGTCTATCTTTTTCACGTCGACAACCTTTTCATGCTCGCGCAGCTCGAGCGAGCGGGACTTGAGGTCGTCCTCCCAGCGTCGCACGAGCTCCCCGGCTTTGCAGTCACCGAACCAAAGGTCGCCGCAGATGTCCCTGTCCCCGGTTCGGGCAAGATAAAACGCATGTTCCGGTTCGAAGCGCTTGATGGCCGCAAAACGCGATTCAGCCTCGATCAACACATAACGGACGCCGCGCTTCCCTAACTCCAGCGCCGCGTTCACGCCTGCAGGGCCTGCGCCGATGATCACCACACGGATATCGGTCGCCGCTGTACGTCTTAGAACCATGTCGGCAATATGCCGGGCGGTATCAAACCCGGCGTTAAGCGCGGCTTTGACATCCGGCGTTCCAGCAATGTTGCCGATGACATAGAGCCCGGGAATGTTGCTTTCGTGATGACGGTCTAGTAGGGGGTAGCGCTCACCCATATCCGTCATCGATCCCTTACCGAAGAAAAAACTCATATCACGCCTCCATGGATTCGCCGGCGCATTTCCCAGGCAAGTCCCGCATAAACCGGGATATATTCAAGCCCTTGAATTATCGGCGAAAGCTCCCAAATTCCGTTCAGGCGATAACGCGAGAGAACCGTATACGACAAAACCACCGTGGCATTCCATGTCAAAAACGCGGGACTTCGAAACAGGCACAGAAATGGAACGAGCCAGAGAACGTACCAGGGATGAACAACCGGAGATAGGAGTAGGGCGGGCGCCAATAGGACGAACGCCGTCGTTTCGAGAGGCAGCTTTCGCGAAAGAACCCAGGCTGCTCCGATCAGTCCGATTGAAATAACGATCCCTCGAGCCGCAAGACCGTTGTGCCCGGTGAGGGCGTAGGTGAGCGAATAAAGCGACCCGTTAAATTCCCAATGGCGTAAAAATTCCATGGGCCCGCGACTCCAGGGAAAAAGAAATAAACCGGCGAATTTCGACAGAAAACAGGCGGTCATCGCGAGCCCCGCCCACAGAGGTTTCCTTTTTAGCCACGCTAGGATTCCCAGCATCAGGAGGCTGATACCCAGCGAATCCAGATGCCCTGAACCCGCAATTTCGATAATCACAAGCGGGTTCCAGGCGTAGAGTAAAAGATGCCGATCTTCCATGCCGCGAAGTCCTAGGATTCTCCAGACCGCCCAGAGCGTGAGAAGATCAAAGACCACGAACAACACTTTTTGCCCCAGGACGTGGGTCCATATCACCCACACATCCCGTGACATCCAGCGCGACGGCCCACCCCAACGAAAGAGATCGGTCAGATACGTGCCGGCACGGAACACCTGCTGACTCACACCGGGGTAAACCGTGGGGATGGACTTGTGATTGATCCGCTCGTAGGCGGCATCCCGAAGGAACGCGAGTTCCGGAGAATCCGGCGCGTAGCGCGCGGGGCTATACCCGTGCCGCTGAAGGCGTCCTTCCCAGCCATAGCGATAGACGTCATCGGACAGAAAGGGAAGCGTCGGCAACAGGGCCAGCCGAAGCAAAACAGCGACGCCGATAATTCCATAAAGAGGAATGCGTCCCTTTCTCCAAGCCAGAAGCATCAGGCCGAACATTGCGGTATAAAGGAGGAAATAGGCGTTCATCGCATTATCCGTTCGATTTCTCCATGACGGCTCCTGAACACGAGCTGCCGGCTCCGGCCGTGCACCCATAACAGTGGTTCCCGATCATGACGCGGCGTTGGGCCAGAAGGTGGGCGTCAAAATCACGGATATGTGCCGGGCCTCCATGGTTCAGCCGCATGTTCAGCATCTGATTGAAATCGCAATCGTAGAGCGACCCTTCCCATCCCACGCTCACCATCGTGCGGCACATGAGCATCGGGATCGTTGCCGGATTAAAGTGCGTTTCGAGCCTTTGCATGTACGCTTCGTACTGGCCGGTGACATCCAGAAACGCCCGGAATCGGCTGATCGGCATGTTGGTGATCGTGAACAGCCGGTTAAACTCAATTCCAAAACGTTCGCGGAGTTCGCTTTTGTAATCCGCTTCCAGATCCGCCTGAGAGGGAGGGAGTGAGGCGCCGATGGGGTTGTAAACCAAATCCAGTTCCAAACCAGAATCTGTTGTCCCATAGCCAAGCCGGTTGAGCCGCTGCAGCGCCGAGATGCTTTTATCGAAGACGCCCTGGCCGCGTTGTTTCTCGACGTTGTCTTTGCTGTAACAAGGGAGAGAGGCGACGACTTTCACGTGGTGCTCCCGCAAGAATTCCGGCAAGCAGTCCTTCCCCGGCTCATAAAAGATCGTGAGATTACAGCGGTCGATAACCTGTCGTTCCATCGCCGCGGCTTCCCGCACCATGAAGTCGAACTCCGGACACAGCTCCGGCGCGCCGCCGGTGATATCGAGCGTTTTGATTTCCGGGTGATGGCGAAGCGCCTCGACGATCCGCTCGGCGGTCTGGTGCGTCATGATCTCCGTTCGTTTGGGGCCGGCGTCCACGTGACAGTGCTTGCAGATCTGATTGCAGAGCTTGCCGACGTTCACCTGAAGGGTGTCGACCTGAAGCGCTTCAAGAACCGGCAGGGATGTGCCTTTGATCTTTTGATTAAAGGGCGTGACAGGCATGGAGCGCCTCCTGGGTCTTGCGGAATGTGGGACTGAGCTGTCGGAGGTCGGATTGCAAAAGCCTTAAGTCCTCAGGAGTATCCAGGTCACGCATCATCGGCAGCTGAGCAAACGAAAGCTCGGCTTGCGCAAGGGCGCGAACAGTTGCTTCCCAGACGCCGGAGGTAGACCAGGGGATATTTTGAAAAAGGGTCGATTGGGGCTGCTTGAGTCCGATTAAGTAATAACCTCCGTCAGAGGCGGGCCCCAGCACCACGTCATGGTCGCAGAGAAGTGCCGTCGCCTCATTGAGAATTTCGGGGGTGAGTCCCGGGAGATCCGTGCCGATCACAAGCACAGGCCCGGGGTTCAGATGATGGGTTTGCTCAATCGCATGAATCAGCCGCTCTCCCAGACCGGCGCCCTCTTGCAAAAACCACTCACCGGCCCCCGTGAGCCATTCGGGGCGTGGAAAGTCCGCGTGCGCCTCATAGGCAATGAGGCTTGGTGTGCCTGGAATCAAACCCACTGTATTCAACGTGTCCTGAGCCATCGCCCGATACAAATCAGCCGCCCGGTTAGGAGCCAGTTCCGGATAAAGCCGTGTCTTCACGCGCCCCGCCACCGGGGCTTTGATAAAAATACAAATCGTCATCGCGCGGCTCCCGCCCGGTCGTTCAACGACCAGTCGTAATCCGTAAATCGGATCTTCACCGTGTTCTTCGTTAGGAACGAGGCATCGGCTGCAGACAAATAAGGTGCGACGAAGGCTTGAAGGCTCTCTGATTTACCCGTGAAATCATTTTTGAACCAATCAAATATCGGCGATAGATACAGCACCCCGGCATTTCGGTCAAGCCGGTTTTTGGCCGAATCTCGCATAAATCGACGGCCCTGATCATCCAGTTGTCGGTCGAGCGCATCGGCGGCATACGGTTCCGCTCGCAGAGGAGGGCACCCCTTGGCCGCGCAGACGAGCGCAAAATGGATGCGAGGCTCGTTGTAGCGCTTACGCAGAATCTCATGTTCGAGATGTCCTAACGTCATCGTTTGCCCAAACAGGCGAACCACGGGCTGATCCCACGGTCCCTTCAGGAGATTTCCGATCTTTTTGATGCTTGCGATCGGGTAGTGGTCGATAATGAGCAGAAGTGTCCGTGCGTTATAGAGATTGATGAGGAAGGCGATTTGTTTTGACTCGGGCCAACTCCGGAAGTCCGCTTCCGTCATGGCGGCGGCTAAATCAAGAAACACGCGAAGATCTGCCGGCCTTGCTTTGAGCGCCGAGTAGTCAACGCGCTCCTCTTTAACCACCTCCTTTAGCACGCTAAAGAACGCGGTGATCATCGGAGCTTCTCCCTGATTTTTCCGGGCATCGGTGAGCGTAACGCTTCCGGCCAGAATGGCGATGGTTATGAACGCTCGAACTTTCATGTTCTTTCCTCGGCCAATGGCGCCGCTCTTCGCCCAGGAGATTGATAGAACATCGCCAGTCGATCGGCGGATACACCGCAATAATGAAGACCCATCAGAGCCGTATTTCGGATCGCGTTAAAAAGCGGACCGTTTTTTTCATATCGGCGCACGGACGTCCGGATGCGTTCGGGAAGAATCACAATAGGCCCTTGCCGGCGCAGCTTGGGGATCAGGTAATACTCCTCCATAAGCGGCACCGCGGGGAACCCGCCGACCGCAAAATAGGTTTCGCGCGCAACCGCAATCGCTTGGTCGCCATGCGGGACGCCGTTGAATCGGCTGCGCCAAAAGGCCAGTCGGGCCAGGCTCCGATAGATAAGCCGATCACTGTCATAACTCAAGCGGAAGGCGGTCGCGCCGGGCTGTGGCCGGGCGCTCCAGGCTTTCCAGAGCGCGACATCCCACGCTTCCGGCAAACGCGTATCGGCATGTAAAAAGAGGAGCACGTCACCTTTCGCCGCTTGAGCGCCGACATGCATCTGGGCGGCCCGGCCCGGCCGACGGGATTCCAGCACCTGATCGGCACGCCCGGCCGCGATTTCCCGTGTTCCATCCCGGCTGCCCCCATCGACCACGATGATTTCCCGGCTGAGGGACCTGCAGGATTGCGCGACGCGAACAAGCGTTTGCTCAATAAAGAGCTCCTCATTTAAGACCGGCATGATGACTGAGATTCTCATACGTTAATGCTTCCGTCTTTCTCCGGACAGGTATTTAGTCCCTGAGGGGGTGATTTTATTACAATACGGCTGTATGTCGTCGGAAATACCCGCCCCCCCCTCGCTTGAAGACATCCAGAAACGCAAGGATCCGGTCATCGTGTCCATCGTACGGGAATACACGCCTATTCTCTTCAAAGCGGCTCTCGGCATGGGCTTTCGTGAGGCCGATGCCGAAGAACTGGTCCAGGACACTTTTGTAGCGTTCTATTCCGGCGCCGAGCGCTTCGAGGGCCGCTCCAAGATCAAAACATTCCTGTTCAGTATTCTCTACCACAAAGCGTCTCGCGCCCGATCGAGCCGCGTCCGCGAAGAGGCCGCCGATATTTACGATCAGATGTTCGAAAGCCGCTTCACCGGCGGCGGAATGTGGTCGGCTCCGCCTAAAGGGCCCGAGGATGAGGCCTTGGGGAAAGAGCTTCAAGAATGGATAGACCGATGCTCAGAACAGCTCGCGATTAAGGAAAAAACCGCATTTCATCTGCGCGAGCTCGAAGACTTAAGTTCGCAAGAGATCTGTAAAATTTTGGATATCTCCGGGACCAATCTGGGAGTGATCCTGTTCCGGGCGCGCAATAAGCTGCGGGATTGCCTTGAAAAGAAATGGAGATCAAAGCCGTGATGGGAATGCCGTCCTGCCTTGAAGTCACCAGAGCCGTTTCCAGCGGAGAGCTGGAGAAGCTGAGCTTCTTCAAGAAGATGCTCGTGCGCATGCATCTGGCGATGTGCAAGGTCTGCTCCTCTTACGTTCGGCAGCTCTGTGTCACCTGCTCCAGCTACCGCAAATCCACGGAGGCAAAGGCGGCGCCGGAGCGCAGCGCGGCCTTATCCGACAAAATTCTTTGCCTCCTGGGAGTTCAATCATGAAGAAAAATGCTCACTTCGAAGGCAACTGCAACGACCACCCCAGCATCGCCAAATACAGGGCCAGGGGACGTAGCTGCTTAACTTCCTTATTGTCTAAAAAAGCAGTTAAGCAGCT
>MGUR01000076.1:48897-56337 GCA_001800075.1 Elusimicrobia bacterium RIFCSPLOWO2_01_FULL_59_12
TACCCCGAGCCTGGCGATTATTCAAAAGTCGATAAAGACTTGTGGGACCCGATGATCTTTCAATCTGTATCCCCTCACCATTCAACATCGAAGCCTTCTGACAAAATTCTGTGTTATGCAGCAAAAAGACCGGAGTCTCGGGCTCGTCAGATAACGTCTCAATAGGAAGTCCCTCTGGACGGCAAAACTGTTCAGCGGCGATCCATGTTATATGCATCCCAGAATGGACAAGATCTTCCTCGTAAAGTTCGCGCATCGGGAAAAGCGAATCGTTAACAATAAAAATTCGGCTGCCACGAAGGTCGCGTTCACGCAGGAATTGACGCAGCATTTCAAGCGCGTTGTACGAACGATAAGCGTAACCAGGCGAAGGATACACCCTCCCGGCTAGATGGCCCGTGTCGTAAAAATTCCACAGGCCAAGCATAATTGCGTACGGTAGCAATAACAATTGCCCTCGCCTTGATTGAAAGGGTAACCGAAACACGAAAAAAAGACCGCTTCCAAGAAGCGCCCAAAAAAATACAGCGAGGCGCTTATCCTCCCAATCCGTCGCAATCATAGCTGCAAGCGTAATGATTGCTGTGCCGATCAAGAACAAGGGCCATCCGGCCCACCGTCTCCGACCGGGGGATGTCGCCAGAACACTCAGACTCAAGTTGAGCAACATAATCCACCAAAGTCCTCCGCCCAGAGGAGGAAGATTCGTAAAGTGCCAGGAACCGGAATATTCTTTTGTCCAACGCCTCACTAAATCCGGAAAGAATGGCCCTGAAACAAAGTGCCAACCTCCTCTCAACTTATTTGTGAACGATGTTCCTGCCTGCACGGCATGGACGCTAACATCCTCCACGCGTCGCATTAGTAAATCTGGGCGAATGCTCATGGTTAGGATTATCAGAATGATTGTACCGAGCAACAGACGATGGTGTTGAAGGACGACCCCGGTGGTTAAACGCGGGCGGCAATATAAGAGCACGAATAGGGACAACGGTAACGCGTACATGAAGGCGGTGTAATAAAACAACATCGAAAGAGCCAAGAGGCTCGATCCAGCCAACCAAATGTCGTTCCGTTGTCTCTCTAGCTGCAAGCACAGCAGAAATAGAAATGAATACATCAAGGCGGGGATAGAATACATGTAGGAAACGCTGGCTTGAATAAAAAAGCGGTTATACATCACGGCAGATGCAACGGTGGTGACGATAATTTGCCAGTGGAGTTTAGATCCAGTCAACGTCATGACGGCGAAAGATATGAGACCAGCTATGCATAGTTGGGGTCCCAGAACGGCGGACAACGCTCCAAGCTTATGGAATCCTATTGCAGAGGCAGGCAGGTGAATCAAGAACATTAGAGGAAATTGGGGATACGAATATGTAGCGGCCGCAAACGTCATGGGATTATGCCCTTGCAGAAACCACCGGAGCCCTATATAGGTATAGGCGGCGTCGCAATCAATCCCAGCATGATTTAGATGAGCATGAAAGTAATACAGCCATAAAACGGCCGACGACAGGGTGCAGAGAAGCAGCCAGCGAGCGGCAACATTAACCGTTCTCCAATGAAGGATTGGAAGAATTATGACCACCATCCACAGTGTCCATCCAAGTTTGGATGCCTGCGTTCCCATCGCAACGCCATGGATGCGGAGTGCTTCAGCGACGATGAAAGCTGAGACAGCGATTAGACTCAGCAATCCCGAGGCCATGTCACGGATTCGACTCCCTAGTGCTGGCAAATCACGCAAAGTCTGAATCCTTTCAGTCACCGTCTTCATGTGGACTCCTGCAGATTATTGTCGGGTATTCATCGTCTAGGCCAATCCTATGACGCCCAAATCGCCGCCGGGGAGAAAGGCTGCCATGGTATATTGTCCCAGTGAAAAAAGGACCGAACCCATCATCGACTTCGACCTCCTGATCGTTTGGGGCTGGACCCGTCTATTACACGATTGCAGATAAGACTGCCAGCCAGCGAAACTGGTTGCTCCTGACCAGAGACTGCCGTCCGCATCCAGCCAGGAACTGTTACGACAGGATACACGAAAGTGCCCTGCTCGTCCATGAATACAGCCTCAATTGCGAACTTTGCCATGAAAAGAAATTTGGATTACTTCTTCAACCGCATTAAAGAGCGAATAGCTGTCTGGCAGGTAGCAAAGGCAGAGCAGCCGCCTGCCATAGGCCATGGGAGGAAACCCCTGCCATCGCAAGCAAGGGATATTTTTTTAATTATCGGTCTTGCCGCTGTCGTGCGCGGTATTTACTTCCGAGGTTTCGGCGAGCCTCTGCCCGGTCCGGAGATCAGCGGGACGGCCGATTTGCGTCGCTGGCGATGCGGCAATGCGGGGGACCTCAATGGCGCCTACGAGATCAGATCAATTTTGGAGATCCGCAGTCGTCCGGCGACCACCAGGTTCACGCAGGCGGGGGAAGCTCTCTCATTGCGCGCCGATTGAGAGATGACTCCGGCAAAACACTAACGGAGACAGGATTCCTGGCGCGGGATTTTCTCGAATATCAAGCCCATAACTTGCTGCCCGCTCGTCCTTTCTGCGCGGCCTGGCTCTTGGTACCGGACGCGATGAGTTCGAACATAACCTTGATCGACGGTGAGCAGGTGCCGACAAAATCCCTGCCTGGAACGCTTACTCCTTCGGGCGACTGGTCTGTACGCATCGTCCAAATGCCGGGGTCACGCATACAAAAACCGACCCTGCTCATCCGAGAACAACCGGATATCCGGGCAACCCCCTGGCAAACCTTCCAAGTCCAGTTCTATCAGCGCGAAGCCGCCCACGCATCCCAATGATCGAACGTTTTCTATCGACCATTTTGAGTGCCCTCATTGCGGAATTGTTGGGACCGACCTGAGATTTCACGCCGAATCATCCGTAAACCTTTGAAAATTCTCATCGCAACCGCCGGTAAGTTTCTCCAATTGAAAAGGCTTTGACCCTGGCGACGAGCCCGATGCGCCACGGGCATTTCCCGGATCCGAAATCCCGCTAAATGGGCTTTCAGCATGAATTCGGACATGACGCAATGAGGAAGATCTTTTACTTGCGGCAGGACGGCCTTGATCACGTCGCGCCGGATCACCTTGAATCCCGAATTGATATCGCGGAACCAGACGCCAAAAAGCATCCCAATAAGCACATTGTAAACGCGGGAAACCACCAGCCGGTAAAAAGGATCATGCCGATGCTTTTTGTATCCACTGACGATATCGTATTGAAGGGCGACCTCAGAGAGGCTAAAGAAGTCACGCGGATCGTGCTGCCCATCGGAATCGCTGAAAAGGATCCAATCCGCGGACGACAGCGCCAGAGCGTCCCGAACGGCTTTTGTATAACCCTTGCGCTCACGGCTGCTGATGAGTTGGAAGGGAATCTCGGCTTTCAAATCCCGTAAAATTTCTCTTGTGCCGTCAGTGCTGCCGTCTTCCGCCACGATTAGAACCGCCTCATCCAATTTGGACACCAGCTCCGTATAAAATTCCCGGAGCGTCGAAGCAATCGTTATCGCTTCATTGTAGACGGGCAGAATCACTGCGAATCGCGGCATGACGTTTATATAATAGCGCGAAAATGGACTTCATGGATCCAGTAATCCACACAGGCATTTTGGGAGGCGGATGGACGGGCCTTCTTTTGGGGAACGAACTGCGCGAGCGCGGTGTGCCATTCCTCGTCCTTGAGCAAGAGGCGACTCCGGGAGGACTGGCGCGCACCGTGCGCTTCAAGGACGTAGCGGGTGACACGGGCCCGCACGCGCTTTACAGCCATGACCCCAAGGTTATGCGCTATTTGCGTTCCTTGCCGGTGCGATATGAAGTCCATCACCGGAAGGTCCGTGTCGTGCACCATGGGAACGACGGCCAGATTTACGAAGTCGACTATCCCTTTGAAAATGGGATCGGGGGGCTCCCTCTGCCGCATCGAATCGACTGTTTGGAAGGCTATCTGGCGGCATCCGCTAACAAGCGGCGCTCATTTCGCAATCTTAGGGACTGGATCGACCATGGCCTAGGCTCCGGCATCGCCCGGCATTTCATGATCCCTTACAACAGAAAGATCTGGAACGCCCCGCTGCGCCAGATCTCCATGGACTTGGTAAAAAAGAAGATCGACCCGGCTCCTCTTCGAGCCGTCATTGAAGCAGCGTTCGGAAAACCTTCCATCGGGCGAAAGGTCCAATCCGTCTTTCTTTACCCGAAAGGCGGCATTGGCAAACTCACGGAACTCCTGTCTCAGCGTATTCAGAGGTGGGTCCGGACATCCGAATCCGTATTAAAAGTCGAGCGTATCGACGGCGTATATGCGGTGACAACGAGTAAAAACACATACCGATTTCGACGTCTGATTTCCGCTATTCCCCTGAAAAAGTTCCTCAAGATCCAGCCCTTCTCGCAGTTTCGCCGTTACAGCAGTCACTTCAAGCATAACGATACGATCTTCGTATCAGTGGCTTTGAAGAAAGGATGCCATTTCCGTCGGTTTGACGACTGCCACTGGCTTTTTTTCGCCGGGCCGGAAATCTTCTACCGGGTGAACATGATGCACGTTTTTTATCAGTCACGCAGACGCCACCTTGTAGCGGAGATTACGCACAAGGGGGACTTACGCCAGTGGCCACAGCGGCGAATTGAATCAAGGGTTCTGCGAGATCTGCGGCGTGCCGGGATCCTCGCACGCATGTCGGATGTAGAAAGCTTAGTCAGCAAATTCGTTCCCTATACCTATCCGATTCCCACGGCCGGCCTGCACCGTGTTCTGAAACGACTCGATGCGGCCTTGGCGCGAAAGGGGATTTTTCTGGTCGGCCGTAGTGGACACTGGGACTATATCAACATGGACCAAGTGGTTTCCAAGGTATGGAATTTCATAGAACGTCATCCCGCCTAGCAGGCCCCCCTGGCCCCTCCACTACCGTCTTCCCCCGGGGAATTTCATAAATAGCCTCCTGCCTGTTGGACCCGGCAGGAGAGGCGGTTGTTCAGTTTTATTTCGGAGGCCGGGCGGGTTATTAGAGTCTTCGGCGGTGTTTGCGGTCTTTGGGGTGATGGCCGCGGGCGCGGACATCTTTCGAGTGTTGAGGGGATGACGTTTCGGCGGGGAGGAGTTGGAAATCGAGCTGGCGTTTGAGCACGTTGGCGGCGGCGAGCTGGACGGTGACCTTTTGACCCATCGCGAACGCCTGGCCGCTGCGCCGACCGCGCAGGGTCATGCGGGCCTCGTCAAAGACGAAGTAATCTTTTCCGAGGTTCGTAATATGGACCAGGCCTTCGACAAAAAACTCGTTCAGCTGAACAAAAAGGCCGAAATTCGTGACGCTGGAGATCACGCCCGTAAACGTTCCCCCCACGCGCGATTCCATCAGCCGGACCTTTTGAACGTCGAGATATTCCCGTTCCGCGTCGACCGCCGCGCGCTCGCGCCGGGACGTATGCCCGGCGATCGCCGTCAATTCTTTTTTCCAGTGAGCGTCCCGCGCCTGCGCGTGGAGGCCTTCTTTCAAGATCCGGTGGACGATCAAATCCGGGTAGCGCCGGATCGGGGAGGTGAAGTGCGTGTAGCACGCCGACGCCAGGCCGTAATGGCCCTTGTTCACCGGCGAGTAGGCCGCCTGCTTGAGGCTGCGCAGGACCATCAGGTGCACCATCGCCTGGACCGGCGTTCCGGCGCTGGCCTGGATCACCCGCTGGAGCACCAGGGGATGATGCGGGTCGATGTGCTTCGGCGTCTGAATCCCGAGAAGCTCCAGGGTCTTGTGCAGTTTTTCCAATTTGGCGGGGTCCGGTATTTCATGAATGCGGTAGAGAAACGGGTGGTGCCGCATCGAGCGGGCCACGCTTTCGTTCGCCAGGAGCATGAAGTCTTCGATCAGGCGGTGGCTTTCCAGGCGCTCGCGGCGGCGGATGTCGGTCGGGCGGCCGTCCAGGCCGGTGACGACGTCCGGTTCGGGAAAATCAAAGTCCAGCGATCCGCGTCCGAACCGTTTCTCGCGCAACAGCCGGGCGAGCGCGCCCATCTCGCGCACGTCGGAGGCGATCTCCGGCGTGACGTTCGGGACGGCCTCGCCCTTGAGGACCGCTTCGACCTCTTCATAGGTGAAGCGCCGCGCGCTGCGGATCGCGCTCTCCACGATCCGCGCGGAGACGACCTGGCCGCGCGGGTCGATGTCCATGACGCAGGAGAGCGTCAGCCGGACGCGGTCCGGGCGCAGGCTGCAGAGATTGTCGGAGAGCGGGAACGGGAGCATCGGAAGGACGGTGCCGCTGAGATAGACGCTCGTCCCCCGGCGGTAGGCTTCCTGGTCGAGCGCGGAGCCTTCTTTCACGTACTGCGCCACGTCCGCGATATGCACGCCCAGGCGCCATCCGCCTTCGCCGGAGGCTGCGGCGGACGGGCCCGCCAGGCGCTCCAGGTGCACCGCGTCGTCAAAGTCCTTGGCGTCCGCGCCGTCGATCGTAAACACCCGCTGATTAAAAAAAGTCTCCCGCTGCGGCCAGGCGCTGTCCGGAACGTCCGCCCCACAGGCGTCCGCTTCCCGGATCACCTCCGGCTCAAAGGCGTCGGGCAGTTCGTGTTTGCGGATCAGGCTTTGCAGGTCGACGCCCGGCGCGTCCCGCGGCCCCAGGACCTCCGTCAACACGCCTTGCGCGGCCTTCTGGGCCGACGCCCAGGTCTGGATGCGCGCGGTCACGATGTCCCCGACATGCGGCACAAAACTTTGGAGATCCGCCAGATGCACCATCGGGCCGTCGTCTTCCGGCATCACCACCGGCAGGTTCCCCATCCGCCGGAACGTTCCCACCACTGTCTGCCGGGCGTGCACCAGCACGTCCACGATTTCGCCGGCGCGCCGCACCGCTCCGGGCGCGGAGGTCACCCGCGCCCGGACCCGGTCTCCGCCCATCGCCAGCTTCAGGCCCGGGCCGGTGACCATGACATCGCCCGCCTTCGGGTCTTCCGATAAAACAAAGCCAAATGTTCCCTTGAGCTGGAGCACGCCTTCGACGTACGCCGCCGCGCCCGGGGTGGACGGCCGGTGTGGATGAGGCGGGTGTTGCCCGTGCGCAGCGGGATGCGACCGCGGCGCGTGGGAGCCTCCCGGGCGCGCGCCGGGTTTCTGCCTGCGAAAATGCCAGGGCCGGTTTCGGCTCATGACCCCATTGTAGTTTTTTCGGTGCCCAATCCCCCCCTGCTGATATGTCATCATCTGGGGGATGAAGTCCCGGTCTGAAATCCGCGCCGTCGCTTTTATCGGCGACTACCTGCCGCGAAAGTGCGGCATCGCCACCTTCACGACGGACCTGTGCACCTCCGTGGCGTCCCAATTTCCCAAGATCGAGTGCTTCTCGGTGCCGGTGAACGATGTGGAGGAAGGCTACGATTACCCCCCGGAAGTGCGTTTTGAAATCGAGGAGCAGAAC
>MGUR01000076.1:56347-58359 GCA_001800075.1 Elusimicrobia bacterium RIFCSPLOWO2_01_FULL_59_12
AGTTCGGCATTTACGGGGGCACGGCGGGCGGGCATCTCCTGGCCCTTTTGCGCGAGGTGAACATCCCCATCGTGACCACCCTGCACACCGTCCTCAAAGAACCCAGCGCGGATCAAAAACGCGTGATGCAGGAGCTGATTCAACTCTCCACGCGGCTGGTGGTGATGTCCCAAAAAGGCGAGGGGTTCTTGAAGGACCTCTACAAGGCGCCTCCCGCCAAGATCGATCTGATTCCCCACGGGATTCCGGAAACCTCGTTTGTGGACTCCGGCTTTTACAAGGATCTCTTCGGCGTGGAAGGCAAGCAGGTGCTCCTGACCTTCGGCCTGCTCTCGCCGAACAAGGGCATTGAAAATGTGCTCAAGGCCCTTCCCCGCATCGTGGCCGAGATCCCCAACGTGGTCTACATCATTCTGGGGGCGACGCACCCGCACCTCCTGCGCGAGGCGGGCGAGTCCTACCGGTTGAGCCTGGAACTGCTGGCTGAAAAAAACGGCGTTCACAAGAACGTGATTTTCTATAACCGCTTCGTGGAACCGGACGAGCTCAAGGACTTCATCGGCGCCGCGGATATCTACGTCACTCCCTACTTGAATGAAAACCAGATCACCTCCGGCACGCTGGCCTACTGTTTCGGCGCGGGCAAGGCCGTGGTGTCCACGCCCTACTGGTACGCCCAGGAGCTTCTGGCGGAGGGCCGCGGGGTGCTGGTTCCTTTCAACGATCCCGGCGCTCTGGCGCGCGAGGTGGCGGCGCTTTTAAAAGACGACCCCCGGCGCCATGCCATGCGCAAACAGGCCTACAAGATGGGGCGGGAGATGGTGTGGGGGAACGTCGCCGGCTCCTACATGCAGACCTTTGAAAAAGCCCGCACCGAGCGCGCCGGACTGACGCGGAAACTTTTCACGGTGAAAACGCTGGACAAACAGCTCACCGAACTTCCCGACATGAAGCTCGACCACCTTTACCGGATGAGCGACTCCACGGGCCTCTTTCAACATGCCATCGTGGCCGTGCCGAACTTTTCCACCGGCTACTGCACCGATGACAACGCGCGCGCCCTGATATTGACGGTGCTTCTGGAAGCGTTGGGGGACGACTCCCCCCGGCTTCTAAACGCCGCCACGACCTACGCCGCCTTCCTTCAATATGCGTTTGATCCGAAGCTCAAGCGTTTTCGCAACATGATGGAATTCAACCGCTCCTGGGTGGAGGAGCCTGTCTCCGAAGACTGCTGCGGCCGGGCCCTGCTCGCCCTGGGGACCTGCGTGGGCCGCTCGAGCAATGCGGGTTTTCAAACCCTGGCGGGGCACATTTTCGCGCAGGCGCTTTCGCCGGTGACGGAATTCCGCTCACCCCGGGCCTGGGCGCTGGCCTTGATGGGCGCCCACGAGTACCTGCGCCGGTTCAACGGCGACCGGCAGGTGAACCAGATTCGCGACGCCCTGACGGAACTCTTGATGGGGCTCTACGGCCGGACCGCCGCCCCCGAGTGGCCGTGGTTTGAGGATTCGGTCGCCTATATGAACGCCGTCTTACCCCATGCGCTGATCTTAAGCGGCCGCGAGACGTCCCGGGCGAACGTTTTGGAGACGGGATTAAAAACCCTGCGCTGGCTTTGCAAAATCCAGACCGCCGAAGGAGGCTATCTTCGCCCGATCGGATCCAACGGCTTTTATCCGCGCGGCGGCACGGCGGCGCAATTCGACCAGCAGCCGATTGAGGTCCAGGCCATGGTGTCCGCGTGCCTGGAGGCGTATCGATCCACCTCGGATGATTACTGGTTCAGCCAGGCGCGCCGCGCCTTCGAGTGGTTTTTGGGGCGCAACGACCTCGGCCTTTTCCTCTATGATCCCAATACCGGCGGCTGCCGGGACGGGCTGCACGTGGACCGCGTCAATCAGAACCAGGGGGCCGAATCCACGCTGGCGTTCCTCGTCTCGCTGGCCGAAATGCAGCAGGCGCACAACGAACTGGCCGCCTATCAACACGCATGAACATCCACCGAACCC
>MGUR01000076.1:58382-70638 GCA_001800075.1 Elusimicrobia bacterium RIFCSPLOWO2_01_FULL_59_12
CTGGGGACCGATGCGGAGTACCTCCGGATCATCTCCCGCGTGCTCATTCTGCCGGAGGCGGACGTCCGCCGGACGCTGGATCAGGTGCTGGCCGAGTTTTCCTCCCGTCACCGGAATCTGGAGGAGCGCTTTCTGGCGCGGTTTCGCCAGCTCGAGCATCTCCTGCATGCCGGCGCGGAGCCCTCCGAAGCGCGCAAACGGCTGATCGGTTCCTATTTCCTGTTTGAATATTCCGTCGAATCCGCCGGGCTCTTCAACCCGTCCATCCTTCCCCATCCGGATCAAACGGGCCTGCCGAAAGGGAGCCTGCGGTTTCTGATGAGCTTGAGGTCCACGGGGGAAGGGCATATCTCCTCGATCTCGTTTCGCAGCGGGATCATCGATGGAAGCCGCCATGTGTCCGTGGATCCGCCGGCGCGGTTTTTGACGGAGCCCGAGCTGGTCGAAAACCCCAACTACTTCAAAGCGCTCTTCGGGCGGAAAGTCGCGGAGATGGGCCTGGCGGGCGAGTGGACGGATCGCGTGATAAGCCGCTTGCCGGACCCCTTCACCCTGGTGAACTTACGGGACAGTCTGCGGGAGGCCCTGGAGGCAACGACCCCGCACCGGCGGTTCGAGGACCATCCCATCGCGGGCGGCCTGTGGCTTCTGGCCAAGTGCAACTACGAAATTTATTTTCCCCCGGAGCAGGACCTTTCCGAATGCGTCATCATGCCGGTCACCCCGCTGCAGAGCAACGGCATCGAAGACGTGCGCCTGGTCGCGCACCAGGATGAAAAGGGACTCACGACCTACTGCGCCACCTACACCGCTTACGACGGCCGCAACGTGCTGCCGCAGATGTTCGTCACCGAGACCTTCCGGCATTTTAAATTCACCACGTTAAACGGTCCCGGCGCGCAAAACAAAGGCATGGCCTTATTCCCCCGCATGATCGACGGCCGCTACGCGATGCTCTCCCGCCAGGACGGCGACTGCCTGTTCCTGACCACCTCCGACAACCTGCATTTCTGGCCCGAAACCCGCCGCCTCCTGGAGCCCCGCTCCCCCTGGGAGTTTACCAAGATGGGCAACGGCGGCTCCCCCATCGAAACGAAGGACGGCTGGCTTGTCCTCAGCCACGGCGTCGGTCCCATGCGCACCTACAGCCTCGGCGCTTTCCTCCTTGATCTCAAGGACCCCTCCAAAGTGATCGCCCGCCTGCGCGAACCCCTGATGCGTCCCGAACCCTCGGAGCGCGAAGGGTACGTCCCCAACGTCGTCTACACCTGCGGGGGTCTCCTTCACGGCAAAGACCTGGTGCTCCCCTACGGCATGTCCGACCGCGTTACGGGATTTGCTTTGGTTCCGCTGGATGAACTGTTAGCGGCGATGTCCTGATGAGGGGGGCTTCGAAAGAGGGGTCAGGGATGGGCCGCTTTGTTGGGGCCGCCGTGCCGCGCCATGCGCTTGATCCCCAGATCGCGGGTCCCGGGGTTTTTCAGGCGGGCGGCCCGCCGGGCGTCGCTGATTTTCTGCCGCCGCTGCTTGATCAACCACTTCGGACTTTTGCTTCCCATTGTTGATTTCCTCCGTGACTTAGTTTATAGTGCATTGAATCATATTCCCCCCATGGCCCAATACTATTTCGCTTACGGCGCAGACCTGGATTCCGAAGACCTCGGTCTGCGCTGTGAAATCCGGCGGCGGCAGAGAGTCCGTTTCGCCAAGTCCAGTCCCGCCGTCCTGAAAGGCTTCCGGCTGGTCTGCAATATTCCGTCGCATTACCGGCAGGGCGGGATCTTTAATATTCTGCCGGATCCCGCGGACGCCGTGCACGGCGTCGTCTATGAACTGCATCCGGGGGACGCCATCTCCGCCGCCATGGTGAAAGAAGGCGAGAGCTCCAATTATCTTCTCGGGATCAACACCGTGCTCACCGCTAAAGGAAAAACCCTCCAGGCGCTGGTGCTGCGCGCGGAGGCCAAGAGCAAGTCGCTGACGCCTTCACCCGCTTACCTTGAAGTCGTCATCCGGGCCGCGCGGCGCCATGGCCTGCCGCCGGAGTGGATCACCCGCCTGCGGGACATGGCCGGTTAGACAAACTCCTGATCAATGGTTTTCGGTTCTTAGGCGGCCGGGGCGGCGAGCAGGCGCTGGACGTTTTTCAGCAGCTCGGGCGGGTCAAAAGGTTTTTCCATATACAGCCGGACGTTCGGGACCAGGTCCAAAATATTGCGCGCGGCGGGCCCTTTGGCGGTCAGGATGAGCACCGGCGTCCGGCGGAGGGCCGGATCCTGGAACAGAATGCCGCTCACGGTGATGCCGTCGATCTCCGGCATCATGAGGTCTAGGATAATCAGATCGGGCCTGTCCTGCTGGGCCGCCGACAGCCCCTCCTTGCCGTTGTAAGCGACGCTGACGCTGTGTCCCTCCCGCGTGAGCAGATGCTGCAGGACCAGCACAATACTGTTGTCGTCATCCACCACCAGGATCTTCGCCATAGCAAGAAAGTAAGTTAAAAAGGCCGAAACTTCAAGGGCGAAATTCGGGAGCCATCATGCAGATCAAAATAAAAATGAATATGGGGCCTTCTTCCCGGGTCTAAGAAGCAGGGATTTAATGATAGGATCGCCGTATCAACCTGAAAGGAGATCATTATGTCTGAAGTGTCAGAGTCCGAGTATAAGGGAAACCCGATGATCGTTTTGAAGGCGACGGCGGAAGATAAATTTCCGTTTCAGTTCGGGATCAAGAAAGCGAAGCTGGTCCTGGCGCACGTCGAGGATATCAAGAGGTTCGTCGCCAAGCACGGCGGCGAGTAGCGCGTTGGCGCCGCGCGGCCTCCGGGGTTGCGGGGCGAGGGTTTAAAAACGGCGCAGGCGCTCGAGCGCGGCGGCGCGTTTTTTGTGAAAGGCGAGTTTCCGCTCAGAGGTGTGATGGCGCAGGTGGTCGGTGAGCTTGATGAGGTCCGCTTCCCACAGGCCCGGGAGGTAGACGTCGATATTCTTGAACCGGAAGTTGGACCCCAGCTGCTGGTCTTCAAAGTCGCCTTCGATGTCCAGGACCACTTTCTTGGCCTCATAGAACCGGATGTGCCGGACGCCGCGGGCATGGTTGGAGTCGGCATAGGTGATATCGGCGTGCCCGGCGGCGTAGGCCTTCTTGCCGACCGCAAATTGAACCGCCTTCTCCGGCCCGATCGCGACCTGCGACACCCCGCTGATGGACTTGAGCGGCCGGTCGTCGACTTTCCGTCCGGCGTGCAGGCGAAGTTCCACCTCCAGTTCGGCCAGTCGTAAAGGGAGATCGCGGAGCAGGGCGGGGTGGTCGCGGGGTTTGAGCGGCTTCTCCTTTTTCACGGCGACATTATACCGCATTATCGCCGTCGGTGCCGGGGCGGGACATGGTACAATGTCGCATGACAACCTGCCCGAACTGTAAATTGAAAAAGACCCGCTGGGCCACGGTCCGTGGGTTTCGGATCGGAAAGAAAGCCTACTGCTGCATGGGATGCGGCTTCATGGGCTGTATCTGCATACCGCGGGTCAAACTGCGCAGAATCCCGCCACGACCTCCAACCAAGCTAGTCGCGTAATCGACGCGGGAGTGATCACCTTACGCGGCGTCTCCAAATCGTTTCACGAGCAGGTTTTGTACGAGGAGGCGGATCTCCAGATCAACGCCGGCGACCGGCTGGCGCTGGTCGGCCCGAACGGCGCGGGCAAATCCACCCTCTTCAAGCTGATTCTGGGCCAGGAGGCCGCCGACAGCGGCGACATCCTCCTGCGCAGCGATCTCACGCGCGGCTACCTTCCCCAGGAGACCGCCTCGGTCACCGATAAACGCGTGCTGGCGGAGACGCTCAGCGCCGTGCACGCGGCGAGCGGGCCGGTGGAGGCCAAGGCGAAGAAGATCCTGGTTGGCCTGGGCTTCAAACAAACGGATTTCGAGCGTCCGGTGGCCGAGCTCTCCGGCGGATGGCGGATGCGCGTGGCGATCGCGCGGCTTCTCCTGGAAGAACCGGACCTCCTGATGCTCGATGAGCCGACCAATCACCTGGATCTGGAATCTCTCCTCTGGTTTCAGGACACCCTGGCGAATTACCGCGGCGCGCTCTTCCTGATTTCTCACGACCGGGAATTCATCAATTCGCTGGTGAGCCGCATCGTGGAGGTGCGCAATGGCCGACTGAAGGTCTACCACGGCTCGTTCGAAGATTACCTCGCGGAACGCCAGCGCGAAGACGACCATCTCCTTTCCGCCTACGCCCGCCAGCAGAAAGAGATCGCCGAACTGGAAGCTTTTATCGCCCGTTTCCGCGCCAAGGCCTCCACGGCCTCCCGCGCTCAGGCCAAAATCAAATATCTGGAGAAAATGGAGCGCATCGTTCTTCCGGAAGACGCCCGGACCGTGGCGTTTTCCTTCCCCCAGCCGTCCCGCGCCGGACAAAACGTGATGCAGTTCAAAGGCCTGCGGCAGTCCTACGACGGGAAAAACTGGGTCTATAACGGGCTGGACCTGACCCTGGAACGCGGTCAGCGGGTCGCGCTGGTCGGCCCGAACGGCTCCGGAAAATCCACGCTGATCAAGCTGATGGCGGGCACGATTCCGTTTCAGGAGGGCGAACGCCGGCTGGGGCATAACGTGGAATGCGGATACTTCTCGCAGCACCGCGCGGAGATGTTTGAGCCCGGGCGCACGGTCTATGAGGAAGCGTCCGGCACCCGGCGGGGCCATTCGGAAACCACGATCCGTTCCGTGCTCGGCTCGTTTCTCTTCCGCAAGGACGCGGCCTTTAAAAAAGTGGAGGTCTTAAGCGGGGGCGAGAAAAGCCGGCTCGGCCTGGTGAAGCTCCTGCTTGATCCGCCGAATGTGATGCTGTTGGACGAGCCCACCACGCACCTGGACATGGCCAGCGTCGAAGCGCTCCTCCGCGCGTTGAAGAATTTTGAAGGGACCCTGGTCTTTATCAGCCACGACGTCTATTTCATCCGCCAGCTGGCGAACCACATCCTGCACGTGAAAAACGGCCGCGTCACCTGGTACCCCGGCGATTACGATTACTTTCTGCATAAAAAAGCCCAGGAGGAGGGTGAAGAGGGCGACTTGTTTCGGGCGGAAGAAAAGATTGAGGCCGCGCACCATAAACATAACACCTCCCCCCATCCTCACCTTCCCCCACAAGGGGGGAAGGCACACAGTGGTGGTAAGAAATCCAAGGAGCAGAAACGGCGGGAGGCGCAGGAGCGTCAAGCCGAGTACAACCGCCGGCAGGAACTCCAACGCAAGCAGGATGTGATCAAGCGCTTGAAAGAATCGGAAGATTTGCTCTTAAGCGAGCTCGCCAAACCCGCCACCCACGCCGACTCCAAGCACGCCGCCGACCTCGCCCGCCGTCTCGGCGAAATCCAGAAGCAAATCAAAACCCTGTCCTAGACCCAACGGGCGCCGCTCCAAAAAATAAATGAATTTTCGGCTGAAAAATCCGAGGTGGCCGCAATTCGCCCACCTCGCACGGCACAATCGAATCCACCGGGCCCGTTAAATTCCGGTAATCGCGCGAACGACCGCCAGAACCAGGCCTGCGATCGCGCCTGAACCCAGGCTGATGAGGCACCACGTCAGGTATTTCTTGCAGCTGCTCTGTTCCATGGGAGCCTCCTCCTTAGAGCCACGCATCCGCGCTGGGCGCCACTTCCCGCCAGGATTGTCTGACCAGGACCACGTTCAAGGTCGGAACTTGCAGAGAGCTGTCATAAAATACAAGAACCCGCTCTCCCGTCGCGTTGTTGGTCACATTGCCGACGACCCAGACCACGCCCGAGATGTCCGTTACGGAATTAATCGTTAAATTCCCTCCCACGTACACCAGGCCCCGAAGACCCACGTCGGTATTCGCGGCGGGAGGCCCCCCGGTCCAACTTTCCGAGCCATAGTTAAAGGTCGAGCGAACGACCTGATAGCCGTCATCCGCCGGATATTGGTTGGTCGCGGAGGTGTCCCAGGTGGACGGCTTGATCCGTTTGTACTCCATCCAGGCGCTGGCCGGGACCGGTCCGGAAAACGCATAGCCGTCGCCGGTATCGATGGTGAGATTGCCCCGAACGATCAGGGTTCCCCAGAGTCCGTTGCGATGGTTCCCGGCCGACATGTCGCCGGTCAGGATCAAGTCGCCGTCCCAGTACCAGATGAGATTTTGCCTGGACAGGGCGTGGTGATTGGAATCGTGGAAGTGCGGGCGGCCGCGGTGGTCCCCCGCCCAGGTGTTGGCGCCGGTGTACGTCCGGCACGTCCCGTGCCCCGCCCACCCCATGCACTTTCCGGCGCCCTCGCTGCCGCTGGTCGTGTAGTAGTTCAGTGTCCCGTTGGCGGCGGCCGAGGCGCGCAGCGTGGTGAAATCGAGCAGAGGCAGTTCCGCCACGTCATAATCGGACCACCATTCGACGTTATCGGTGTTCGGCGGGGTGATCCCATTGGTATCGCGCGGCTGTCCGGCCGTTCCCAGGACGACTTGCTTGGAGAATTTGCGCGGGAAATACTCCGTCGCGGCGTTCCCCGAGATGACGATGTTGTTGTGCGCCATCACGGGCCCCCAATGGGCTTCAAAAGCGCCGTGGTAGGTCATGATGCCGTTGGCGATCAGGGCGCCGGGGAGAGCCTGGTTTTGAAAAATGGCCTGAAGCGCTCTCACCTCCTCGGTCGCGGTGTCCCGTCCTTCGGCCAGTACGGTGACCTGATTGGCGCCAGGGCCGGCCGAGAACCGGATCCGGTAGCTCCCCCCGGCCACGTCGTTATAGGTGGCGTCGAAGTCATAGCCGGTCACCGCCGTCCCCGCCATAGCCGCCGACCAGGTGGACGTGGTGCTCTTCAGCTTCCACACACCGCGGTCGATGCCGGCTTCCGCCACGTTAAATGCGAGGGTTGACTTCTGTTCCTTGACGGTCCACCGTGATTCGTCCTGGATCCAATTCACCAGCGGGGGAAGCATGATCATGATAAAGAGCACCACCGCCATCACACCCACCAACACTTGACCCGATTTGTTTTTCATCAGTTCATCACCCGCACTTTCTCAGACGCCATGTGAAGCGCTTTGGCATAGTGCTCGTAGGTCCCCTTTTCGAGCGTCAAGGAGAGAGAAATGATGGTCATGTCATCCGATCGCGGAAAGGTGAAGGCCAGGTAGCGCAGGTTCGGGCTGAGGGAGATGTTCGATGATCCGACGCTGCCCAGGAGCGCCTTGCCGCTCTGGTAGAACGTCACGGCGCTCCCATCCACGTGCGTAAAACGGACGCGCGAGTAGAACGGCTGGTTGGCGTCCAAACGGTCCAGCACCAGGGTGCCCGATTGCGCTTGCCTTAAATTCCGGCTGATCAGGGCGATGGTCGTTCGAGCCTCCCGCTGGAGTTCCAGCTTTGTTCTGTGGAGGATAAAAAACTGGGTGGACCGCTTGAAGATCTCGGGTCCCACCAGGACCAGGCCGCCGAGAATGGCGACCACGATCATCGCTTCCGCCAGTGAGTAACCGGACCGGTTTTGCAGTCGTTTTACCATGTGAAGTTCACCCCCGATGTCGTTTCACCCGGCAGCACGGAGACATTGGTTACGCTGGAGGAACTCAGCAAGGGCGCGGCGCCGTCAAAGGTGTAGTAGTATCCGTAAACGCGGTACGCCGTGGTCGTGCTGCCCCGGACGTCCACGTGAAAGGTGCCGTCTTCGGCGCTGGACCCCAGGTAGTAGGTCGACCCCGTCAGCGTGGCGGCGCTCAAATCAGGCGGACTGGGGATGGCCGCTGTCGACGCCACGATCATCACGCCCGTGCGGATCGGCGCTCCGCCGCTGGAGACGCTGCCGGCGATGGTTCCGAACGCCCCGGCAATCGTGAAGGTGCCGATAAAGACGGTGCCGCCGGCGGTGACCGTGGGGTTGAACGAAACGGGAGTGGCGGCCTCGCCGGAATCGAGGATGGTTTGGACCGTGTAGGTCCCGGTGGCTAGATTGATCAGGAGGACCCGGCCGTCGGCGCCGGACACTTCTTCATCCCGCGGGGCGCCGTTGGAATCAAACGCCATCACCGCCACGCCCGGCAGCGGGTTGATGCCGTCGCGCGTCACCCGCGCCTGCAGGCGCCCTCCCTGGGAGAGCACGAAATTTACGTCCGACGTTACTTGACCGAGCCCGACCGCCACGTCGGTTTGGTCCTGCGAGACATAACTGCCGTTGACGTTGCCGGGATTGGCCGTTACGGTGTAGAGGCCCGTGGACAGCTCGATGGCGTAGTACCCCAGAGAATTGACCGTCAGGGCGGTGTCCCCGGCCTGAACAAGGATCGATGGACTGATCACGCCCCCCGTGACATTCCGGACACGCCCGCTGATAAATCCATGGGTCGCGACGGACGAAAGGATTGCGGCATAATGGCCTGCCGAGGGCCAGATCGGATCGGTCGCGGCGTTCGGCGTCCAGGCCACCGTCCCGCTCGCCGACACGGTGACGCTGTCGATTTCCAGCACCAGATTTCCGCTGCTGATCGACACAAAATGCGTGCCGGTGGCGACCGCCGGCAGCAAAAACTCCGCATAGGGAGGGTCCCCCGCGGCGTAGGCGGTGGTCGGCGTGGAGAGGCCGTCGGTGGCCGAGATCACCGCGCCGTACGCCGGCGTGCCGGACACCCCAAGGGCCGCGTCGGAACTGTTGTGGGGCGGATAGATCATCGGTTGACGGCCGTCGGTCACAAAATCAACGTTGTTACTGCCCGTGTCATACGCGTTGCCCAAACCGGCCGTCACGCCGGAGGTGGAGGTGCGGCGCACAAACTGCTCGTCGTTCTCCAGGCCGAAGTTCGCCTGGACGATCGCCGCCCCTTCCATCAGAGGCGGATCCACCCCGGCCCGGGACCATCCGACCACGTCAATCCAGTCATGGGTTGAAGACCCGGCGATGCCGACCGCGGCGGCCGCATTCCCTGCATCCAAACCGTTCACTTCGATCACGTTGCCGCTGTACTCGGCATCCGCATCGCGCGCGACGCCGACGGCCGTCACGGTGCCGGTGTTCGCAAAAAGGTAATACCGGCCGGGCAAAACGGTCGAGACGTGATAGGTCGATACCGGCAGGGTCGTGAGCGCCCCGCCTTGCTTGTGATATTTGAGGTCGATGTCCGGAACGCCTCCGGCGGCGACCGTCCAGGTCCAGGTGGTCGGATTGAACACTTCCACATACTCCTGAAAAAAGCCCGAGCCCTCGGGCGCCTCCGTGCTTCCCACCACCTGGCTGATGATGAGATGGTCGTTGATCCAGGCGGAACCGCGCACGGTCCCCGACGCCATCGCGGTCAAGTCAAAGTTCTGCGTCAGCGTCTGGTTGGCGCCGATCGAAATGGGGATCATGGAAGGGAAGTACCCTTCGGCGCCGGCGGCCAGGTTGTAATTGCCGGGAGACAGATTGATGGTGTAGTCCCCCGTGGCGCCGGCGGTATCCCGCCATCCCACGTTTTCCGCCACGTTCACCGACGCGCTGGGAATCCCGGCCGTTGTGGCGGCGTTCCGGACCCGGCCCGTGAGGATGGCGGTCCCCATGACGGTATCCGGATTGGAGGCGACGCCGTTGATCTGCAGATTCTTATACGTTGAACCGTCATGCCAAATGACGGCCACCAGCACCCGCTTCAAGCCCGTGTCGGGCGTGGTGGGCGGGAGGGTCACGATTTGACCGGAATCCTCCTGGGCGATCTGGACATAGGTCAATCGGGTGAAATGGATGCCCCCCTCCAAAATCGACTCTGGCGGGTAATATCCCGCATCGTAGGGGATGACGGGATCAAAATCGGTCTGGTAGGCGGTGCCGGTCGTGACCAGGAGGCGGTAGTACGACTGCTGTTTGAGGATCTGCATTTTTTCCTGTGCCAGGTTGGACGCCAGGGTCCGCGCCTTGGAGTTCTGGGCCGACTGGGCGATATAGCGGAAAGCGGCGACCGACCCGAGGATTCCGATACTCAGGATCGCGGTGGCGATCATCAGCTCCGTCAGGGTAAGGCCCGACTCAAATTGACCACGATAGGGGTAGCCTGGCTTCATGGTGTTTAACGCTCCTTAACCAAAGTTTACCCCCCGGAGGTGAATTCCCTGCGAAGCCATTGTGTGCATTTTGTGAATTCCGTAGAATACAACGGTGCCCCGGATACTGATCGTCGAAGACGACCCCCGAATCATCGAGGCGATCGAAAAGTCGTTTTCCCTCGAGCAGGGATATGCTTCGAAGGCCATCTCCGACCCTGACATCGTCATCCAAAGCGCCATAGCCTATAAGCCGGATTTAATCCTCCTGGATGTCAAACTGCCCGGCGGGGACGGCCGCCAGATCTTAAAAACCCTCAAAACCAACACCGCCACCCAGGCCATCCCGGTCATTTTCTTGACAGGGATGTCCAGCGAGGGCGACCGTGTTCTGGGACTGAACCTGGGAGCTGATGATTACGTGACCAAGCCATTCGGCGCGATAGAGCTCCTGGCGCGCATCCAGGCGGTCTTGCGCCGGACACGGCCGCAGCCGGGCGGGACAGAGGAAGTTTGCGCGGGAGAGCTGGTGCTGGACAAGGGGAACGGCATTGCGACCTTGAAAGGGAAGCGCGTCAAGCTTCAGCCCCGGGAGTTTGAGGTGCTGTATCTTTTGGCGTCGCATCCCGGGCGGACGCTGAGCCGGACGTTTCTGATTGAAAACACTTCCAGCTACGGCACGGATGTGTCCAGCCGGAGCCTGGACACGCACATCAAAAACCTGCGCAAGAAACTGGGGCCCGCCGGCCGCCGGATCGAAACCATCCCCAAGCTCGGATACTGCTTTACCAAATCAGAATGACCCCGCCCCCGCTTTCATGACCAACCGGCGCAGCACCTACTTCATCTTCCAGGCGCTTCTAACCATCGTCCTTCTATTGTTCTTCCTGTATCGGCGCGAGTTGGTGATGCAGTGGCCGGTGCGTCTCATCACATTAAGCGTCGTCATGGGCGCGCTGCTCATTTTTCTGGCGACGGCCCCGCAAGCCTGGCTCCAGCGTCCCCTCGTGCAAGGGACCTGGTTTTTGTGCGATGTGCTTTTGTCCTCAATCACGCTGTATTGGGCGCAGCAGCCGGGCTCGGATCTGTATGTGACGTACTTCCTTGTCATTTTGGGGACCGCGCTCACCGAAAATATCGTTCACAGCTTTTTGGTGGCGCTGGTCGCGACGCTCCTGTATGGCTATTCCGCGGCGAGCAGCGCCCAGGGAATCCCGAAGGATCCGGAATTCTGGCTGCGCCTTCCGTACTTATGGATTTTCGCTTCCTTCACGGCGATGCTGACGCGGGATACCCGGGAGAAGCGGCAGGCGCAGGAGGATACCTATAAGGAAAGGCTTTTCCATATGGAGCGCCTGGCCGCCCTGGGACAAATTTCCGCGGAGGTGGCGCACCGCATCAAGGCGCCCCTGACGACCATCCGGGTCAACGCCGAGGTGCTGGCGCGCCGGCACGATCTGCCGCCGGAGATGCAGGGAGAACTGGAGCAGATTCAGCAGGAGGTCGATCATTGCAAGAGCATCCTTCAGAAGTTGTTGGATTTGGGGCGCATTGAAGAGATGGATCGGCAGGAGATGAATTTGGGAGACTCGATCCGGTCTGCGCTGGACACGCTGCAGCCCCAATTGACCCGGCGCCGGATTGAGCTCCGCACCGAGGGCCTGGAAAAGACGGCCCGCGCCACCGGGGATTCCATTCTGATCGCCGAAGCGATGGTGGCGGTGCTGCAAAACGCGGCGGATGCGATGCCGGAGGGCGGGACGCTGCGCGTCGTTTTACGGGAGGCCGGCAAGGCCCCCTGGTGGTCGTTCCGGCGAACCTCCGAGAACTTCTATGAGATCGTTGTCGAAGATAACGGCGCGGGGATCGAACCCGCCCACCTCGAAACCATCTTCCGGCCGTTTTTTACCACCAAAACAGGCCAGGGCAGCGGGCTGGGGCTCTCCGCGGCGCTGCGCATCCTGGACAAGCACGGGGGGACGATCAACGCTTCCAGCGGAGGCCCCGGGCGCGGCGCCTGCTTCACATTATTTATCCCGAAGGCAAAGACCTAGCGCAGCCGGTAGATCAGATAATCCGGATCTCCATGCAGGAGGCGGGCGTTTTTCGCGAAGTAGGCGGACCACTCCGGGTGCCGGGCCCAGCTTTCTCCTGTAGGGGTGAGGAGCATCCGGGCCCCTGTTTTTTTATAACCGTCCAGCACCTGCAAGCCCGTTTCT
>MGUR01000077.1:0-3136 GCA_001800075.1 Elusimicrobia bacterium RIFCSPLOWO2_01_FULL_59_12
AAGTCGTCGTTCGCTCCATCGACAAACAGCGGATCAGTGGTGATGGAATTGGCGTCCTGCGAGAACGCCGACCGCCATTGCGCGAAATCATAGTTGCCGCCGGTGAAATGCGCGAACGTCGAATTCCCGTAATAGTTGTTGTTCTCGATGTCGTTGTCGTTCGGCCCCGTCTGGCTGTCGCCGTAGTGCGCGACGTTACTGTTTGTGACGATGTTGTTCCAGAAGCGGCCGTTCTCGATCATCTCGGTGTTGTGCACCACGGGCGCGCCATTGCCATCCAGCGTGTTGTTGGCGACGACGGGGTTGACCGGATGTCCGCCTGGTTCCTCGCCCGCCGCGTTGAACAGAATACCGACCGGGTTGTCGCGGATGATGTTTTGATACACGCGCCCGTCGACCGCGGCCTGCACGATCACGCCATGGGAGAGTACGTCATGAATCAGGTTGAAACGCACGACGGTGCGGTCCTGCGTGCCGGGCGGACGCACCCCTTTGATGTAGATCCCCGACCCGCAATTGAAAATCTCGTTGTGCTCGATCAGCAGGTCGTCGGAGTCGTACATCGTGACGCCGGAACCGTTCCGCGACGCCTCATCATCCTCATGCTGCGAGGACCTGAAGTTGTCGATCATGGCGTTGCGGATGAAGCACTGGTCGCACCACTCGACGCGGACGCCGTTGTGGTTGTCGGCCCAGGTCGCCCCGGCCCCGTGGATCATCGCGCCGTCAATCCCGCTGCCGGTGTTGTCGTGCAGGACGACCGGACCGGTGTCGGGCGCCGTATCAATCACCGCTTCATCGATATAGAACGGCCCGGTCCAGTGGATGTAGTTTCTTCCCGAGGCGCCGATGACAGGACCGTCCCATGAGGGAGCCTGGATCGCGACCGTCCCTTCGGCGCGGAACGTGATGGGACTGCCGGCCGCGCCGTTGTTCGCCGGGTTATAAAGGACAATCCAGCGGGTATGGTCTGTTCCCGCGTTCAGCGCCGAAGCGTAGGTCCCGGTCGCGATCGAAACGACGTCCCCCGCCTGCGCGGCCTCAGCGCCGTTCGGCGCGGCGCGGTTGGCCGAGCCCCACGCCGCCCGGCCGATCGTCCGCCAGGGGTTTGACGGCCCGTTGGCCGCCCAGGTGACGGCGTCGTCGCCCGCGGCCCCGTCCACATAAAGGGTTTTGGCTTCGACAGGCAGGGAAAGGCCCGAAAGGCAAAAGGCGAGAAAAAAGCGGAAAGCGACCGTCATATTCATGGTCATCGGAAGTATGTCTCCCTTGTGTTACGCCGCTGTTGCGGGACGGTAAACGCTGTGTTACGGGTAACACATAATAGAGGTGGGCCGAAAGGTCAAGTCGATAATTAACTTCGATTAACAACTTCAATATCGTATCTATAATAAGGCTGGAACCGGGTTAAGAAATTAGTGACGGATGGCTGGTTGGATATCTAGCGGCCTATTCCATACCTTCAAGGCGCCGTTTCACGTTTTCCCGGGGAATGGTTTGACCCTGCCGGGCCTGCTTCAGAGATTTCATGATTCATTTAATTTTTCCGATGAAACCGGCCAGCGTTATTATCCGGACCCCCTGGCAGTCATTGAGCGCGAGCATATGTTTGTCCCCGGTCACTATAAAGTCCGCTTTCCCCGCCAGCGCACATTCCAAGATGCGGTTATCAGGATCATCTTTAAATACTCTCAGCGTCATGGACGGTCTGACGACCAGCGATGTCTCGGATAGAATTCTGCAAACATTCAGGATGCGTTCATGTTCCCATTGGAACTTCCGCTGGAGAACGTTCGCTAATTCAGCCAGGAGAGCTGCGGAAACGATGAGTTCATATCTTCCTTCTACAGCGGCCCGCACGGCCTCGTCCGCATGGCTCCCGTGCAGGGCGAAGGCCGAGACGTAGATATTGGTATCCAAAGTAACTCGCAAGATTTAACGTCCGCCAAGAACGAGTTTATCAATGTCCGCTTCCGTAAAGGCGCGGGCTTCTCGCGCCTTTCGGGCCCCATAGTTCTGGAGTCGTTTATAATCCTCCAACCACTGCGATCGCCTGTACATCTCGATCATCTCCCTAAATAACCCGCTCTTTCCATTGCGTCTGGACCTCGCCATGCGTTCAAACATCCTGGCAACCTTTGGCGGTAGAGAAAGACTCACGATGCGAGTTGTTCTCGGCATATTCAAGAACCTCCTAAGTATTACTTAGTAATACTATACGCCAAAAAGCGCTTCTCGGCAAGAGAGAAAATCTTGAATAAGGAACCCGGGTGGGGGCTGTCGGCTCCGCGCCGCGGAGTCGAGCCCGGCCCCCCCCGAAGCGTCCCGCCAGTTCCCCGGCAAAAAAGGCGCGCGCAGTTGCGTTTTTACCCCTTTCAGTATACCGGCTTTCCCAACCTCACAAAAAACTCACGGAATCGCAATCGTCATTATAAAACGCCTCTATAAATCGGCCTAAAACCTGTCACAAAAATTTTACAACTCCGATACTTGTCCCCCTTTTGTTTCCCTTATATAAGCGAGCATGCTTGAACGGCCATGGGGCGGCGGAACGGGTGCGCGAGAAATCGGCTTCGGAGGGAGATGCCCCGCTGATCCGCCGGCCCGCCCATCCGCTCTTCTCTTTCTCTCCGCTTTCATTTTTCTGCTCCCCGTGTTCGCGCCGCAGGCGCGCGCCGCCACCTCCAACGGGACCGGGGGCGGCAACTGGTCGGACGCCGCCGCCTGGAACCCCGCCGCGGTCCCCACCAGCGCCGACACGGTCACCGTTCTTTCCGGCGACACCATTACGATCGACATCTCCACCGCGACCGCCAGCACCACCACGGTCAGCGGAGTATTAAGTTTCAGCTCCTACACGCTCACCCAGTTCACGCTGGTGCAGGGAAGCATGACGGTGGCGGCGGGCGGGACGCTCTCGATCGGGACCGCCGCCAACCCGATCGCCGCCGCTTCCAGCGCCACGCTGGTCCTGGCCTACGGCAGTTCCGCCGGGCAGTACGGCCTGACCGTCTACGACGGCGGCAATTTCGCCGTCTACGGCAGCAGCAAGACGCCGTGGGCGCTGGGGACCGCGGACCTGGCGGTGAACGACACCAACGTCCCCGTCGGGGCCACCGCGGGGTTGAACTGGCAG
>MGUR01000077.1:3142-8375 GCA_001800075.1 Elusimicrobia bacterium RIFCSPLOWO2_01_FULL_59_12
GGCCTCACCCTGGCGCATTATTCCACCACCCCGGTCATCGTCGCCAACTTCACGCGCGGCGCCGTCGTGCGCTCCTCCGGGACCGATGTCACCGCCAACACCGCCTACGTCCAGAACCTCGTCAAGAACGCGACGAGCTTCGAGCTGGCCTACGGGGAGTTCGATTACCTGGGGGCGAACACGGCGGGCAAGTATGGGGTCCATTTCGAGTCCGCGCGCGGGTCCGTTTCCAGCTCGACGTTCCGCGGCGGCGTGCGGGGGATCTCCTTCAACGCGTCGTCCGATAACGCCCTGACCTCCAACGTGACGTTCAACACGCCGGCCCCCGGGATCCGGCTCGACGGCTCTTCCGGCAACACCCTGACGTCGAACATCGTCTGCAAAACCGGAGCGGCGGCTAACGGGCTTATTCTGAGCGCTTCCTCAAACAACAACATCCTGACCTCCAACGCGGTCTATCATGCCGGGTCCAACGGACTTGTTCTGAACGCTTCCTCAAGCAACAACATCCTCACCTCCAACACGATCTACGCCGCCGGCGCCATCGGGATTTATACGACGGGTTCTTCAAATACCCTGACCTCCAACACGATCTCCGACGCCGGCAGCGAGGGGATTTATCTGACGGGTTCTTCAAATACCCTGACCTCCAACACGGTCTCCAGCGCCGGCGGCAACGGGATCAATCTTTCCGGCGGCGCGTCCTACAACACCCTGACGTCGAACACGGCCAGCGGCAGCACCTATGCCGGGTTCTGGCTCGATTCCTCTTCGAACAACGTCCTGACCTCGAATGTGGCCCACGACAACAATTACGGGATCGCCCTCCAGTCCGCATCCAGCAACACCTTCACGTCGAACACGGCCTCCAGCAACACCTACAACGGGTTCAATCTTAACGTCTCTTCGTACAACGCCCTGACGTCCAACACGGCCTCGAGCAATTCGGAGCACGGGATTTCACTCCTCGATTCGCCCTACAACGCCCTGACGTCCAACACGGCCCACGGCAACGCGGCCCATGGGATCAACTTAAGCGGCAGCGCCCGCAACACGCTGACGTCCAACGCCGCCTATAACAACGCCATGTACGGGTTCTCTCTTTATGACGGCGCGTCCTACAACACCCTGGCGTCGAACACGGCGTCCACCAACACCTGGAGCGGGATCAGCCTGGTCCTCAACAGCGACAACAACATCCTGGCGTCGAACATCGCCCGCAACAACGCCGGCGCGGGCCTATTCCTTGCGTTTGACAGCGACAACAACTCCTTTATTTCAAACAGCCTCTATTCCAACGACTGGGGGATCTACGCCGCTTCGACGACGCAAACCGGCCTCTGCGCCGCCTGCCTCATCGGCTATTCCAGCTCAACCGCGCCAGCGCCGGACGCCTCCGGGGAGATTTACATGGGTTACCTGGCCGGGGACCTGACCCTCAAGAACTCGCTGGTGAATCCATCGCCCGGGATCTATACCGAGGCATTCTCCAGCTCGGGCACTTATCTGCTCAACTACAGCACCAACCCCGGCGTCCTCCAGGTCTACGGGGACTACCGGCTTTCGGGTTCGACGCTCACCCTGGATTACGAGGACCGGCTCTACGCCTCCACCGCCACCACGCCGATCGACATGTCCAACCACGGGCACAGCGCGACGGTGACCAGCGTCAGCAACGCCCAGGCCGTCACCCAGCTCATCACGATCACCAACACCGGCGGCTCGAATTGGAGCATGACGGGTTCGTCCACCGGCGCGATAGGGACTTTCAGCGGATCGGGGGGTTTTGCCTATACTCAATTCAACATAACGTTCACGCAGGGAACCCCGCAAACCGGCGACGTCGTGAATTTCGCCCTGATCGCCGCTTCCAACGACGTCAATACGCAAAAGAAACTGCAGTTCGGGCTCTCGGCGACTTCCGGCTCAACCTGGAACAACAACACGGGCCGCTCCAAAATAACGGTCGCTCAGGGCTCAGGGTTCAGGGCGGTGGGCACGGCGGCCAACCCCACACTGATCGAACGGCTCGATTCGAACGCCACCTACTACACCTTCGTGTCCTCCGGCGTCTTCACCGTCCAGTACGCCAGCTTTACTCAAATGGACGAAAACGGCATCTGGCTCTCCGGGACCGGGCCGTTCTCGATCAACAACAGCACCTTCGACTATGTGGGAAGCTATGTCGCCAATCCCGCGGGGACGTTGCTCACCTTGAGCGGCGTCACCGGAAGCGCGATCACCCTGGCGGACGTCACCTACGGCGCCAACGGCACGGCCTCCACCAAGTACAATTACACGATCTCCGGCTCGATCGTGGGGCTTTCGTGGCTGAACACCGATTACTCAGGCGGGCTCGCCGGCGACTCCTTTGAAAGAAACGACGCCTCCAACAAGATCAATTGGGTCCAGGCCAACACCTGTCAGGCGGTGGCCTCGCGGGTCAACGGCGCATGGTCCGTGGAAGGCACCTGGAACACGGGGTTTGTTCCTACCTCCTGCAACGCGGTGACGATCGCGCCGGATACGACCGTTACCCTCGACATCTCCACCGCGACCGCCAGCACGACCACGGTCAGCGGAGTATTAAGTTTCAGCTCCTACACGCTCACCCAGTTCACCCTGGTCCAGGGGAGCATGACGGTCGCGGCGGGCGGGACGCTCACGATCGGGACCGCCGCCGACCCCATCCAGGCGGGCTCGACCGCCACCCTGGTCCTGGCCTACGGCGCTTCCGCCGGGCAGTACGGCCTGACCGTCTACGACGGCGGCAATTTCGCCGTCTACGGCGCCACCAAGACCCCTTTCACCGTCATTCCTTGTTGCGTCAGCATGACGGCCGGGGTGAACACGATGATTGTCGACACGCCGATCACGGGGTGGGGCGTGGGCGACCTGATCACCATCGACACCGAGGCCGTGACGATCACCGCGATCTCCGGCGGATCGATCGACTTCACCCCGGCGACGACCCTGGCCCATGGAACGGGGGACCTCGTCGCCAACCTCACGCGCAACGCGGTCGTGCGCTCCTCGGGGACCGACACCGCCGCCAACGCCGCCTACATTAACAACCTCGTCCAGAACGCGACGAGCTTCGAGCTGACCTACGGGGAGCTCGCCTATCTGGGCAACAGCGGCTGCGGGCAGAACAGCCCGGACTGCGGGTTTCGCGTCACCGGCCGCGCGTCCGTTTCCAGTTCCACCCTGCGCGACGGCTATACCGGGATTTACTTTTACGGCACCAGCGGCAACACGCTCTCGTCCAACCTCATCTATCGGAACGCCCGGGGCGTCTGGACGGTGGGTTCCGGCACGAACACCTATGTCTCCAACCTGATCTACAACAATTCGGAGTCGAGCGTGGGGGGCTCACAGGCGAGTTATGGGAACCGGATGATCTCCAACAGGGTGTTCAAAAATGCGGTGGGGCCTGAGTTGGGCGGGCAGAACACGCTCGTCTCGAACGCCTTCAACGGCAACGACAACCACGGGGTGGTGTTGGTCGGCTCCAGCAACACCCTGAGCGGCAACGCCATCTACGACAACGCGGGCAATGGAATCCGCATCCTCGGCAGCGCCCCGGGCAACCGGATCATTTCAAACGATATCTACAACAATGCAAACGGGATCAACGTGACCGGGTCCACCGCCGGCAACCAACTCATCGCGTCCAACACGATCCACGCCCACAGCGGGAACGGGATCACCCTGATGTCCTCCAGCAATACCCTCCTGTCGAACGTCCTTTACTTCAACGACACCGGAATTACCATGACGACTTCGGGCAGCAACCTGGTCTCCAACCTGGTCCTCAGCAATACAAACGGCGGGATCATAATGGTCGGCGGCGCGAACAACGCGCTCGTTTCAAACAGCGTCTATTCCAATACCGGCGAGGGGCTCGACATCCACACCGCGAGCTCCAATGTGGCCGCCGGCTGCAACATCGGGTTTTCAAGCGCCGGGGTTTCTTCGCCCAACAACCCGGAAATCGGGTTCCACGGGGGGGAGGCCGGCTCGCTGATTTTGAAGAACTCGCCCGTGCACCCTTCCCCGGGCATCGACACCTCCGCCATGAACACCCCGGGGAACTACCTGCTTTATTACACGACCTCCCCCGGCGCGGCGCGGATCTACGGCGACTACACGGTGTCCGGCTCGACCCTGGCTTTCGATTACGCCGCCCGGTCTTTCGCGTCGGCGGCGATGAACCTGAACGTGATGCAGGGGTCCGGCTCCACGTTCTCCGTGGATTCCACCTCCGACTCCACCGCCGTCAGCCAGCTGGTAACGATCACCTGGGACGGCTCCGCCTGGCAGGTGGTGGGTTCTTCAACTGGCAGCATGGGCACTTACAGCGGCTCCGGCGTCAGCCGGCCGTTCCCGGCAGAGCCCAATACCCAGTTCATGCTGACGATCGCCTATACGTCCCCGGCCGGCGGGGATTATGCCGACTTCGCGCTGATCGCCGCCTCCCAGGACGCGGGCGTCCAAAAGAAACTGCAATTCGCCAAGCTGGGCAGCTCCGCGCTGAACTATGGCCGCTCCAAACTGACCGTCGCCCCCGGCGCCGGGTTCCATGCCGTGGGCGTCTCCACGGCGCCGACCCTGATCGACTGGCTGGACGACAATTCCACCTTCTACACCTTTGTCGACTCCGGGGCCCTGACCCTGGGGTACGCCTCGGTCCGGCACGCCGACGAGCTCGGGCTCCAGCTCACCGGCGGCGAAGGGATCAGCATTTCCAGCGCCAGCTTCGATTACGCCGGGACCCACGTTTCAAGCGGCCACTCGAACTACATCACCGCCCGCGATCTCGCGTCCGCCGCGACGTTCTACGCGGTGACCTTCAACCATTCATGGTCTTCAGGCACGACCGGAAACTTCAACGTCTGGGCCAGCACGGAGGCCGGCCTGAGCTGGCATTTCCAGAGCTGGTCGGGGGCGCGCGGGGGGCCGGGCTTCGAGCGGGAGGACCCCGGCGCGGACCAGGTCACCTGGTCGGCCGCCCTGGGCTGCGGCGCGCAAACGACCAACGGCACGGGCGGAGGGGACTGGTCCAACGCCTTCACCTGGTCCCCGCCGTCGGTCCCCACCGCCTGCAACCCGGTCACGGTCCTCGCGGGGGACAGCGTCACGGTCGACGTCTCCAATGCCGTCGCCAGCACCACCACCGTCAACGGCACGCTGCAGTTCAGCACGGTCAACTCCAGCACCTTCACCCTGGTCC
>MGUR01000077.1:8410-9123 GCA_001800075.1 Elusimicrobia bacterium RIFCSPLOWO2_01_FULL_59_12
GGCGGCGGTCACCGCCACTCTGGTCCTGGCCTACGGCAGTTCCGCCGGCCAATACGGCCTGACGATCTACGACGGCGGCAACTTTATCGTTTACGGCGCCACCAAGACGCCGCACACAACGGCCACCGCTGATGTGGGCCCGGGGAACTCCCTCACCGTGGTGGATGGTTCCGGCTGGCGGATGGGCGACCTGCTCGCGATCGACACCGAGACCGTGACCATCAACGGTTCGCTGGGAGGCGACGAGTTCGATATCACATCGGTCACCTTCACGCATTACGCCACCGCTACGATCCGCGTGGCGAACCTCACCCGCAACGCCGTCGTGCGCTCCTCGGGGACCGACACCGCCGCCAACACCGCCTACATCCAGAACCTCGTGACCAACGCCACCAGCTTTGCCCTCACCTATGGGGAGTTCGATTATCTGGGAGCGAACGCGGCGGGCAAGGGCGGGATCTCTTTTGTCTCCGCGAATGGGTCGATCTCAAGCTCGACGTTCCGGAACGGCTATGTCGGGATTCATCTCAACAGTTCTTCCAACAACACCCTGACGTCGAACAGCGCTTACAACAACGCGACCTACGGGATTTATCTCCAAACTTCATCCAATAACAACCTCCTGACCTCCAACACGGTTATCAAGCACAGCGCCTCCTCCGGGATCCGGCTCGATGGTTCTTCCAGCAACGTCCTGACGTCGAACACCTGCT
>MGUR01000077.1:9132-11154 GCA_001800075.1 Elusimicrobia bacterium RIFCSPLOWO2_01_FULL_59_12
CCTGACCTCCAACACGATCTATGACAACGCGGGCTCCGGGATCCGGCTCGATAATTCTTCCAACAACACCCAGACGTCGAATACGGTCTATAACAACGCGGGCCATGGGATTTTTTCATCCACGGCGACAAACAACACCTTCATTTCCAATATCGTCTCCACCCATACCGGCGCGGGGATTTATCTCTATAACGTCTCGAGCCAAACGTTCAGCGGCAATGCGGTCTATGGAAATTCCAGCTACGGTTTCTTCCTGGCCAAGTCGACCGGCGTAAGCTTTGCGGACGGTTATCTGGGCTACACAAGTTCCCTGGCGTCCCTGCCGGACGCCACCGCCGAAATTTACCTCGCGAACACCGCCGCCGCCAGCGCCTTGGTCCTCCAGAACACCCGGGTGAACCCGGCCCCGGGAATCAGCACCGCCAGTTTCAGCCAGGCAGGGGCGTGGCTGATCTCCTACAAACCTGACGGCGCCGCCGGCGTGGTCCGGGTGTACGGAGACTACTACGCGGTGAGCGGCTCGACGCTCACCCTGGATTATGCCTCCGAGCTTTACAGCGGGTCAGGCGATGCCAACACCCAAAAGCAATTACTCTTCGGACTCAGCGACCCTGCCTTTAACAGCGGCCGCTCCAAACTGACCATCGCCCCCGGCGCCGGCTTCCGCGCCGTGGGCGACCCCGCCGCCCCAACCCTGATCGATATGATGAGCTCGGGCGGGACTTACTACACCTTCGTGGATTCCGGCGCCTTCACCGTCCAGTACGCCAGCTTCACCAACATGGACGAAAACGGCATCTGGCTCTCGGGGACGGGACCGTTCAGCATCAATAACTCGACGTTTGATTTCGTGGGAAGCTACGTCAATAACTCAACGGCAACACTGATAACTTTGAACGACGTCACCGAAAGCACCATCACCTTGGTGGATGTGACCTACGGCAATAACGGCACGGCCTCCGACAAGTACAACTACACCATCACAGGATCGAGCGCGGGGTTGTACTGGAACAACGTCAACTTCTCCGGCGCCCTGGCGGGCGACGTCTTCGAGCGCGGCGACCCGGACGGCCACGTTCGATGGGGACAGCCGGTCATCAATCCGGCCATCACGGGCGTCGATGTCAGCACCTTGTCCGTCACCTGGGGAACGGTACCCGGCGTCACGGGTCATGTCGTGGAAGCGTCCACCAGCGGCGACTTCAGCGGGCCGAGGGCCAGCACGGTCACGCCGAGCGTCACGTTATCGACCCTGACCTTTAACAGCGGGGACCTCGCCGCCAACACCACCTACTTCGTCCGGGCGGGCGCGATCTACGGCGGCACGACCTACTACGCCTTGACGACGCCGCTTTCGACTTCCACCCTGACCAGCCTCTTGACCGGCCAGCAATTCGCAGGGGTCTCAAGCTTCACGGTGACGGCCAACTGGCTGCCGTTCAACAGCGGGTCCGGCGCCGATACCTCGGAAGGCTACAGGCTCCAGGCTTCCACCGCATCTGACTTCAGCGTCATCAACGGATCTTCGGAAACGATCAACCCGGCGCTGTCCACCCTCACGGTGAGCGGGCTCCTGGCCGACACGGACTACTACCTCAAGGTGGGAGCGATCAACTGGAATAACCTGGCCAACTATGTGGTGATCGCGGGCTCGACCCGGACCCTGCCGGGCCCCGCCCCGATCACCCCCCAGATCACCGGGGTCTACATCAGCACCCTGTCTGTGACCTGGGACTCGGTAGCTTCTTACGGCGGCTACAGCCTGGAAGCGTCCACCGCTTCGGATTTCACCGGAACCCTGATCACCACGACCACGCCCGTCGGGACATTGACCGGCCTGACGTTCGACGTCAACGACCTGGCGGCCAACACCACTTACTTCGTCCGGGCCGGAAGTTTGTGGTACGGCACGACCACCTACGCCGACACGGTCCCGCCGTCGACGTCCACCCTGACCAGCCTGCTGATCGGCCCGCAGTTCTACGGGGTCTTCACCACCAGCGTCACCGTCAACTGGGCGGC